>DAORGN010000138.1:0-13513 GCA_035340095.1 Pseudomonadota bacterium | reverse complement strand
TGGCTTCGACCAGCTCGGCCTTGGCCTTTTCCGCCATCCGCTCGCCTTCGTGGATCTCTTTGTAAGTCGCGCGCAGATCGTCGACGGAAAGCTTGGCTTCTTCCTCGATCTTTTTGATCCGCTTTTTCGCTTCGGCCATGCCAAGCGCTGCGCTCTCCAGTTCCTCGGCGGTGACACCGAGTTTTTTGGTGATCGCTTTCGCCTTGGTGGCGTTCGCTTTCATTTCTTTGAGGGTCTTGGCCAGTTCCTTCGCCGGCATTCCGACGCGGCGCTCGAACTCTTCCAGCTCGGCCTCGCCCTTTTCGATGCGCAGCACCAGGCTCTTGAGCTTCTGGACGATGCGGTCGATGACCTTCTTGTTGATGCGCAGCTCCGACAGAAGCTCGAACATTTCGGACTTGTTGGCTTCGATCTTGTCGCGCAGCTTCTTGCGCTTGGCCTCGACGGCTTTGCTTGGCGCAGGCGGCGGTGGTGTCGGCGTTGCCGAAGCCGGCCCGGTGGTCTGCGGGATCTCCAGCTCCTCGAGGATCTTTTCGTTTTCACGCTGGAGCCGACGCACCTTGTCGATGATCTTGATGACCCGCTCGGTGTGCCATTCCTCGTCGAAATCGGCGTCCTCTTCATCCAAGTCGCGGACGACGTCTTTGACGCGGATTTTCTGCTTCTTCAGCCGCTCGCCCAGGTCGAGGATTTCTTCGACGGCAATCGACGAATTGAGCACAACTTGCAGAACCCGCCGCTCGCCTTCCTCGATCCGTTTGGCGATTTCGACTTCGCCTTCCCGAGTGAGCAGCGACACCGAACCCATCTTGCGCAGGTACATGCGCACCGGGTCGTTGGTCTTGCTATAGCCACCGTCGAACTCTTCCTCTTCTTCTTCTTCCTTTTTCTCATCGTCTTCGATGAGTTCAGGAACTTTCGGGGCCGTATTCGAGCGGACTTTGACGCTGGCCGCAGAGTCGACGACTTCGATGCCTTCATCTCCGAGAGACGACAGCCAGTCGTCAATCTGATCGGACGACACCACGTCGTCGGGCATGTGGTCGTTTACTTCGTCATAGGTCAAGTACCCCTTGGCCTTGCCCATCGTAATGAGCTGCTGCTTGCGGCGCTCGGCGTTGTCACGATTCATCGCGGGGTATCTCCTTGAGCAGTACCAGCCACTGCCGCCTGGGCGGGGTGGCTATTTTGTAAGAGGGACGCGCGTAATTTCGTCAGATCTTGTATGCGCGATAGAAGCTGAAGTCTGTTTTCTTGCTCACCGGATCGACTCTGGCGCTGAAAAGTCTGCTGGAGGTCGGCGACCTCACGAGCGATGGCTTGGACGCGCAGCGAAATCGAGATCCGGCTTAGTTCTTCGTCTGGATGTTGGGATTCTTTGAACCGATTTTGCAGCATCGCCTCGGCCACCGGAGCACGCAGCTCGACGGGGCACATGTTGAGGATGGTTTCGACGGAAACAATCTCGCCACTATGGCACAGGTCGCGCGCGTCTCGCAAAAGCTCGGACAACACCGGATTCGGTATTGCGGTCAGCGTGTCGTCGCCAAGCTGGTCCCACAGCGCAGGATGATCGGCCAAAAGCCCAAGCAGATTTCGCAGGTGCCCGTCAAACGGCATTCCCGCCGCGGCGCGTCCTTGTGGACGACGTGTCGGACTCTCTTGCGTCGGTGCTTGGCTGCGCGGCTGGCTTGCGTTTCGCGGCGGGTCGAAACTGCGCACAGTCGGCGGCGTAGTCGCTGGCTCTACCGTCGCTGGCCCACTTGTTTTTGCCTGTTCTATCTGTTTCCACAGCAGCTTGGCATCGACCGCCAGCGCCATCGCCAATTTTCCGACGTAGAGTTCCCGCAGCGTTTCATTGCGCAGCGACGCCAAAAGCGGAGTCATACGCGAAATGATCTTTGCGCGTCCGGTCAGGCTGTCTGACTCGCTGCCGGCCAGCACTTCATCGAGCACGTAGTCAATCGCCGGCTGCGCTTTGGCGACACAGCGCAAAAGGGCAGCCGCATCGCGATTGGCCAGCGTATCGGGATCTTCCCCGTCGGGCAGCTTGGCGACTCGTACATCAATGTCGCGCTGTGACAGCGACGCCACATCGGAAAGCTGGGCTTGTGTCAGCATCAGCAGCGAGATGTCTTTCATCGTCGCGGCTCGCCCCGCCTTGTCCCCGTCTAGCATCAGCACCACATGACCGTCTTCGCCAAGCAGTCGACCCAAGAGCCGCACCTGCGTTTCGGTCAGTGCCGTGCCCATCGGCGCCAGCGTATTGCCAAAGCCGTGCTGGTGCAGCGACAGCACATCAAAGTTCCCTTCGACGAGAATCACTTGGCGACGCTGACGAACCACATCGCGTGCGCAGTGCAGTCCGTACAGGTTTTGACCTTTGCGATAAAGCGGCGTCTCCGGCGAGTTGATGTACTTTGCACCCTCATTCGGTCGCGGTGTGTCCGTCGGCATAAGCCGCCCGCTAAACGCAATCACGTCGCAGTCAGTCTGCTTGCTCTGCGCGGGGAGGAGCAACGGACAAAGCAGCCGATCGCGAAAGCGATCATAGTGGGTCTGCGGCGTCGGAGGCGCGCCTTTGGGCAGCGCCGGCGCTCCGTCGCGACGAATCAGCAGACCGCCCAGCTCGGCCAGCTCGTGTGGGACGCCTCGCTGCCGCAGCACTTGCAAAAGACCATCCCAGCTGTCGGGCGCGTAGCCTAAGCGGAAGCTCTTGCGAATGTCGTCGCCAATCCCCCGGCTTGCGACGTAGGCAAGCGCACGCTCGTTTACTGCCAGCTGTGCCTCGTAGTAGCGCGCCGCAAGCGCGTTGAGCTTGAGCAGCCGCAGACGCTCACTCTCTTGCGCAAGCCGCTGCGCTTTGCGTTCGGGCCGCGATTCCTCTTCGTCGTCGGGAATGTCGATCCCCGCGCGCGCTGCGAGATCGCGAACCACGTCGGTGAAGCTGCGCCCCTCTCGTTCCATCAAGAAACGGATGACGTCGCCGGACTTCTGGCAGCCAAAACAGTAAAAAAACTGCTTCGTCGCGCTGACATTGAAGCTGGGGGTTTTTTCGCCGTGAAACGGACACAGCCCGAGGTAGTTCACTCCCGCTCGACGCAGCTGTACGTGCTCGCCGATGACGGCAACAATATCCGTCCGGTCGCGGATCTCAGCGACCTTGCTGTGAGGAATCAGACCCAAGCTTGTGTTGTTTTCAGGAGGTTTTGGCTCGTCGGACAAGCGGCAAACAGGCAGCCGCGCACCGGCTACACAGCAAAAGACGGCCACGCCTGCCGCCAAGCCGCCGGAAGTATGGGGTTTTTCGTATGACCCGTCAATGATCTCGACAGAGGTTGCCGCCTCGCGGTGTGACGATTATTGTTGGGCTATGCACTCATTTGGAAACTCGGGTGATCAACCAGGAGCGGAGCCTTCGTCTGCCATGGGCAACGGCTCGACGAGCCTGGCCAAAGTGTCCATTTACGACACCTTTGCCCAACGCAAAGTCGAAATTTGTCCGCTCCTCCCCGGTGAGATCCGAATGTATGTCTGCGGGCCGACGGTATACAACCTGTTCCACGTCGGAAACGCCAGGCCACTCGTCGCATTTGACGTCGTGGCGCGGCATCTGCGGGCGCGCGGTTATCGCGTCAAGTTCGTCCGCAACATCACCGATGTCGACGACAAGATCATCGCCAGAGCCCGCGAGTGCGGCGAAGACCCCAAAGCGTTCGCCGAGCGCTGGACGGCAGAATATCACCGCGACTTCGCTTCGCTGGGCTGCCAGCCGTCGGATGTCGAGCCACGCGCCACCGAACACATCGGCGAGATGATCGCCCACATCGAAAAGCTGATCGCCCACGGGCTCGCCTACGAATCCGATGGTAGCGTCTATTATTCCGTCGCCAGCTTTGCTGCTTACGGGGAACTGTCACGGCTGCCGCGGGAAGAACTGCTGTGCGGTGCGCGCAAAGACATCGAACCTGGCAAGCGCGATGCTGCTGATTTTGCGCTGTGGAAGTCGGCCAAACCCGACGAACCTTCGTGGCCATCACCGTGGGGCGCGGGCCGTCCTGGCTGGCACATCGAGTGCTCGGCGATGTCGGAAAAATACCTGGGACCGACGTTCGACATTCACGGCGGCGGCATCGACCTGCGCTTTCCGCACCACGAAAACGAGCGGGCCCAGTCACAAGGCGTCCACGGTCCAGGGACGTTCGCGCGCTACTGGATGCACAACGGCTTTATCGGTTTTCGCTGGGTCTACGGCGAAAAGCTGATCGCGGAAGGCAGCAAGATCGCCAAGAGCGACGAAGCGATGCGCAAGCTGTACCACATGTTCGTCGCCCGCAACTGCATCGATCGGCATGGCGGCGAGGCGGTGCGGCTGTGGCTTTTGACGACGCAGTATCGCAATCCGCTCGCGTTTGACCTCGACATGAATCCCGACGATCCGGCGGAAACGGCGCCGTTTCGGCTGCCCGGTCTGGAAGAAGCCGAAAAGCGCGTCGAGTATGGCTATCAGACCAAGCAACGACTCGAAGACGCGCTACACGGGATGAAGCCGGAGCCGCCGGGGGTCGTGCTGCCCGAAGCGGAAGGTTGGCTGGAACGGCTCTATCTGGCGCTCGACGATGACTTCAATACGCCGGTCGCGCTGGCGGAATGGAGCTTTGCGCTTTCGCTCGTCAATCGGCTCCTCGATGGGAAAATCACGCCGCCGCCGGCCAAAGATGTGCGACGGCGGACGCTGTTTCGACTGGCTGCCGATCTGGACCGGGCGGGGGCAGTGCTCGGACTCCTCGAGCGGCCCGCAGCGGACTACCTTCTGGAGCATCGACGGCGGCGGATCGCGGTCCGCGGCCTGGATGCGGCGCAAATCGAAGCGCAGCTTGCCGAGCGCACGCAGGCGCGCAGCAGCAAGGATTTCGCAAAGAGTGATGCGCTGCGCCAGTCACTTTGGGAACTGGGCGTCGAAGTGATGGACACACCGACGGGCACTCGCTGGCGGGTGCGGGACTAAACGGGCGATCCATGCCCCGCTGGTTTTTGATCGTCAACGGAGTCGCGCTGCTTACGATGGGCGTTGGCCTGCTCGCTTTGCGGCTGCGTGAGCGTCCGCTTTACAAACATGTGCTCGGCCTTTTGTGGGCCGCGCTGTGTTGTGTCGCGGGCGTCGTGCTGCTGCTCATGGCGCAGGGCCACATTGTGCAACCTGGCGCGGAACGTCCAGCGCGTCCGCACAACGTCGCGCCAGAGTTTCCGCAGGGGCAATAACAAACCGACCAAAGCCAGCTGCTGGCAGCGGGCTGTATCGGCGCACCGCAATCGCTGCGGTTGCAATTCCCCTTGGGTGGGTTTGGTGGGACTCGAACCCACGACCAACGGCTTAAAAGGCCGCTGCTCTACCGGTTGAGCTACAAACCCAAGAGCGGGCAGGTAAATAGCACGCTCAATTTCAGGGAGTCAACTACCCAATCAAGAAAATATCGTGTACCTGCATTTTTCTTGCTGGTGCGCAGATGTTCCGTCGGTAGAAACAAAAAAGGCCCAGGTGGTGAACCTGAGCCTTTTTGGGGAAAACACTGCTCGGCAAAACCGAGCGCGCGTTAGCGGATGAGTGCCGGGTAGGTCAGCGTCATCGGATCGCCGCTGAACTCGGGGAACTTGACGCCCTTTACGACCTTGACGACGCAGTCATTCGGACCGGATGCATCCGACACCTTGCCGTTGCGGCCAATCGTCAGCTTGACGTTGACCACGCCCGACGCGCCTTCCGCCTTGCACGGCGCGAAGTTCGCTGACTTGAGCGTGCTCATGATCGTGCCGCGATCGAGGTTTTCAGGAACATCCTTCTTTTCCGCCTTCTGCGGCTTGCCACCCGAACCGCTCGAGGCTGAATCGAGCAGCGAGTCGAGATCGTCCTTGGCCGCCTTCGGCTTTTCAGCTGCCTTCTTCGGGGGAGGTGCCGCCTCTTCCGGTGCTTTGCCTGGGCCAGCCTTTTCAGGTGGTGCGGCGGCTTCCTTCGGTGCGGCGGCTGCCTTGCTGCCCTTGTCGCCCTTTTCCGACTTGCTCGACTTGCTCGACTTGCTCGAACCGCTGTCCTTCGATCCGCTTTCGGTCTTGGCCGCGGTTTCGGTCTTGGCTGCGGTTTCAGTCTTGGTGGTCTTGTTTTCCGTCGGAGCAGTGGCCGCCGTAGTGCCCGGATTTGGCGCGGTGCCGGTTGTGCCGGCGCCCGTCGCTGTGCCTGTATTCGGATTGGTACCCGTCGTCGGACCCGTCGCAACCTGCGGCGTACTCGGACCCGAGAGGAAGACCACCAGGAACACGATCAGGCCGATGATCGAGACGCCACCGACTGCGACCAATCCCCAGACCCACTTTGGCGCACCTTCTGAAGGAGCCGTGGGGACGAGGACCGCGGGGGCCACCGGTGCAAAGACAGGTGCTGCATCGCCACCGCCGAAAAGATCGGGTGCTTTGTTGACGTTGGCGCCAGACATCGGGCCGCCCAGATGCTGGGCTGCCATGGCGCGGATGTCGATGAGACCCGAGGCCTCGGACTGACCGCTGGCGTAACCCGGCTTCGGTGCGGCTGCGCTGGCATTTCCACCGCCACCGCCACCGGCGAGCGCCGAGAGGTTGTTCAGCGAGAACAGCACCGAGTTTTCACTGCGAGCACCCGTCATGCCCGTCGCGCCACCCGCATCACCTGCCTGCTGCGCTTGTGCAGCCTGCTGAGCCTGTGCGGCCTGCTGGGCTTGCGCTGCTTGCTGGGCCGCGATCTGGGCTTCACGCGCGGCCTGTGCGGCCTGCAGCTGGGCGCGGGCGTCGTTGCTTCCGCCCTCAGAATAAAGAGTCGCTGCCGTCGGGGCCGCCGTCTTGACTGGCTCACTGGCGGCTTGTCCGCCCATCAGATCGGCACCTGGGGTCGCTGCTGGCTGGGCCTGGGCTTGCTGCTCCGCAGGATCGACCCGCTTGGTCGCTTGGTCGCTCGGCTTGCCGGCGAAAAGCTCCTTGAAGTCGTCGATGGCGGAGAGCTTGAGCCAATCCTCGAAGCCTTCCTTCCAGCCATATGTCTCGGAATCGACTTGGCCGGCTTTGACCTTGCCGCGGACTTCTTCGGCGGTCATTGGGCCGACTTGTTCGCGATCGATCACGAGGTGCCACACCGCATCGCCAGCCGCGGGTTCAGACGCAGCTGCCGGAGCTTCGGCGGGCGCATCACCGCCTGCTGGAGCAGACGCTGAGCCGTCGTTCTTTCCGACGACGATGACATGGCCGCATTTCTTGCAGCGAATCTTGAACGCTTTGCCGCTGACCTTTTCGTCGGCAATCTGGTACTTGGTTGCGCAGTTGTCGCAGACGATTTTCATGTTGGAAAAATCCCCTCTTCGGGCTCGAAGCGGTGACCAATGAAGCCCAGCTTATACGAAGCGCGCTTTTCGCCGCAAGCACGGTTCACGCTTGGCTCCCCCGAAAAACCTGGCCGGAAATCACGGCCAAACGAGTTGTTTGCGGCAAGTCCATCGCTACCTAAACGGGTTCTTGAGCATGATGGTTTCTGCCCGACCTGGCCCTACAGAGATCAGGCAGCAGTCGATTCCTAACAAGGTCTCGATACGGCGCACATAACGCTTGGCACCGGGCGGAAGGTCTTCGACCTCGCGAACATTTCGCAGCTCGGCATCCCAGCCGTCGAGTTCTTCGTAGATCGGTACTGCGCGCGCGATGTCTTCTGGATCGAGCGGCAGTTCATCGAGCGTTTCGCTCACCCCGCTGCCACCCGCGAGCGCCGGCAGCTTGTAGCCAACACAGACCTTGATCTTGCGCTGGCCAGCGAGCACATCGAGCTTGGTGAGGGCGATGCCGGCGATGCCATTTAAGCGAACGGCCAGCCGCAGCGCCGCAATGTCCAGCCATCCACAGCGACGCGGACGTCCGGTGGTTGCGCCAAATTCGGCGCCGGCCTGTCGAAGCTGTTCGCCAAGCTCACCCGTCAGTTCTGTCGGGAACGGACCTGCGCCCACCCGGGTGGTGTAGGCCTTGGCAATGCCAATCACTGACGAGATCGCGGTCGGTCCAACGCCGCAGCTTACGCAGGCGCCCGCTGCGAGCGTGGTCGACGACGTGACATACGGATAGGTGCCGTGATCGATGTCGAGCAGCGCGCCTTGTGCACCTTCAAAAAGAACATGCTGGCCGCGCTTCATTTCTTCGCTGAGCACGCGGGTCGCATCGTGAATGTGGGGGCGCAGGCGTTCCCCGAAGCCGAGATACTGATCGGTCATCGCCTCGACATCGGGTGGTGTGCCGCCGAGGTGGCGTATCTGCGGAGCGGTTTCTTCGAGCTGGTGGGCAATCCGCGCGCGCAGCCGATCTGCGGACAGCAGATCGCGCATCCGCACACCGCGACGCGCCATTTTGGCTTCATACGCTGGCCCGATTCCCCGTCGAGTGGTGCCCAGCGCGCCTTTGCCTTGTTCTCGCAGTCCGTCGAGCAGTTTGTGACTCGGCAGGATGACGTGGGCCCGCTCGCCGATCACCAGATCACGGTCGTCGACGAGCAAGCCACGGCTCCGCAGCTCTGACATTTCTTCGAGCAGCGTCTGCGGATCGATCACCATTCCATCGCCGAGCACGCAGCGCTTGCCTTTGCCGCGCAGCACGCCCGACGGAACCAAGTGGGTCACCAGTTTTTGACCACCCACCACCAAGGTATGGCCGGCATTGGCCCCGCCACCGAAGCGCACGACCATGTCTGCGAACTCGGTATAAAGGTCAACGACCTTGCCTTTGCCTTCGTCGCCCCATTGGGCTCCGACAATCACCACATTGGCCATCTGTGCTCGTCCTAAGTGCCCGACCTTGCGAAAGGTGCGAAGCGGCGTCCTCTCAAGCGACCCACGCTAGGCGATCCGCGCACCCGAATGCAAGCGATGCCTTTTGTCCTCGCGACTTTGCCCAGCTTGACACGGCGGCTGCAATCAGCTGCGGGGGAAACACATCTGTTTTTGTGAATTATCTCACGGGCCACCCTTGTCTCGCCGGGATCGTGATCCCATACTCATGTGCCTTACTCATAGAAAAAAGCGTTTGCAAGGAGACGGAAAAGCTATGAAAACTCCAAAAACTGCAATTCCTCAATTGAGAAGTTATCTCGCGGCCCGCTCCCTTT
Organism: Pseudomonadota bacterium; assembly: GCA_035340095.1. Lineage (GTDB taxonomy): Bacteria > Myxococcota_A > Polyangia > Palsa-1104 > JAEUJZ01 > JAEUKA01. Next base: position 4,350 of record DAORGN010000138.1, on the reverse strand, counting down.
TGTTTGTGCTCGGCGGCGCAGTCGCTAGCTGCTCAAATCCATCCGATTCGCTGATCCCCAATGACATGGGCGGCGTCGGCAACATTTCCATCACCAGCGTGAGTCCCGCCGTGGTCGGCATTGCCGGCGGCACCCCGGTCGCCGTGTACGGAACAGGCTTTGCCGCCGGTGCGACGGTCGCATTTGGCAACAAACTGGCGACGCAAGTGCAGGTGATTTCTTCGACCCAGATTCAGATGCTGGCACCGGCGGCGGAAAATGGTCCGGGAGCGGTGCCGGTGACGGTGCGCAACGCGGACGGCAGCTTCGCGGTCGCGACGGGGCTTTTCCGTTATGTGCGGGTTGTGCTCGACTTTGACAACACGCGCGTTCCAGTCGGGACGCAGCCGGTCGCGGTGATTGCTGAAGACACAAATGGCGACGGGAACCCGGAAATCATCACCGCCAACGACGGTACGGCCAACGTATCGGTGCTGCCGGCGAACTTGAACTATCAAAATGGGTCGACGTATCCGACGCCGGTCGGTCCGACGGCACTTGTGGTGGCGGACTTTAACGGCAATCGCATCCCCGATATCGCCATCGCGTGCAATAACGGCAGCGCGCAAGACCTGGCGATCCTGAGCGGCAACGGCGGCGGCGGTTTCATGAGCCCGGTCACGTTCACCGTCGGTCGCAACCCAACGGCGATCGCTTCTCGTGACTTGGATGGCGACGGCAAGCCGGACATTGTGATGGCTCCGCGCACTGGCGACACCGTCTATGTTCTGCGCAACACCAGCGTCACGCCTGGAATCGCCTTTACCACCGGGGCGACGTACAACCTAAAGGCGTCGAGTGCCCCGTCGGCGCTGCTGCTCGACGACCTGACCGGCGATGCGTATCCAGAGCTTGTCACCGGCAACTACAGCGACGCTTCGATTTCGACGTTCATCGGCAACAGCGGCGGCATCTTTTCCGGACCCAAGAACACGACGGTGGTGGCGCAGGTGTTGTCGTTGGCGGCGGGAGACTTGACCGGAGACGGCAAAAAAGACGTGGCCACCTTAAGCTACGGTGGTCGATCGATCTCAATTTTGAAGGGCAAAGGCGACGGAACCTTCGATCCGGGCGATACGCTTTCGACCGAAAAAGACCCGCGCATGCTGGCGATTGCGGACGTGGATGGCGACGGCAAGCTGGATCTTGTGGTGGCCAACAGCGGCACGGACAGCGTCGGCATTTACCTGGGCAATGGCTCGGGCGGGTTTGATGCCGCGCAGACGATTACGGTGGGATCGACGCCTTACGCACTGGTCATCAAGGATCTCAACCTCGACGGAAAACCCGACATTGTGACCGCGAACTTTAACAGCAACGACGTGTCGATTCTGCGCAACAAAACGCAGCGCTAGCGCAGACAGGCTGCTCGTCCGAATCCCCGCGCAACGCAGTCTGTGGTAGGAGTAATTCATGCAATCGGCATCGATGGAATTGAGCGGTAGTACGCAGAGTCGGACAGCGACGAGCCAAGCGGAACTCGACAAGTACCTGGCGATTCTGAGTGAAAATGCGACCCCGTTTGCCAAGCTCCCGCCGCGTGAAAAAGCGGCGCTTTTGCGGGCTTGTGTGCCACGGCTTCAGTCGGTGGCAAAAGACTGGGTGGCGGCGGCGTGCCAGGCCAAAGGTCTGCGGGTCGATTCTCCAGCGGCAGGCGAGGAGTGGCTCGGCGGTCCGTATGTGACGATGCGCTGTCTGCGCAAGCTGATCGTGGCGCTGGAAGACATTGCGCGCGTCGGCAAACCGCAGCTTCCATCGGGCGCGATTCAGCTGGCTCGCGACGGTCGCACCGAAGTGCTGGTGATGCCGGGGGAAGCCTACGATCACGCGATTTCGGCGGGTTTTACCTGTCGGCTGCGGATGCTGGCCGGCTACGACGATCGACGAGTTCGCGAAGAACAGGCGATCTTCTACAGCAAAAAAGATCCGCAAGGCGGCGTGTCGCTGATTCTTGGCGCGGGCAATGTGGCCTCGATTCCACCGACGGACGCGCTTTACAAGATGTTCCACGAGGGCAAGCTCTGCATCGTCAAGCTCAACCCGGTGAACGAATACCTGGGGCCGTTTTACGAAAAAGCGTTCCAGCCGCTCGTCGAGCGTGGGTATCTGCGCTTCGTTTACGGTGGTGCGGAAGTTGGCAGCTACCTTTCGTATCATCCGCAGATCGTCGATGTGCACATCACGGGTTCGGATCGCACCCACGATCTGATCGTGTGGGGTCCGCCGGGTGACGAGCGCGTGCGTCGGCAAGCCGCAAATGATCCGCTGCTAAAGAAAAACATCACCAGCGAGCTTGGTTGCGTGACGCCAGTGATGATCGTGCCGGGCAATTATTCCGCGTCGGAGCTGCGGATGCTGGCCGAAAACATCGCGACGCAGGTGGTGAACAACGGATCGTTCAACTGCAACGCGGCAAAAATACTGGTCGTGTCGGAGTCGTGGCCGCAGCGGCAGGAACTGCTCAAGCAGATCCAAGAGATATTCCAGGAGATGCCGACGCGACGGGCCTACTATCCGGGGGCGCAAGAGCGCTTTGCCAAGCTGACGCAAGGCAAGACGGTGACGAGGCTGGGACGGGCTGGGGACGGTGAGCTGCCGTGGACGCTGATTCGCGATGTCAGTCCCAAGACCACCGACGAGCCGCTGTTTTCGACCGAGCCGTTCTGCTCCATCATCAGTGAAGTGGCGCTGCCTGAAAAGGACGCGGCGGAGTTTGTGACCGCGGCGGCCCGCTTTGCCAACGACAGGCTGTGGGGCACGCTCAGCTGCAGCATGTACATCGCGCCTTCGACGGAAAAACAGCCGGAAGTGGCGGCAGCGGTCGAAAAAGCCTGCGATGTGCTGCGCTATGGCGTGGTGGCGATAAACCACTGGCCAGCGGTGGCGTATGGCGCGATGACGCCGCCGTGGGGTGGCCATCCGTCGGCGACGCTGCTCGACATCCAGAGCGGGCTCGGATACGTCCACAACTCGTTTATGTTCGAGGGGATTGAAAAAGCGATCCTGCGTGGACCCCTGGTTCCGTCGCCGAAGCCGCCGTGGTTTGTCACCCACAAGCGGTCGCACGAAGTGGCCCAGCGGATGGTGCAGTTCGAGGCTGAGCCGTCGTGGCTGAAGATTCCGGGCATCGCGATGCAGGCCCTTCTGGGTTCCTAAGCTTGTCGCCACATCATGATTCGTATCGTCGCTGGTGAGCTGGGAGGGCGTCGGCTGCGGACGCCGGCGGGCCTTTCGACCCGTCCGACGTCCGAGCGGGTGCGTGAATCGCTGTTCAATATCTTGGGCCCGATTCCCGACGGTGCGATTGTGTGGGATCTGTGCGCGGGCAGTGGGGCGCTGGGGATCGAGGCGCTGTCGCGTGGGGCCGGGCAGGCGCTGTTCGTCGACCAAGATGCGTCGGCGTGTCGGGTGCTGCGGCGGAACCTGCAGGATCTTGGGCTTGTGGATCGCTCGAAAGTGATCGAGGCACCGCTCGGACGCTTTTTGGCCAGCCAGCAGCGAACGTCGAGCGGGGTCGATTTGCTTTTGGCCGATCCGCCGTATGCGTCGGGAGAACTGGCACGGCTGCTCGACTTTTTGGCCCAGCATGGTGCGGCGTGTCTGCGCATGGGGGCCCAGGTCGTCATCGAGACCGATGTGCGTCAAAAAGGCGAGCTGGCGATTGGGGCAAGGCGGGGTCCGCTGCTTTGCACCGATGTGCGTCGATACGGCGATACCGTGCTCTTGTTTTGGCAGCGCAGCGCGGATTGTGCGTGATTTGGGGACTTCGGCGGCGCGTTCGCGTTGACCGTGTTTCCGCCTCCGCGTCGTCGAGAGCGGCAACCTTGCGCAATTTCGCAAGTTGCGAGAACCTAAGAGACAATGCTCTCTACAGGCTCTGATCCCAAGGCCCTGCGGGCCAAGCTGCTTGAGTACCTGGGCAACGTCAAACAGTTCTTCGAGGCGACCAACGTCTCTTTTAACCTGAATGCCTCGCCGTACTGGTCGGCGTTTGATGCGCTCCGTCGGAACAAACCGCTGGCGGAGGAGTTTGTGACACAGCTTACGACGCTGCTCGAGTTCCTCGATCGCGAGTTGGCGCCGGCGCTGCTGCAAGCACAAAACCAAGTTCCGTCGGCGCCGGTTGCGTCGGCACCCGTGGGACCGTGGCCAGGGATGCCGCTACCGGGTGGGCCGAGCGCAGCGATGCCGGGGATTAACAGCGACGAGACACAGATCCTCGATCGGGTGTCGCCGGCGCACATGATTCAGAGGATTTCCAGCTCGGACCCTGTGCCGCGGATGCCTGCACCGACGCCGGGAATGACTCAC
>DAORGN010000137.1:0-13594 GCA_035340095.1 Pseudomonadota bacterium | reverse complement strand
GCGAAAGCCGAAAAAGCACCCGCGAAGGCCGAAAAAGCGCCGGCGAAGGCCGAAAAAGCGCCTGCCGCTGCGGAACCAGCGAAAAAGCCGAAGCCTGCCGCTGCAGATGGCAAAGCGGCTGACAAGTCCGACAAAAAAGCCGAGCCCAAAGCGAGCGCCAAAAAAGCGCCGGCTGAAGCGGCTCCGGCCAAGCCCGCCCGTCGCAAGTAATCCCGCTTTTGGGACGGCTTTTCGCGCCGTTTTCCCCGCCGAATCTTCCTCGCACGCTCACCTTGAGGCCGTGTTTCCATCGCGAAGATTGAGAGCTTATTGTCCCTTTGCTCCATTCTCGCTAGGCTGGCACCTCCAAACAGGAGGTCGTCATGTCGTTTCCGACCGCGGTTTCGCCCTCGCTCCGTCGCGCCGGGGGGCTGCTATCGCTGACTGCGCTGCTTGCCGCGAGTGATTGCACGCCAGTGCGTGAGTCAATCGATACCGATTCTGGCAACTCGATGATGGACCCGAGCGACGAAGAAAAGAAACCGGGCACGATCACGATTTCGCCCGGAAACGCCTCGATCACGATAAATGGCAGCGCCCAGATGGTGAACTTCCGCGCGCTGTCGAGCAAGCTCGGCGACGTCACCAACCTGGCGACCTGGACGGTGTCGGACAGCAGCGTCGGGAGCATCGTCAAGGGCAAGCTGACGATCCAGCCGACGCTGCAAAAGGGTGGATCGTACAAAGTCTTCGCGAGTCTGCGCGGCTCTACGGCGTCGGCACCGCTGCTTATCAAGCTGATTGCTCCCGACGAGGTTGATTCGACGGCACCACCCGATGCCAAAGACTACTTTTCGGGATCGAGCGGTGGCCCGGCGCCAAGCATCGCGTACCCGTTTGACAAAACGATGATGGCTGCCAACGTCCTGCAGCTGGCGATGCAGTGGCAGGCCGCCGCGGGCCAGAAAGTGTTCCGCGTGCAGGTCATCGGGGCGACCTACGAGCGGTCGTTCTACGTTGGTTCGAGCCTGTGTCCGTCGTCGCAGTGCACGTACCGCATCGACGACAAGCTGTGGAGCGCGGTCGGTCACTCGGCGCAGGGCCAAGATGTCCAAATTGTCGTCTCGGGTTCGTCGGGTCCAGGCGCGGTGTATGGAACGTCGATGCCGGCGACGGTGAGCTTTGCCCCCGAAGACATCAAAGGCGGACTTTATTACTTTTCACCGACGATCCGCGGCATCAAGCGGGTGCCCATCGGTGCGAGCAAGCCGGTCGATTTCATCACCAATGGCGATGAGACGGGATGCGCCGGCTGCCATGCGGTGTCGCGCGATGGCAAAAAAGTTGCCGTCGAGTTTGGCTCGGGACAGACCCGGACTGGCTCTACTGTCGTCGACGGAATCATGCCCAAAATGCGCGCGTTCCCGCTGAGCTCGAGCATCGCGTGGAACTTCGCTTGGTTTAACCCAGGCGCCGACAAGCTGATCACCAACTGGAGCGGCACGCTGAAAGTGCGCGACGCTGGCAGCGGTGCGGTGCTCGAAACGGTGCAGCCCGCGCAGATTGGTGGGATGGGACTTGGCGCCATGCCCGAGTGGTCCCCTGACGGCAAATGGCTGGCGTTTGTGCGCTACACCCGTGCGTCGAGCTACGACTTCGAGCTGGTCGACAGCGGCGACATCGTCGTCATGCCGTACAACAGCGGTTCGTTTGGCCAGGCCACCACCGTCATTCCGGCGAAGGTGGGCAGCGAAGTGCACTTTTGGCCAAGCTGGTCGCCCGACAGCAAGTGGCTGGTGTTCAATTCCCAGACCTGCTCCGGGTCGTGCCAGCAGTACAACGCGGTGCAGACGCGGCTGCGGCTGGTCAAAGCCATCGACGACGCGGGCCAGCCGGTGGACAACGGCACGCCGATAGAGCTTCTGGCGGGGACGCACGCGCCGAACAACAGCAACAACTGGCCGAAGTTTGCGCCGTTTTTGCAGAACGGGCGCATCTCGTTCATCGTCTACTCGGCGCGCTACAAGTACGGGTTTTCCGGCGGCAGCCAGCCACAGCTTTTCATGTTCGGACTCGATCTCGACAAGGCGCGGACCGGCGCCCAAGATCCGAGCTACCAGCCGATTTGGCTGCCGTTCCAAGAACCGTCGACGGGCAATCACTCTGCGATTTGGACCACCGATGTGGTCTGTGCCACCGACGGAGAATGCCCCAGCGAGTTCCGCTGCGTCGCCAACATGTGCGTCCCGAGGATTGGGTAGTCACCATGTCATTTTCCCATGCGTTGCTGCGGACGATAAAACGCAACACGGTGCCGCTTTTGCTATCGCTCGTCGTCGCTCTGTCGGGTTGTCCGCAGACCGATGACTCGCCGCCGGTTGTCGATTCTGCGTTGCCACCGCTCGTCGAAGACTTGGGTATCACGGTCAAGACCGTTGGCGTATTCGAGGACTGCTCGCCCGACGGTGTTGAACCGATTGATGTGCGCTGCGCGAGCGGGCTGCACTGCGGCATTGTTCTCGTCGGAGAAACTGGCGCGGAAGGGTATCTGACCCAGTGTGTTCCCGACGATGCTGCGGCGCTAAAAGAAAACCAAGAGTGTGCTCTCGCGAAGGTGGCCAGCCCTGCGACCAATCCGGCTCGGCGTTACGACCGCTGCGGCAGTGGGCTTGGCTGCGTCGCGACTGCCGACGGAACGAACCGCTGCAAACGGCTGTGTGCGCTGCGGACTCGTGGGCGCTGTGGCAAGTCGGATCTGTGCGTTCTTCCGTCCCCAGTGACCGGTGTTGGTTTCTGTAATGCCCCTGACAACTGTGAGCCGGTCTTTCCTCAAACCGGCTGCGGCAAAGCCAAAGACGGCACGCCGCTTTCGTGTTACGTCCTGGGCGACGACAAAGGCACCGGCACGGTCTGCTGGTCTCGTCAGCGCTACGGCGACTCGAGCGGCGACTTGGACGCGCCGTGTGAGCGCTCGTGGAACTGTCAGAGCGGCTTTGCCTGCACCACGCGCAGCGGGCGTGACTCCGCTTGTCGTCCGTACTGCACGCTGCCGACGCCCCCCGACGGCGGCTCGCCTCCCGACGGTGGCACCGAAGTGATGTGCAATGCCGGTCTTGGGACTTGTCATCCACTCAGCGGTTTCGAGAGGGTGGGCCGCTGCTACTAAGCCGATGTCGAACGATTCCTCGAAGTCTGCACTTTCGCTCCAGCACCGCTACGAAGGGCCATTTTACCGCCGCATCATGCTGGGCGGGATAAAGCACATTCCGACGTGGCTCCAGCGCCTGACGATGCCGATGTGGGGCGGGATTTTCTATTTCCTCATCCGCAAAGCGCGCGAAGCGGTGTTGCGCAATCTGGAAACGGTGGCTGGCAAAGTGGGTTTTTGGCAGACGCACCGGAGAGGACTCGTCACGTTTCGCAACTATGCGCAGATGCTCACCGACAGCTACAAGGTCCATTTGGGGCAGCCGCTTACGATGGAAGTCGAGAGCATCGGTCGGACGCCCGAGCTGGTGAGCCTGATCCGCGAAAAAGGCGGAATCATGGCAACAGGTCACATCGGAATGTGGCAGGTTGGACCGTTTTTGGCCGAATGGCGCGATTTGCCGCCGTTTTACGTCGCTCGCGCCGAAGAGCCGAATCCGCTCGTGCAAAAATGGGAGCAGCGCTTTCGGGATCGCTTCAAGGTCATTTATACGACCGGATCGCCCTTTTCCGCGCTGAGCATTGCGAAGGTGCTGCGCGAAAAATCGGTGGTCGGGATGCAGATCGATCGCGTCCTGTCTGACACGGGCCTGACGGTGAAGATGTGTGGCAAAGACGCACGCTTTCCGATGGGGCCGGCGCTTTTGGCGCGGGTGACAGGGGCTCCGCTGATTCCGAGCTTCTTTGTCATCGACGAAAGCCTGGGCAGGCCGCGGCTGATTCACCACGTCGGGCCGGCAGTCATCGTCGAAAACACCCGCGATCGTGAAGCCGACGTGCGTCGCGCGACCGAGGCGATGGTGGCCATCTACGAAAAGATCGTCTGCAAGTACCCGACGCAGTGGTATCAGTTTTTCGATTTCTTCGACGTCCGTGTGCCGCTCCCGGTGGATGGCATCGCTCCGTCTGCTTCCCTGCCACCGACGGTGAGCGCTGAAAACTGATGGCGCAGCGGGTCGCCATCACTGGGCTCGGGTCGCTGTGTGGACTCGGCGAAAATCCGGATGCACTGTTTGCGGGGCTCTTGGCGGGACAGACGGCGGTTCGGCATTTGCCGGCGCTTGTGGGGACGACGCTTTCTGTCGGTCCGCTCGTGTCTGCATCGCTTCCAGATGAAGACAACAGCGACGGCGGAGCCATCTTGTCGGGACAGCCGCGGGCCGGTCTTTTTTTGCTCCATTCGGCGCAGTTCGCGCTGCGTCAGGCGGGGCTTGGCGGACCGGGCGCTGGCGACGGACGGCGGATTGCGGTCTGCGTGGCGACGACGCTCGGGGAAAAGTCGCCGTGGCTCGTCGGCATCGAGTCCAAACACAAGCAAGTCGAGCCGCCGTCTCTGGCGTATGGCTGTGGGCTGTTGGCCGAGCAGCTTGCGACTCGTCTGGGTGCCGAACGGGTGCGTGCAGTCTCGACGGCCTGCTGCTCAAGCAATACCGCGCTGTCGCTGTCTTTGTCGTGGCTGCGACGTGGGCTGTGCGATGTCGTGGTCTGCGGTGGTGTCGACGTGCTTTCGCCGTTTGTTGTCAGTGGTTTTCGTTCCCTGCGCGCGCAGTCGGCGGACGTTTGTCGACCATTCGATCGGCGACGCAGCGGCGTAAATCTCGGGGAAGCGTCAGCGTGTGTGATTTTGGAAACCGAATCGCACGCGCGACGGCGAGGTCAGCCGATTTTGGCGTTTTTGGCCGGTGCCGGACTTTCGCAAGACGCGCATCACATGACGGCACCCGATCCGCAGGGACGGGGCGCGCTGCTGGCGATGCAGCGGGCGCTCTTCGACGCGGAGCTTTCGACGGATGCGGTCGATTTTGTGTCCAGCCATGGGACGGGAACGCCGTTTAACGACCAGATGGAAGGCCGCGCGATTCAGCAGCTCTTGGGCGATCGATGCCTGGCGGTGCCGGTCAACTCGATCAAAGGCTCCGTCGGACATACGCTGGGTGCGGCTGGACTTCTCGAAGCGGTGATGGCGGTGCAGGTTCTTTCGTCGCAAAAAATTCCACAGACCGTCGGACTCGAAGAGGTAGACCCTGCATTTTCGCTCGATCTGGTGCAAGGCAAACCGCGGGAGTCGGCGGTGCGCTGTGTCCTTTCGACGGCATCGGGCTTTGGTGGCGAAAATGCCGCGGTGGTGATTGCCTCAGCTTCCGACGCGGGGAGCCTGCCATGACGGTGATTCGTGGTGCGGCGCGTCTCGTCGTTGATTCTTCGGATTCGCTGCTTTCGCAGCTTCCCGATGGCGTGGCTGCCGAGCTGCGAGGGCCGCTTTTGCGCATGGATCGACTGTGTGCGCTATCGGTTGTGGCGGTGGCGCGGCTTTTGTCGGCCCATCCGCCCTTGCGCAGAGACGTGAACGGCGATGATGTTGCGATCGTCATCGGCACGGCGCACGGCTGTCACAAGACCGACGAGGAATACTATCTGTCGTATCTGCAGGGTCAGCCGAGTCCGCGACTGTTTGCTTATACGCTGCCGTCGTCGCCTATCGGGGAACTGTCGATCTTTTATCGACTGCGGGGACCAGGGCTTGCGCTGTGCGTCGGTCGCGCATCGGGTCTTGTCGCCCTGGCCGAAGCCGAAACCCTTCTGCAAACCGGACAAGCCGCAGCCTGTGTGGTGCTTGCCGTCGAGGTATCCGGCCCGGCGCTGTCGCCGGTGCAGCTATCCGACGCTGCGGTCGCGCTGTGGCTCACTGCCGATCGTGATGGGATCGATCCGGCGCTGCCACGTCTTGTGTCCGCTGCGGAGTCATTCATTCCCGACGATCCGACGACGGCGCTTGCCCGCGCCCTTGCGTCCCAGCCGGGCGGCGAGGTGTGCTGTGATGGCGAAACCGCTCGCTTGGCGGGGGCTGCGCTCGATGACCGTGCCGTCGTGGCCGATGTCCCTGACGGGTCGGTTGCCGGTTTGTGGCGGCTCGTCGATGTACTGTCGGAAACTGGGTCGGGCCTTCTTCAGCCTTGTTCGGTTGCGGTCGTCGATCCGTCTGGTCAGGCTGCCGTCGTCACGCTGAACTGATCCCTTTTGGTCGCTTGCGCTTGTGATACAAGGCGCGGCATGGAAAACGACTCTCCGTTTGTGTTTGCGGCCACTGCCTCGTCGTTTGAGGCGTCGGTGCTAGAGCGCTCGCACGAGGTTCCGGTTCTGGTCGATTTTTGGGCGCCGTGGTGTGGGCCTTGTCGCGTGCTGACCCCGATTTTGGAAAAGTGCGTCGCGGCGCAAGCGGGAAAAGTGCTGCTGGCGAAGGTCAACACCGACGAACAGCAGGATCTGGCCGCACGTTTTCGGATTTCCGGAATTCCCGCCGTAAAGGCGTTTCACAAAGGCCAGGTGGTGTCCGAGTTCGTCGGCGCGCGCGACGGACGCTTTGTCGATTCGTTCATTTCGCGTCTGCTGCCCAAACCGGGGGAACGTGAAGTCAGTGAAGCGGCGTCGCAGCTTGCGATGGGCGTGCCGCAGGAAGCCGCCCAATCGCTGCGCCAGCTTCTCGATGGTGGGCTCGACGGATCGGTCAAGAGTCGGGCGCAGGTGCTTTTGGCAGAGAGCCTGCTTTTGTCTGGGCATGCCTCGCTTGCCGAAGTCGGTGAGCTGTTGCGAGCGGTCGATCCGCGGAGTGTGGAATCGGATCGCGGCGAAGAACTCCAATCGGTCGTCGATTTTCTGTTGGCGGCTGATGAAGACGGTGGCTTTGCTTTGGCGACGGAACGGCTGACGCAAAATGAGCGCGATTCCGCGGCGCGCTTTATCGTCGCTGCGGCCCAGGCCAGGCAGGCCGATTTTGCTGCGGCACTGGAAAATCTGTTGGCGATTGTGGCCCGCGATCGGAAGTTTCGCGACGACGGCGCCCGCAAAGCGATGGCGGCGCTGTTTCAGTTGCTCGGTCCCAATTCCGAACTAAGCCACGACTTCCGTCGCCGTCTGCAAGTCGTTGTGTAGCGGCAGCTAGCGCAGATCGATGATCGGCCAATCGTAAGATCGCGCCACCAGTTTGAGACGCAGATCGGGATTTATCACCGTCGGACGACCCACCGCTGCCAGCATCGGATAGTCCGAATAGCTGTCGGTGTAAGCCCACGACTTGCCCAAATCAATTCCGTTTTTGCCGGCAAAGTCGCGCATGATGTGCGCTTTGGTTGCTCCACCGACGAACGGCGGACAGAGCTGGCCGGTCGCATAGCCTTTGCTGAACTCGAGCCGGTTTGCGATCACGTCGGTTTTGGGAATCCCGAGGTAGCGCGCGAGCGGCCAGATCGTAAAGTCGAGACCGCCGGAGACGAGCACTTGGCGAACGCCGGCTCGACGGGATTCCTCGATGAGATCGGGAACACCGGGGAAAATGCTCGGGCGAATCACCTCATCGAAGAGGTCTTCGGCGAGGATGATCAGGCGATCTTCGGAATGCCCGGCGTAGTAGCGGTAAAAGAACTCGTTAAAGAGCTTGCGGGAAACCTTGTCAGCGACGACAAAAAACGGGATGGATGCCGCGGTTTGCAGGCCCTTCAGCGCCGAGCGCAGCGGGGTTGGTTGGTTGAGCGCGTAGTACGCGAACGAGTGGACGATGTTGGTTTTGATCAGCGTCCCGTCCACGTCGTAAAAAGCCGCCGAGGTCGAGAACAGGGGCTTCTCGTGCATGACGCGCACCTTAGCGCATGCGTTTTCGCTCGTCTAGCTTGCGACACGGAAAGGATTTTTTCGGCTGGATCGATTGTTGGGCCAATTTTGGCGGCATTCTCGTCGGAGAGTCGCTTGATCTGACGGACCGGCTACGGCACAGTAAACACGCTCGCAGCGGCGGAAAGAAGGCACATCACGATGGCAACGGAAGCGAAAGTTTTGCTCGTGGGCTGTGGTGGCATTGGTGGCATTGCGGCGGCCCAGCTGAGCCGGGCTGGCTGCGACGTGACGGTGGTGACGGGCAATCCTGAAATCGAGCGCGTCATCAGCGAGCAAGGCATCCGCGTCCGCGACATCGACGGAAAAGAGTGGCGCGCGCGGCCTGCGCAGGCGGTTCGGAGCGCAAGGGAGCTGAGCGGTCGCTATGATGTCTGTCTTGTCGCGACGAAGCTGACGACGCTCGGGGATGTGCTCGGTGAGGTGACGCCGGTTCTGCATGAAAATGCGCCGATTCTGTGTCTGCAAAACGGCTTGCCCGAAACGCATGCAGCGAAGGTGGTGGGCGATGATCGAGTCGTTGGCTGTGTCGTTGGCTTTGGTGCGACGCTGATCGAACCGGGTTTTTCGGCGCGCACTTCGTCGGGGGGCTTCCAAATTGGGCGGCTAAAACCTCGATCAGACGATGCAGAGCTGGCCCGCTTGGCGACTCTTTTGGGTCGTGGGGTTCCGACCAAAGTGGTGCACGATCTGGCGGGGGTTCGCTGGAGCAAGCTGGCGATCAACTGTGCGACGAGTACGCTGGGTGCGGTGGGCGGCGATACGCTCGGGCGGCTGCTTTCGCATCGGTTTGTGCGAAGGCTGGTCTTGGAAGTCTGGCGCGAGCTGTGCGCCGTCGCCGACTGCGAGGGCATTCGGCTGGCGAAAGTCGCTGGAACGATTGACATTGCCAAGCTGGCGCTGTCCGACGAAGACAAACGGCACAGCGTCGGGTCGTTGAAGCTATTTTTCAAGCACTCGCTGCTGCTGGGGATTGGCCTTAAGTTCCGTCGGATGCGCAGTTCGATGGCGGTGGCGATCGAGCGCGGTCGCAAGCCTGAGATCGACTACCTAAACGGAGAGGTCGTGCGACGGGCCGCGCAGCATGGAATACAAGCGCCGCTCAACCGCGAGCTGGTGTCGATGGTGCATGAGCTTGTCGCCAAGCGAGCAAAGCCCGGACTCGACACGCTGTATGGCGTGTATCTGCGGCTGGAAAACGGTCAGCTGGGAACTACGGGGCAGGGCCCGTCGATGATGCCGCGACGTGGAGAACCAAGCACCACGACGCTGCGGATCGAATAGCGTCGGGGACTGGTTACGACTTCTTGGCGCGGGGCGCCTTCGGGGCAGCCGCTTTGTCGTCGGCAGCCTTCTTGGCCGGGGCCTTGGTCTCAGCCGCTTTGGCGGGAGCCTTCGTTTCGGCAGCCTTCACCGGGGCCTTGGTCTCAGCCGCTTTGGCGGGAGCCTTGGCTTCGGTCTTGGCCGGGGCTTTGGCGGGAGCCTTGGTTTCAGCAGCCTTCGGCTGAGCAGCTTTGGCGTCCGTCTTGTGCTTGACGGCTTTTTTCGGCGTCGCAGCCGATGCCGCTTTGCGATCCACTGCGGCTTTGTTCATCGCGACGGTCAGACGGGAAATCTTGCGGGCCGCGGTCCGCTTGTGAATCACACCCTTCGAAGCAGCCCGAGCGAGCTGACGGAGAGCGGCAACAATCATCTCTTGGGTCTCCTCGCTCGAGGCTTTGCCATCAGCGAGGGTGGTACGCGCACGCTTGACTCGGGTGCGCATCGGAACAAGGTGCTGCAGGTTACGGGCGCGGCGCTTCTGGCGCTGACGGTTGCGTTTCTCTGCGGAAGGGACGTTTGCCAAGGGATCCTCCAAACAAGTCTTTGCAAAACTGCCGGTATCTTTAGTGTTTGCCCGAGCGCAGTGTCAAGAAACTTCGCGCGGAAGTGCCCATTATCGCGCCATTTTCGCGCGGCACAGTGCTTGGTTGGGAATCTGCACAGCTGCGTCGCTGACACGCGGTCTGGTTTGGCGAAGTGAAAGGGAAGCTGCTACGGTCTTGCGGCTGTTTACGAGGACAGAACGTGGCAGGTAGCTCGACGCGAAAGCTCATTTTGGCTGAAAAACCGCAGGTCGCTCGCGATCTCGCCAAAGTGCTTGGTGTGACTGGGCGTAGCGACGGTGCACTGACCAGCGATCGCTATGTGATTACGTGGTGCATTGGGCATCTGGTTGAGCTGTGCGAACCGCACGAATACGACCCTGCGTGGAAGCCGTGGCGACTCGACAAGCTGCCGATTTTGCCGCAGCCGTTTAAGCTGCGACCGATTCGGTCGGGATTTAAGCAGTGGAAAGTCGTGCGTGCGCTGCTAAAAGACCGTTCGTTTTCGTCGGTGGTGAATGCCTGTGATGCCGGTCGCGAAGGCGAGCTGATTTTCCGACTTTGTTATGAACTCGCGGGCTGCCGATTGCCGATCGAGCGGCTGTGGATTTCGTCGCTGACCGAGCAAGCGATTGGGCACGGAATGACACATTTGCAACCGGGCCAGGCGTTTGATGACTTGGCGCGCGCGGCGCGCTGTCGTTCGGAAGCCGACTGGCTGGTGGGGATGAATGCGACGCGGGCGGTGACGGTGTGGCGACGCGGTCAGCAGAGTGTGCTGTGTTCGCTCGGACGGGTGCAAACCCCGACGCTGGGGATCTTGGTTTTGCGCGAACAGCAGATCCGCCGCTTTGTTCCATCGGATTACTTCGAAGTGCAGGCACAGCTGCGACGGAAAAACGACCCGGTCCAGTTTGTCGCGCAGTGGCAGTTTGGCAAGCTCCGGCGCCTGGCCTCGCAGACGATCGCCGATGAGCTGGCCGCGCGCGACCGTCCAGCGCCTGTCGTGGTCGATTCGGTCGAAGAAAAGCGTCTGCGCGAACCTCCGCCGCTGCTGTTCGATCTGACTTCGCTGCAAAGAACGTGCAACCGCCGCTTTGGCTGGTCGGCGCAGCACACGCTGTCCGTCGCGCAGAAGCTATACGAAGAACACAAGCTGCTAAGTTATCCGCGCACCGACTCGCGCTATCTGGGGCGGGATCTGATTGGGCAGCTTCCTCGTCTGTTTGCTGCGATCGCTGAATCGCAGACCTATGCGGGATTTGTTGCGCAGCTGGAACGGGTTTCGCCGCCGTCGCGGGTGTTTCAGGATCAGCGCGTCACCGACCATCACGCAATCATTCCAACGACGACGAACCTGACGCCGCAGCGGATCGGGTCTCTGCCACCGGACGAACGCAAGCTGCACGATGTGGTGGTGCGCCGCTTCGTCGGGGCGTTTTTTCCCGATGCAGAGTTTGCGCAGACGACCGTGACGGTGCGGGTGGACGCGATGGGCGATGCGCCCAAAGACAAGCTGGAACCGGATGAGCACGGACGTCTGTGTGCTTTGCCGCTGCCGCCGGATCGCTATGTGGCACAGGGACGGCAGCGACTGGTTGCGGGCTGGCAGGATGTGGCCGGCCTTGATGGCGAGGGTCCTTCGCGGCGCAAGTCCGGCGGGGACGACTTGGGAAGCGATGACGAAGGCGATGACAGCATGGTCCAGCAGGCGCTGCCGCGGCTTGGCAAAGGCGATGTGCTGGTCGGGGCTTTCGTCGTGCAGAAGAAACAGACAAAAGCTCCGCCGCGGTTTAGCGAAGCGGCGCTTTTGTCGGCGATGGAGAGTGCGGGCAAGCAGCTATCCGACGAAGCGCTGCGCCGAGCGATGAAAGATTCGGGGCTGGGCACGCCAGCGACGCGCGCGGCAGTGATCGAAACACTAATTTCTCGTCAATACATCGAGCGACGTGGCAAACAGCTGTGGCCGACTCCGCTCGGGATCGACCTTATCGAAAAGCTGCCGGACCCGAGCTTGGCGTCGGC
Source organism: Pseudomonadota bacterium (assembly GCA_035340095.1). GTDB lineage: Bacteria > Myxococcota_A > Polyangia > Palsa-1104 > JAEUJZ01 > JAEUKA01. The sequence goes on along the minus strand of DAORGN010000137.1, from coordinate 1,853 downwards.
GGAACTGACGGGACAGTGGGAAGCGCGGCTCAATCGGATGGCGCGCGGCGAGGATCGCGCGACGGACTTTATGTCGGGGATCGCTTCCTACGTCGAGCAGTTCATTGGCAAAGTGCGTGGGCTGCCTCCTCCGGCGGCTGTCGCGCTGCCAACCGATGCACCAGTGCGGGCTCCAGCGAAGTCGCACAGGCGGCGCTCGCGTGCCGCTTCATCTTCCGCGACCCGATCGTCGTCTGAAAAGGCTGTGCGTCGTGACACGGTGCGGAAATCCCGACTGGATTCTGTCGCGAAACCGCGTCGGTCGAGCGCTGCTTCGTCGCGGCCTTCGCCGGGGAGTCCGCTTGTGCCCACTGTCTGCTGTCCGCGCTGCCAGTCGGCGTCGATGATTTGGGGCAAGCAGGCCTGGGGCTGTGGTGATTACCGCAACTGTCGGCTGGTTGTCCCATTTGCCATCGATGGCGTTTCGCTGTCGCTCGCAAATCTCGGGAAGCTTTTGTCGACGGGAAAAGTGACGCTGTCACGTCAAGGCAAGCGGCTTTCGCTGCGGCTCAAGCCGGGACAAGACCCGGCGGTAGCGGTCGAAACCAAAAAATCTGCGCCGTCAGTAGATCGACAGACGCTGGAGCCATCGTGAGCGAGATTGCCGCAGAGGACTGCGGTGAGTGTACGTTACTTGGCGTCGACGAGGAACGGGAACAGCCCGCCGGGATTTCCGTCTGAGTCAGACGCGACCCCGTCTGTGACCGTGGCGCCTGCGCCGATGAGCAGGTTGTACGTCTGATCCACGGCATCGAACGGCTTGGCCACGCCACTTGAGGGAATTTCGACGAGAGGTCGGCCACCGCAGTCATCTGGCGTCGCTGGATTGATGAACTTCTGTTCGACGCCCATATAGACTTTGCATGAAGTCTTGGTGGTATCGACCCAGAGTCGATCGTCGGCCAGCAAATCACCCAGCTTCTGATAGCGCGTCGCTGACACCTGAGTATTGGCGCCGATTTGGTTGCCGCAGTTTACGTCGAGACTGTCCCAGATGCCGAGACTGGCCTGGATGTACGGCTGGGCCGAAAACGGGAGCCAGCCATTGAGCGGTACGGCCCCGTTGTAACGATCCTTGTATTCGTCGGTGTAGGCGGTGTCTTTGAAGAGGCCAAACGGATTGACCATCATCGTCGAGACCAGCACACGGCCTACGCGATCATACTGGACTGCGTCGGCGAGCGGCTTGCCGGGAATCAGTGACGATCCGCCGTCGCCGGTGCCGAGATCGAAGAACTCATACGGGACATTTTCGAAATTTGTGCCCGTTTTGTCACAGCCCACACTGGTCAAGCCAGCAAGGAGAAGCACAGATGCAAAAAGTTTCTTTGTCATGGCTGACCTCACTTGGGGATGCGCTTTTTGGTGCTGGCCCAGACGCCGAGGAGCGGTGAGTTGCCGCGCTGCGTCAGGTACTGCGGATCGACCGAAAGGACGATGGCCAGGACATTTTGTTTGTTGTATGCGTCGACCTTCGTCGCAGACAGACCGTTGCGCATTGCGAGTGCCTGGGCTGTTCCCCATGCGCTGCCCGTCGTCGCGCACTGGGCGGCGTCGCGGGTCCAGCTGTTGTTGCCGAGGCTGGTCTTGATGGTGCTTATGGCGGTGGTGAGGTCCGCTTTGTTAAAAAACGCCGGATCGTTGACGATGCCGGCCCAGGCTTTGATTTTTCCCGTTGGGCTTTGCACGCTGCCCTTGGTGGTCGTGCTCGATGCGAAGCCTTTGACGTATTCGTCGTCGCCGCCCCAGCATTCGAAGATTTGTGAGGTCAGCGCACTGGCCTGCGTGAACGCGCAGACGATGTCGAGCGAGTT
>DAORGN010000136.1:0-13598 GCA_035340095.1 Pseudomonadota bacterium | reverse complement strand
AGAACAACCTTTTCCGACGCTGCGCATTGCCAAGGATTCCGATCTTGCTCTCATCGTGGCGACGTACAATGCGACCATTGCGTCGCGTCGCGTCACTGCGGATCTGGTTCCGGTGACTGTCGACAGCCGCCGGCCCTGGTTTGCGGCCCACGATCCAAGCGTGCGGCCCCTGTGGATTGTCGAAGAAGCCGGCGTTTATCGTGGCTGGCTCAGCTTTCAAAGCTTCTATGGTCGACCGGCCTACGCTGGGGTTGCCGAAGTGTCGCTCTATCTGGATGGGGCGGCGCAGGGACGAGGACTTGGGGCCGCGGTGCTGTCTTGGGCGATTGCCGAGGCACCGAAATACGGGCTGCACACGCTGCTCGGCTTTATTTTTGGCCACAATGAACCGAGCTTAAAGCTGTTTTATCGCTTGGGCTTTGTGAAATGGGGTCACTTGCCGGAAGTGGCAAACATGGATGGTGTCATGCGGGATCTGTTAATCGTCGGGAGAAAAGTGTAATGGCGCTGAAAGACGGTCTTCATCTGGAAATTGAGCACAAGTTCGTGCTTGATGAACAGTTTGATCGAGCAGCCTTTTGTGCAAAAGTCGAAGTACTTGGGCCGATCCGGACAGTCCATACCGAAGTTGATGAAACCTATTATTTGGTAAAAGCAACACCTGAGCTGATTTATCGGCATCGCTATGATGAAAATCATCAAGATTTGACATATAAAACATTTCGTCAGGGTGATATCGAGGTAAGAAAAGAAGTCCGCATCGCACTTGACCACCAACGCGGCAACCAAAAAGCGCAAGTGACATCTTTTTTGTCACCGCTCCACATTCATTGGCAAAGCGATCTGAAAAAGACGTTGTGGGTGTATGATTTTGCTGACTGCGAGGCCGTGTATTATGTCGCCAAAAGCGCCGACCGCACTGTCATTTGCGTCGAGTTTGAAGCGCTTTCGGCCCCGTCGGTGGAGTCGGCGCTTGCGACGCTTGCCAGCTACGAGCGTCAGCTGGGATTTTCGGACCAAGAGCGCAGTCGTCGTTCCTTGTTTGAATTGTTATTTGCTGATCAGTTGAATAAACAGGGGGATGCTGCATGAGGATTCTGAGCAATACCGCCATTGCGCTGGATGGCCGTATCAACACAACCGAGGGCGGCTATATCCAGCTTGGCTCAGCGCACGATCATCGGCTGATGAGCAAGCTGCGCGCCGAAGCCGACGCGGTGCTGGTCGGCGGTGGAACGTATCGCAACGGACCTCATCCACTGATTCCGAGCGCGCCGGACCCGTCGAAAACGTGGTGGAACGTGATCGTCACCCGCTCGCTTTCGTTGCCGCTGCCGTCCGATTTTGTTCTTCATCCCCAGGTGCGACCGCTTGTCCTATCGCGTCGGCAACCGATTCCTGCTTCCATTCCGGCGAAAGTCGAGGTCGAGCTGTTCGACGGAGAAGGCGATCCGACGGTGGACTGGATGGTGTCTTGTCTTGTGCGGCGCGGGATACAGACGCTGCTTATCGAAGCGGGCGGCGAGCTGTTGTTCCAGTTTGCAGCGGCGGATCGACTGGACGAAGTCTATGTGACATTGTGCCCGCTGTTGATCGGCGGACACAACACCCCGTCGCTGATGGGCGGACGAGGCTTTTCATTGACCGATATGCGGCGCCTGAGCCTGCTGTCATCGCAAGTGATCGGCGATGAAATCTATTTGCATTACCAGGTCAATCGCGAAGTGAAAACGGGGAAAAGTTAGTCTTGTGGTCGTAGTAATCTTCTTGTTCCTCTCGCTTGAGGAAGCCAACAACTGCGTAGGTAATTGGCGTGAAGATGACTTCGATAGATATCTTAAATAACCAGTTGAACGCCAATATTTTGATCAGCTCACTGTTTTGCCAGATCCCGTAAAAGGCGATTGGATAGAAGATCAAGCTATCCAGTGCTTGCCCGATGATCGTTGATCCGATGGTGCGGCTCCACAGATGGCGTCCTTGGGTCAGGATTTTCATCTTGGTAAGCACATAGGAATTGGCAAAATCGCCGACCCAAAATGCAACCATTGAACCTGCGACGATCCGCCAGGTTCCGCCGAACAATAGCTCGACGGCAGGCTGGTAGCTGACATTGAGCGGTTCATCGGGATTGGTGGGCAGATGGATGATGACCTGGGCCATCACCGTCGCGAAAATCAGGGCAAAAAAGCCGGCCCAGATGACCTTGCGGGCGCGTGCGTAGCCGTACACCTCGGCGAGAACGTCGCCAAAAATGTAGCTTATCGGGAAGAAAATGTTACCGGCGCCAAACTTGATGCCTGCGACCATGCAGCTTTTGGCCGGGCCAATCAGATTGCTGCACAAAAGGACGGTGATGAATCCGCCAAGGATGAGGTCGTAATAGCGATAGTGGCGGCGGTTCTCGACGGAGCCGTCCGTTTCGGTCATGTACCCCTTATACCGGCTCATCTTCACAAAGAGAAGGCCGAAGTCAGTCTGTGATACAAGCCGGGGTGGAGGTTCCTCATGAACGGTCGCACTCGCTCTCGCGTCGGATTTTGCGGTCTGTGGTCGCTGCTTTTGGGGATTGCTGGGATCGCTGGCGGTGCCGGTTGTGGATCGGATGTCGCGACGGGCGATGCGCTGTCGGACGATGGCGTTGAGCTGGCCGCGATTACGCCCCCGGCATCGCTGATCAAGCTTCTGTCGACCAAGCCGTATGTCGAAGACCGCTGCGTTTCCGCGACCTATCCGGGTTGGCCTTACGCGGCGCAGCGCTGCACGTACACAAGTGGACCGCTGACGACTTCCGTGACGGTGGCGAATCCTTCGGCGGCCCGCGCCGCAGCGTGGATTGTCGATTCGGCGACGGAAATACCGCGGCTTTCGGCGCTACAAGGCAGTCAGCAAGCCGCTTATGAGGAAGGGCTCAAAGCGATCGGACTGGCGATGCTGTATCAGTCGTCGCGGATCTTTCCGCTTGTCGGCGGAATCATCGAAGACATGGGCACGGGCTACAAAAACTACCCGTTTGAAAAGGGCATTACGCAAGGCTGCTCGACGGGGTGTTACTGCCGGATCAACTCGCTGCATCGCACCGAATACTGCCGGTATCGCGCCGCCAAAAAGATCGAGGGTGAGTCGGCGTGTCTGGCTCGCGTGGGCACAAGCGGTCTGACGGCGGCGTGGGGGGCCGAGTGTCTGAACAACCACGCTTCTGCCTGGACGAGCGATCGCAACGAGCATTTCCGTGCCAAAGCGTACATTGCCAACCAGACTGTGGCGAGCAAGTGTCCGACGGCAACAAGCTGCACGCCAAGCCAAGTGGTCGCTGCGGTCAAGACCGGGTTTGGTCTGTAATTCCTGTCTTTGCAGACGGCACCTGGGACCCATCGCTTGGAACCCGCCCGCGTGGAACAGCCGACATCGCTGCGTGAGCTTTGCGCGCTGTTTGTCCGGCTGGGCGCGACGGCGTTTGGTGGGCCGGCGGTTCACCTGTCGCTGATGCATCGGGAAGTCGTCGAGCGCCGCAAGTGGATCGATGAGCAGCGGTTTCTCGATCTGCTGAGCGCGACGAACCTGATTCCGGGGCCAAATTCGACGGAAATGGCGCTGCACATCGGCTGGCAGCGTCGGGGTTTTTGGGGGCTTGTGACCGCGGGTCTGTCGTTCATTGTTCCGGCCATGCTGATCACGCTCGGGCTGGCGGTGATCTATGTTCGGTACGGACGTTTGCCTGGCGTTTCGTCTCTGCTGTACGGAATCAAGCCGGTGATGCTGGCGGTGGTCTTGGCCGCGGTCGCATCCCTTGCGAAAAAGGCGCTTCCAGGCACGACGGAAAAAGTGCTGGCAGGAATCGGAATGGTGGCATCGCTCGTCGGTGTTCACGAGCTGATGGTGCTGTTTGGTATCGGCGTGCTGGTTGTTTTGGCGGCACGACTGCGCAGCGAAAAGGAATCGCCAAAGACGGTCCGTGCCGATTCCGGAAAGGAGACCGAAGGAGAATCCCAACGGGAGTCCGAAAAGGAGTCCCAAAGCGATTCCCAAAACGATTCCCAAAACGATTCCCAAGGCTCTCTGTTGCCGATCTTTCCATCTGTGCCGCTGGCGCTGTCTGCATCCGCCAAGCTGGTTTCGTTGTCGTCGGTGTTTGCGCTGTTTTTCAAGATCGGTGGCGTGCTGTATGGCAGTGGCTATGTGCTGCTGGCGTTTCTGCGCGCCGATCTGGTTTTGCGCCTGGGATGGCTTTCGGAATCACAGCTCATTGATGCGATTGCAGTCGGACAGATGACACCGGGGCCGGTCTTTACCACCGCGACATTTGTCGGCTACCTGCTTTTGGGAACCTGGGGCGCACTTGCAGCGACGGCTGGGATTTTTTTGCCGGCGTTTGGCTTGGTGGCCGTAAGTGGTCCGCTGATTCCGCGGCTGCGCAGTCTGCCGTCACTGGGCCGCTTTCTGGATGGGGTGAACGTCGGGTCCTGGGCGCTGATGGTGGCGGTGACTTTGCAGCTTGGCAAAGCGGCGCTGTCTGATCTGCCAGCGGTGCTGGTGGCAGTGGGGTCGTTGCTTGCGATTTTGCGCTTTCGGACCAATTCCACCTTCCTGCTTGTTGCCGGGGCGCTGATCGGTTTTCTGCGCCATCACTGGTTTGAAATCGGTCGGTTTTTCTGACGGAAAATGCAGCGCTTGTGGGCTCCCGCCCGTGCGCGTTTCGGTCGTGATATTGTTCGCGTATGAGCGTTCTACAGCGGGGCGACGAAGATCCTTCCGTCCATTCCCTTCAGGAACTGCTGCTGGGTCTGCGGGCGCCGCTTGCCGATCCGCCTGCGCACTTTGGTCTGTGGACGGAAGCGTCGGTGTTTGTGCTGCAGCACTGCGCCGGAATCGAACCCGACGGAGTCTACGGTCCGCAGACTGCGGCGATCCTTTCATCGGGCCACTTGCCTGCGGATTTTGCCAAGCTGATTGTGAATCCGCTGCGGGTGATTGCCGGGGTTCCGTACAAGTCCCAGCGCGACAACGAACACGATCCCAGCTCGACCTGCAACGTGACCGCGCTGGCGATGGCGATGGACTATTTGGGCGTCAGCAAAAGCGACCCGCAGGCCCAGCTAGAAGACGAACTGTACGAGCTGATTCGCTCGCCATCCGGACTCGCGTTTTACAAGCAGACAAACCCGCAGCTTCACGAAAAGGGAATTCCTGCCAATCAGGTCTACGACAACTTGGTGTGGGCCGCGGAACAGTACGGTCTGCGTGCGTCGTTTTCCGGCAAGAGGAGCTGGCAGCAGATCGCGCAGGAAATTCAGGATGGACGTCCAGTTCTTTTGTCGACCACGCTGACCGCGAGCGGCCACATTGTTCTTTTGGTCGGTCTCACAGCGACGGGAGATTTGGTCTGTCACGACCCCTACGGCGACTTTAAGCGTGGCTACAAAAGCAAAGCGGGTGCCTTCCGGATCTATCCTTCGCACTGCATCGCGCAGCACGTAAAGGAAGTGCACTCCGATGAAAAATGGGCGCTCTTTTTGCGCGCGCTTGCGTAAGGAATCTGCGGAACGCGGTGGTTTAGGGGGCCATGATTCGGCCTGGCGCTCCGCTTGTTCCACCGACGGTGTGACAGCCGTTGCAGTGTGCGCTGGACGTTCCTAGCATCCGCGGCGGCGAGTCGTGGCACGACATGCAGTTTGATCGCAAAACGGTATCTACATCACACTGAACATCGTTTGTGTAGGTATCTGTCGTTCTGCTGTTCAGTGGTGGACGGTAGGTGACTGGAGCGCTTTCGCAATCAGCGAATCCGATCAGGCCTACGACAAATGCAGACGTTAGAAGAGATGAAAAAACCGGGCCCCAGGATTGTTGTTTAGAAAGCTCTTCTGTCGTCATGTGTAGTTACCTATCGCTTTATGTATGCGGTGGATAAGATCGCGATCGGCTGTATTTGTTGGTGCCCCGATTCGGCAATCGCTTCGGTGGTTTTGTCGATGGATGGTCACCGACCTTCCTGGTGATGCCGTACAGGCTCGGGCGGCGTCTGATAAAGTGGCGCTACATGACGGACCAAGATGTTTCGACGCGGGGCGGTGGCGGGCGGCGGTGGCTGTACGGGCTGCTGACGTTTTTTGGCGTGGGCCTGCTTGGCTACCGGGGCTATGTCGCGTTTCAGCAGGAAAAGCGCGATGAAGCCCAGCGTCGGCACGATCGTGCGGTTTCGGAACATTTTGCGACGGTGAAAGCGGCGCAAGGGCGAGGCGATCACACGTCAGCGCTGTGGTGGCTCGACAAAGCGTATCTGTCGGGGAATGACGATGCGCGGATGCGTTTTTTGCTGCCGCATCTATCGCAGAAGCTGCGGCAGACCGTCGCGATCCTGAATCATGACGGGGAAGTGACGTCGGTCAGTTTCGTCGGAGGGGGGCAGCGAGCGCTTTCGGCGAGTGCGGATGGAACGGCTCGGCTGTGGTCACTTCCAGACGGAAAACTGCTGCGGAAGCTGGACAAGATAGATGGCGTTCTGACGGCGGCGTGGCAGTCCGCAGGTGGAGAGCGGCTGGTCACGCTGGATCAAGAAGGCGTGGCCAGGCTGTACGGCGACACCGGGACGCAGCCGCTGGCGCAGCTTTCCGATCCGGGTGGACCGATGGGGCCGCTGACACAAATTTCGCTGTCCCAAGCTGGCGATCGGGTGCTGGCGATCGTCGCGGCGGAGCAGCAGCGCGGGGCCCGACTGTGGAATGGGGCGGACGGCAAGCTGGTCGGGCGGCTCGATGGACACGAAGCCCCGATTTATTCGGCGCTGCTTGGTCCAAATGGCAAGCGGGTCGCGACGGCATCGCCAGGGACCGTCAAGCTGTGGGATGCAGCGACGGGGGCGCTGGTTGCAAATCTGCAAGGTCACACCGATCAGGTGCGCGACATCGTGTTTTCGCCCGACGGGAAACGGCTGGTGACGAGCAGCTCGGATCGGACGGCGCGGCTGTGGGATGGCGAAACCGGGGCGCTGGTCGCCGTGCTCGAAGGACATGATGGGACGGTGCACTCGGCGTCGTTTACGCTGGCAAATGGTCGAGCGGTGATGACGGTCAGCGCCGACGGAACCGCGCGGCTGTGGGATGCGCAGACGGGCGCGTCGATGTTTTCGCCGGTCAGTCATCCGCGCCGAAGCCAAGTCTTGGCGATGACCAAGGACGGCGGGCGGATGGTGGTGCTGAGCGAAAACGGCGTCCCCGAGCTGTGGGAACGCATCGTCGGTCACATGCGGGCGCAGCTTTTGGGCCACGTCGGCCCGGTCTTGGCGACCGCATTTTCACCGACGGGGCGGCGGATTGTGACGACGGGGGCCGATGGGACTGTTCGCATCTGGGACGGGCGCTCGGGTCAGTCGCTTCTGACGCTGCGTGGCCATCATCAGCGGGTGTCGGCGGTGGCGTTTTCGCCCGATGGTCAGTATGTGCTGACCGGAAGTCGCGACGGAACGGCGCGGCTGTTTCGCAGCCAGATCGCCGAGCTGCCGATGCCGCTCGCGGGGCATCTGAGCGAAGTGGTATCGCTGGCTTTTACGCCCGACGGAAAACGTCTGTTGTCGGCGAGTCGTGACGGCAAGGCGGCGGTCTGGGATCTCAAAGACGCCGAACGGCTGGCGGAGCTGCCAAGTCGTGGCATTTCCGAGGCGCGCTGGCTGCCACAACGCGATGGGATTCAGCAGATTCTGACGATCGTGCCGGGTGGCACCAGCAGCACCGGACGAGCGCCGGCCCTGCTTCGCTATTTTGATGGGCAGAGCTATGCCGAAAAGCTGAGCCAAGGCGGCGATCTGGCGCTGGGGCAGGTGCTTTCGGTGTCGCCGACGGGAGATCAGCTGGTGACACTTCTCGACGGCAAAGCGCTGGCGTGGAGCCGGCAAGACGGTGCCAAGATGCCCAAAGCGGTCGGGGCACTGGCGGCGCAAAACGACGAGCCGCTGTCGGTGGTATTCGATCCGAGCGGACAGCATTTGGCGACGGGTGGACGGCGCGGCGAAGTGGTCTTGTACGATGCAAAACAAGGCTTTGCACCGTTTGTTCTGACGGGACATCAAGGGGCGGTGCGCACGCTTCAGTTTTCTCCTTCGGGAAAGCGACTGGCGAGCGGATCGGCGGACGGATCGGCACGACTTTACGACATCGATTCGCACAAGCTGGTCGCGACGATGAGTGGTCACAGCGGTGAGGTCCGCACGGTGCAGTTTTCCGGTGATGGATCGCGTCTTTTGGTGATCGATTCGGGTGAACGAGCCTGGCTGCGCGACGGACAAGACGGCAAGCTGGTGGCAGCCCTGGCCAAGCATTCGAGCAAAGAATATGCCGTCATGGCGATGAGCTCCGACGGCACGCGGCTGGCTTCGTGTGGCGATGAGCTGCGAATTTGGGATGCCCAGCACGGTGAGCTGCTGGCTCAGCTGGACGATCTGGGACGGGCCGATGTGCTGTCAGCCTGTGCGTTTAGTCCCGACGGAGCGCTTCTGGCGACGGGAAGCCAGCAGGGTCAGGTGCAGCTTCGCGATGTTCACCTAGAGACGCGATCATCGGCGGTGGTGCATCAAGACTTGCTGGCGATTCCGGCCTACAGCGAGGCGGACGAGCGACTGCGCAAGACGATGCTCCAAATGATCGACCGCAAGTAGCGGCGGACTAACCGGCGCGGCGCAGCTCGGCGAGTTCTTCGAAGAAGCGGAGGGTGGTGTTGACGTAGCCGGTCAGCGATTCAGCGACGAGCTGGCCCAGGTAGCCGTTTTCGGCGCGCAGGCTGTCGTAGTAGCGCTGCCGTTCCATCGAGTGGATCACCGCGATCGGATAACCGTCGCGAATCAGCAAAAGGTTCATCAAAAGCCGAGCCACTTTGCCGCTGTTTTTGGTCCACGGATAGATCGCCATCAGACGGAAGTGCGCTCCGGCAGCACGCGCAATCGGATGCATGCTCACCGTTTCTTCTTCGTCGAGCCACTCACACAGCTTGCGCATCCGCATCGGGATTTTGTCCGCCGGTGCAATCTCGTGAAAATACGAGCGGTGCAGCGGATTGTCCTTCCGATACGGATTGCCTTTCGCTTTGTCTTCCGGCGTCAGGTATTCGTGAAGCTGTTTGATAAGCTCCACTGTAATCAAACCAGCGCGCTTTTTCTGTGCGGCATGGTCTTTCGCAGTTTCACGCACAAAGTCAATCGCGGCTTTGTGACTGCGAATCTCTTCGTAAAGCGACACCAGACTTACGTCCGAGATGATCTTGCGATCGAGTGCATCGCGAATCTCTCCATAAGTCAGGACAACGCCTTCTAGTGCGTTGTCGTGGTAGAGCCATCCGATGTCAACCTTGTCACCGTATGCCGCCAGGATTCTCGGGTCTTCGGCTGCCTTGCGGATACGTAGGGACTCCAGTTTGGCATCTAGCTCAAAGTAGCGGGATTCCTCCATGAAGCAGGCTCCTCAAGGACAGTCGTACGGCTCGCGAGTGTGCCATAAAAATACGAAGTTGTGCGCACCTACGTGGGCTTTACGGTAAAAAGGTTCGCATGATGAAACAAACTATGGCGGAGCGCGTGGAGTCGAAGCTGCGTGCTGCACTCACTCCTACACACCTTGAAGTCGTCAATGAAAGTCATCAGCACAGCGTGGGCGAAGGCGCAGAGAGTCACTTCAAAGTGATCATTGTCTCGCCGCAGTTCGAGGGAAAGAGCCTGATCGAGCAGCAGCGCTTGGTCTATGGCGTGCTGTCCGAAGAACTCAAAGCGGCGATCCACGCGCTGGCTTTGAAAACGGTGGCGCCGTCGAAATGGCAGGCACAGACCACCGACTATCAATCGCCCGCGTGTCGTGGGGGCAGCAAGGCGTAGTCGTCGATCGGTGATCGTCTAAAAGGGTGATCTTGCAATTGAGCGCGCTGTCGTCGGTTGCGCAGTCTTTGGCGCTGCGGATTGTGGTCGAAGGGGGCTGTCCCGAGCCGGCTGCGGTCATGTCGCATCTGCGGCTTATCGACAGCTCGCTTATCGATCGAGATGCCACGGCGCGACTGGAGCCCATCGACGACAAGCTGCGGGTCGAGCTGCGCAGCGGGGATGGCGCTCTGCTGGTGGTGCAGGATCTGCTGCTTGGGCCATCGTGTGACACGCTGGCGGCGGCGGCTTCGGTGGTGATCGCGACGGCGCTTGGTTCGGCAAAAAGTGGCGAGCTGCCGCTGTACGGACCGATTCCGATACCGCTGCCGCCACTGCCTGCGCACGTTCCGATGTCGCCGCGTCCGCTGTCGCTGGAGCTGGGGCTTTCGGTCGGGCTTGAACCTTCGTGGCCGCGACCGGGCGGCGGGGGTTTTGGGCTTCTGCAGCTGGCGCCGACCAAAGCGGGCTGGAATCGCCTGGGGGCGGTGGTGCTCGTCGGGGGAACGTCGCTCAAACAGCAGGCATTTTTGCAAGGGAGTGTCGACTTTACCCGGCTTCAGCTTGCCGTTGGACCGCGGCTGCGGCTTTCGGTCGGGTCGTGGCTGTTTGATCTGTTTGCGACGGTTTCGCCGGCCCTGACCCTGGTGTACGGGCGGGATTTTCCGTCGACATTTGCCAGCCAAGGCTTTGATCTGGGGCTGGGCGGCGGCGTGCGAGCGATGGCCAAGCTGGGCGCACTTCTGCCGTTTGTGATGCTGCACGCGAGCGGCTTTGTCCGCGAGCAGCGGCTGCATGTGCTCGGGGCAGATGCGACGTCGGCGCTGGCTCCTTATTCGGTGCAGCTGGGTCTTGGTCTTTCGTGGCTGGCGCTTCCGTAGTCGTCGTATTTCCTGCTAAAAGCCGCAGATGGCAAAGCAAAAGGGCAGTGCTTTCGAGCTAGGTCTCGACGAAGCGGGGCGTGGGCCGATGCTGGGACCTTTGGTGATGGCGGCGGTGGCGCTTTGTGCCGATACCGCGCAGGCGCTGCAGGCACTCGGCGTCACCGACAGCAAACACTTTGGCGCGGGCGAAAAAGCCCATGAAAAACGGCGTGCCTTGGTGGCCGAAATTGTCGCTGTGGCGTCGTTTGTCGAAGTGGTGGTCGTCGATGTGGCCGAAATTGATGCTGCGGTGCGCAAAGGCCAGCTCAACCACTTGGAACGGCAGGTGGCGGCGGGACTGATTGCGCGGGCGCCGCACTGCGAGACGATCTATGCCGACGGAAAGCGCCTGTTTGAACCGCTGCAAAAGCAATTTCCGCAGCTGCGTGCGCAGGACAAAGCCGATTCGGCGTTTGTGTCGGTCGCCGCGGCTTCGCTGTGCGCTAAGGTCCGTCGGGACGATCTGTGGTTTGCGATCTGCGAGCGCTATCGACCGGAGTTTCCGAGCGAGCTGACTGGCTTGGCCGGGGGCGGTTACGTCAATCCGGCGACGCGCCGCTTTTTGCGCGCCTTTGTCAGCAAATACCACAGGCTGCCTGACGAGACGCGCCGAAGCTGGCCGCGCGACTTTTTGGCGGATCTTTTGCCCGATGAAAACCCGCAGGTTTCTGGGCAGCCGCTCCTCTTGCCGTGGGGATAGTTTGGCCAAAGCTTCCGGTCGTGCCCAAATCGACCTAGACTGGCGTCGTGACCACCCGCAAATCCGATGGCGACGACACCGTTCCGTTTGTGACCGGGGCTGTGCCTGTGCCGATTGAAGAGGACAACACGCCGCTGCCGACGCGGATTCCTCTTGGGGCAAGGCCACCACCGCCGCCTTTGTATGAAGGAAAGCTTCTGTCGCTGCGATCGGGTTCACAGCTTCAGCTAAGGTCGCTGGCCAAGCTGCGGCTGCTGCGAATTGATGATTTGGCCGAACCGGGCGATGACAAGCGCTGGCTTTCGCCGTCGTCGCGTCCACCACGCGCAGTGGTTCGTCGGGACGCAGAGCTGCGGACGTTGCAGCGCGATCCGGTAACCATCCCCGCGCCGGCCAGCGTGTCGGCAGACGCACTGGTTCCGCTTGCGCAAAAAGAACTTGTCCCACACGAGACCGAACCGCGTCCGACGTTTCGTTGGTTGCGCTTGGCTCCGCCGGGCGGTTCACAGACCGACATTTCGGCGGCGCAGCTTTGTGGCTGGGCGGTCGCGACGGGCTACACCGGCTGTCTGTGGCTTTCGCCTGAAACCGATCTGAAGCGGCGCGATGTCCCAGCGCGTGAGCTGTTTTTTGACGCGGGTGTGCTCATCGGGGCGCGCTCGCAGCTCATCGGGGACGATCTGGTGGATGTGCAAGGCGGGCTGTGGTCGACGGCGCAGCGCAAGCGAGCCCACGAACTGCTGCGCAAAGTGCGCGGCGACGGTCTGCGTGCACAGCTCGATTTGCTGGTCGCAAGCAAGCTGCTCGATGCCAAAGACTTTCCCCAGCGGCAAGCCGATTACGTCGTCGAGCTGGTCTGTCGAGCACTTGTGCCGCAGCGCGGTACGTTTCGTCTGCTCGGGACGGAGCTGCCGCCGGGGGAACAGACGATGCTGCCGCTTCAGCCGCGGCTCTTGCTTTTGCATGCGATCCGACGGGGAATGCCGCTCGATGTGCTGACAAGCATCGTGGGGCCGCTATCGACCATTTTGGTGCCGACGAACCTGGCGCTGCCGCAGGTGGGTGGCGTGGTGCTGCAAAACCTGGGGCTGTCGCAGCCAGAAGAAGACGTGCTGCTTTCATTCGACGGCGATCGCAGCCTGCAAGACATCTTTTCAGCGACGGGGATCGGCGAACACTCGCTCTATGGTCTGTCGTTTTGTCTTTTGACCCTGGGCGCGCTTGTGCATCCACACAACCTGTCGCAAGACGATCGCAAGAAGCTGCTCGTGCTTCGGCAAGCGCGGGCACGGGCCAAAGCGCAGAGCGAAGCGATGGCGGTGGTGCAGAAAAAAGCGCGGCTGTCGGAAACCGCGGACTACTTCACGCTGCTCGGGGTGCCTGCTGGCGCTTCGATCGAGGAAGTGGAGGCGGCTTATGCGCGGGAACGTGCGGCGATTGCTCCGGCGGGGCTGCCGCAGCGCAGTCGTGCGACGATGGAACGCGAGCTGCGCCAGATCGCGATGGTGCTGGATGAAGCGTATGCGGTGCTTGCAGATCCGGTGCTGCGGGCCTGTTACGCACCGACGGCAAAACGACTACCCGAGTAGCAGTCCGGGCACGCGCGGCACCACATCGGCGGCTTCGTCATCGAGTACGTCAGGCAGCGTCGCCAGTCCCTGCGCAAGCTGGCTCTGTACCCGTTCGACAAATGCGCGCTGTGCCGGTCCAAGCAGAAGTCGCGCGCTCTCTGGATCGGTCTGGCGATCGGCGATGCGCTCTTCGATAAGCTTGGTACAGCGGGCGCGCAAAAGCTCGGGCAGCTGCGCCTGCTTGGGCTCGTCTTGCGGTCCAATCATCCGTCGCAGCGGCACCAGATCGCGACGCATGATGGGCACCAGCGCCGCCGGTCTTTGCAACAGGTGATTGGCCAGCATCGTCCCGAGCACATCATCCCAAGTCGCTTGGCTCGCATCGGGCACCGTCCGGCTGAGCGTGTCTTGGAGCAGCTCTTGCCGCAGTCCCATCCCCATCGTCAGAAGCTTCTGCCGCAGCGCGAGCTGTTCGACAAACTGGGCTGCCCGTCCCAGATCGCGCAGGC
>DAORGN010000135.1:0-13607 GCA_035340095.1 Pseudomonadota bacterium | reverse complement strand
CCCATCGAATACTGGTTGTTTTCGACGATAAACACCACCGGCAGCTTCCACAGACCGGCGAGCGACAGACCTTCAAAGAACGCGCCCTGGTTCACCGCACCGTCGCCGAGAAAGCACAGTGTCACTTCGGGCAGGTTTTGGTACTTGCTCGCGAACGCCACGCCAGCGGCCAGCGGCGCCTGTCCACCGACGATGCCATAGCCGCCAAGGAAACGATGTGCGGCGCTGAACATGTGCATCGAACCGCCCAAACCCTTCGAGCAGCCGGTGTCTTTGGCTTGCAGCTCGGCGAGAACCGCTTTGGCTGATTCGAGCGTACTGCCGGCTTTGGCCATGAAGTGGCCGTGCTCACGGTACGACGCGATCATGTAGTCTTGCGGCTGTAGTGCGAGCGCCGCACCGACGCAGACTGATTCCTGGCCAATCACCAAGTGGAGAAAACCGCCGATTTTGCCTTGTCCGTAGGCCTTGGCGGCGGCTTCCTCGACGCGACGAATCAGCAGCATCTGCCGATAGGCATCACGCAGAACCGGAACGTCCGCCGGATCAAGCGGCTTCGAGAGAACAGGGTGCACAGCTTCCGTCTGAGGAGCCGCGGTAGTGAGTGTCTCCATATTCGAGCACTATATTTCAAGCCGGCGCGCGGCTGGAAGGGTTTACTTCTGGCAGCACAGCACGCCGTTGCTGCTGGCGCTGCTGCTCGTCGTGGTCGTGAGCGGACTAAACGGCGACGATATCTGAAGGGTGCTGTTTTGCCAGTCGGACATCGCCTTGGAAAAACCGCTGCACGACGAGATGCCGAAGACCGAGTTGACGCTCTTGCCGCAGCCGGCAAAGCCAGCGGTCTGGTTGCCTTGACCTCCCGACGGTCCGCACGATGGCGTGGTGAACTGCCACCGCACCGGCACGTTGGCCAAATAAAAACCACCAAGGTTGTTGCAGGTGTTCAAGTTGATCGAGTCAGCGACGGTGCAAATGTCGTATCCCGCCGCGCACAGCTTGGTCGCGTTTTTCGCCGGATCGCTCGACGCTTGGTAGGTGCCCGCACAGGCCCACGCTGGCTTGCCCGCGCTTGAGCCACTGACTTCGGAGCCCATGCCGTCCGCACAGCCGCTGGGTCCGCTTGCGCCGCCATCGCCCGTCGAGGTGCCACCGTTCCCGATTTGACACCTACCACTCACACAAGAATAACCATCGGGGCAAAAATGGCTGGGATCGCAAAGAAACATAGCCCCAGTCAAGTCGGGAGCAAAACAACCGAATAACAAAGCAACTGGAAAGAATAGCAATTTACGCATAGTAAAAACTCCCGCGGTTACTTTCGTTAAAATCCCCCCACCACAGCAAGGCCATTTCCCGTCGGAATGATTCGCGCAGTCGGGGCCGCAGTCGGGGTCGTCGCGCTTGGCTGTTTGCCGCGCAGATAAAACCAATATCCCGTCCATGCAGCGCCACCAGCCAACGCCACACCACCGAGCACACCAAACGCGATAGCCGTACCGTTTAGTGCTTTTCCTTTGTCATATAGCGCTGCTGCGTCGCCGGTCCAATAGCGATTGCTCGGCGTACCGACCTCGGCTTCTACGGATTTGGCAGCGACGCCGGTGCCGATTCCGATCGCGACGAACGCGACGCCTGCCCCAAGTGCCGCGATGGCCGGGATGGGTGGCAGCTTCGCGGTCCCCTTTAGCCATGCCGGTCCACCGTCAAGCGGTGCTGGCGCCGTCGCTGCACTTCCCGTATCGGTCTTGAGATTGGCCACCCGCGTCCTGACTTCCGCAGCGTCAGACGGATTCGTCGCCAAGTACTGCTCATAAAAGCGAAGTGCGTCGGCCTTCTGCCCTTGTCCCTCGGCGGCGCGGCCAAGGTTGTACAGAAGAGGCGTCAGCTTCGACAAGTCGTATGCCGCCTGAAACTCCGCACGCGCTGCCGCATAGTTTTCGGTTTTGAAAAACTGGGCGCCGGTATCGAAGTGCTGCTTGGCGGCGGTCATTTCCGCATCACTGGGTTGGCTGGCCGCAGGCTGGGCTGCATTCCCGTCGGTTGCATCTGCCCACGCCGGGCTGGCCGACAAAAGCGCCAGCACCACCGCCCCAAACACCCGTTGTCCGTCACGTATCGCGCGTCGAGCAGACGCCTGTTTACAGAAGTCAGGTTTTGCCACGTTGCGAATATAACACGCCAAGCTGGCAAGGTGGGGCCGGGTTTTCCGCAAGCCGCCCGACGGCCCACACTTTGGCACAAAGACTGCTTCGACCCTGGGGCTAGAGCCGCTGGAAACCCAGCTTCTCGTCTGAGCCATGCATTCTGTCGGCACAAGCCGTGCGTCCCAGCACAAAAACCCGTGCGTCCCAGCACACTGGCGAAACGGACGGTGCAAAACTGCACCCCTTTCGACTCGCCGCCGACCCCGTGCGCAGGCTCGGAACAACTTAGCCAAAGGATACGCGCATGGATATCCAGACAAGCAATCAAGAGTCCCTTGATGCAGACGTAATCATCGTCGGTGGTGGCGTAACCGGCTGCGCAATGGCAGTCGCGCTCGCCAATGGCAAGCGACGCATCTTGGTCCTCGAGGCACGACTCGGACACAAGCCCCGCTTCGCTGGCGAGCTGCTACACCCGACCGGAACCCAAGTGCTAGATGACTTGGGATTTTTGCCGACGCTGCGTCACCACGGCGGTGTGGATGTGGATGGCTTCGCCGTCGTCAAAGCGCCCAAAGTTCCCGTCACTCGGCTGCCATACGGCGAAATTGAAAACAACCGTCCGACGGGCTTCGCGATGGAACACCGCGACCTCGTCACCGGAATGCGCGAGTGGGCGCAGAAACAGCCCGGCATCACGTTCCGTTTCAACGAAAAAGTCGAAGAAATCCTCCGCAACGATCGAGGCCGCGTCTGCGGCGTCCGCACCGCAAGTGGAACCCTGCATGCCAACTTGGTGCTCGGCTGCGATGGTCGTCATTCGAAAATCAGACCGCTGCTCGGGCTGAGCGAAAATGCGCGGCTGCTGTCGTTTTCGGTGGCGATGCGACTTCCCGATGGAGCCAAGCTGTTGCCCTGTCCGACGTTTGGGCACATTTTCCTGGGCGCGTGGGGACCGATGCTGATTTATCCGATCGGTGGACCCGATGGCTCTCGCGATGCGCGTGGCTGTTTCGATGTCACCCGCGAGCTGTCAGGTGGCCCGAAAGGCGCGGTCGAGCTGCTCAAGCGCGAATACGCCCCGCACCTGCCCGAACCGCTCGCCAAGGCGCTGATTGAATCGCTCGACCGAGAGCTGCCGCAGATTGCCGCCAACGAAGCGATTCGCACCGACCAAGCGGTTCTGCCCGGTGCAGCGATCGTCGGTGATGCGGGAGGTTGTGCGCATCCACTCACCGCGGCTGGCATGACCGTTTGTTTCACCGATGCGCAGCGGCTGGGCCGGCTGCTCCGTCATGCGGGCGATTTTTCCGACATGCGACTGGTCGACACCGCGCTGCGTCAGTACGAAATCGACCGCTATCGCTTCGTCCGGGTTCGTGAACTCTTGACCGACGCGCTGTACGAAGTCTTCCGCGGCGCGGAGCCGGGTACGCGGGCGATTCGGGAAGGCATTTTCCGCTATTGGGAAAGCAGCAAAGTGGCGCGGGCTCGTTCGATGGCGCTTTTGTCGGGTGCCGATTCGCGTCCCGCGGTGTTCCTGAAAGAATATCTGACCGTCGTGGGAACATCGACGAGCGCTGTTTTGGCCGGGGAAACCGGTCCCGTGCGCGGCGAAACCGCGACGATCAAGCAGCGCTTCGATTCGTTCTTGGGCCTGGGTCAAAAGAGCTTCGAAAAAGCGCGTCTCGTGCTACGTGACGTGCGACAGGAATTCCTGCGCGCCAGCGCCTGACCGTTCGGCGGTCATCCCAAAAACGACCGCCGATACCCCCAAAATCACCGCTGTTAGTATTTGTGCAGGATCA
Organism: Pseudomonadota bacterium; assembly: GCA_035340095.1. GTDB lineage: Bacteria > Myxococcota_A > Polyangia > Palsa-1104 > JAEUJZ01 > JAEUKA01. The sequence continues at coordinate 9,652 of DAORGN010000135.1, read as the reverse complement.
GGCCGCCCGGACCGACGACGAAGATGTCGTCTGGGCTGGCGCAGCCAATGCCCGTGAACGGCTGCGCGGTGAGTGACGTTTCGGAAACCCAGTCGCTCACGGTGCGCTTCATGATCACGCCCTGCGTTCCAACGCCCCACACATCGCCAGTCTTGGCCACGGTGCAGGCCGCAATGCCTGTCGCGCCGGTCTGGGTCAAAGGCCGTGCCGAAGACGTCGTCCACTTGCCGCCCGATCGCCGAAGGATGCTCCCCTTGTTGCCCAGTGCGGTCAGCCCTTCTTCGGCATTTCCGACGAGAGAAACCAGCGTCTCACTGCTCAGACCGGCAGCTTCCTGGGTCCAGCCGTTTTTGTCTTTGCGCAGGATGATGCCTTTGGCGCCCGCGGCGTAGACCACGCGGCTGTCGCCCGTGCCAACGCCCCATGCGGAAAACAGATCGTCGGTGATGGGCGCGCCCATCGGGCCGGGCTCAATGTTCCAGTTGCCCTGAATCTTGCTGTAAATGCGACCACTGCGACCGACGACAACGACTGCATCCGCGCCAACCCACACGCCGGTCAGCTCCGCGACGCCAAGAACGCCGCCTTCGATGACCCATACCGAACCGGCTTGATGCAAGATGGTGCCTTCGGTGCCGACAGCCCACACATCGGAATCACCGACGGCAGGCACATAGCCATTTACAGCGTTTAGCGTTGTCATGCTGGCCGTCGGAACGATCTTCCAGGTGCCCGCGGCGCCGACGCCACTGTGTTTTAGGATCAAGCCATCGGTGCCGACCGCATAGGCTTCGCTCGGACTGGCAGCCCAAACCGATGCCAGCGCGGTCTGGGTGACGCGGCTTGACACTTGGCTCCAGGTGTCGCGTTCCCGTCGCAAAATGGTGCCCAGGTTGCCGACGGCGTAGACGGTGTTGGTCGCAGTGCCGCGATCGGTCCCCCACAGCGCCGAAATCAGCTCGCTCGTCAGACCGACCGCTTCCAGCTGCCAAGCACCGGCTTTGCGTCGCAGCAGCGTGCCTTTGGCGCCCGCCGCATACAGTTCGTCGCCTGCGCCCCATAGAGCCGTCAGGTTGGCCGTCGTTGGAGGCCGCTCAAAGCTCCAGTTGCCCGCCGATTTGCGCATAATGATCCCGCTGTCGCCCGCTGCGTAGACATCCCCCGCGAGCGCGCCGGTGCCAACCCACACGGCGTTTAGCTGCTGCGCCGCCATGCCGTTTGCTTCGATCAGCCATTTCCCGTCGGCGCCGCGGTGCAAAATACGACCGTTGGCTCCCACTGCATAGACATCGGGAGCGGTCGCGCCCGGCACGCCAGACACTGCAAACAGCGAATCGGTCGTCACACCCTGCGCTTCGGGGGTATAGCTCAGCAGGTTGTTTGCGCGGGTCACGCGATACAGCCGGCCTGTTGTACCAACGGAGAAAAACTCACCCGCGGTTGGACTGGCCCACACAGCCGTCAGCTGTCCATCGCCTGTGCCGATAAAGGGGCTGACATCGCTCCATGCGCTGCCGTTATAAAGCAAACTGAGATCGTACATACCGACGGCAACGACTTGCGGAATGCCGCTCGCGAGGTAGCCGCTCATGCCGAGGATGGTGCGACTGCCGTTGCCGGGGCTGCGCTGGACTTTCCAGCCCGTGGTGCGACCGACGACGAGCGTGCCGGCCTCGCCACCCATGAACAAGTCGTCTTGATCGGCGCTCTTGCCCGCCGATCCCCACAGCGCCCGCAGGTTGTTGCCTTGCGGGATCGGGCTTTCCCAGTGCCAGCCGCTTGCTGCTGGACCACCGTCGCCGCCGCCGCTCATGTCGGTTGAGCCACCGTCCGTGTTGCCCTGGGCGTCCGTCGGTGCAAGCGTTACTGGCACTTCCCAGCAGCCGGCGCCGCCCAGAAGCGCGCCCAAAAGCAGAGCCCGGTACGACGCAGCGCGTAAAAGAAGCCGTCGCTGTCGTCGGGTCGAAATGTCAGAAGTGCTTGGTTTTGGCAAAAACGAAATATTGTCGGTCAGCATATTCGGATCGTTTGCGAGCCGCAGTCGTCTGTCAAGCGAGACGTTGCGAACTTTCTCGCCGAGATGGACCGCCAAGGTGGGAACATTGGTACCCAATGTGTACTAAATTGCGGCAATGCCTCGTTGGCTGACTCTGCTTACGTTTTGGCTTCCTACGCTCGTTGGAACTGCGGTTTTCGCGGGTGTGACGACCCCTCCCGGCAAAGCGACGCCGGCCTTGCAGACAAAAATGGATCGCGAGGTCGTGCGGGAAGGCGAAGTGGAAGGTGTGCAGGCGTACAGACTGAAAAATGGTCTGCGCGTGCTACTAATTCCCGAGCCATCGGCGTCATCGATCACCATCGAGGTCGCGTATTCCGTCGGATCGCGTCACGAAGGTTACGGCGAAGCGGGCATGGCGCACCTGCTCGAACATTTGCTGTTCAAAGGCACTGCGCGATTCCCGCATCCCGATGAAGAAATCGATCGTCGCGGCGGCGAATGGAACGCGGAAACCGAAGTCGACCAGACCCGCTATTACCAAACGCAGCTACCCAGCGACGACAATCTGCGGGTTGCGCTGTCGATTGAAGCCGATCGGATGACCCAAGTGCGCATCCGTCCGTCCGATCTCGCCAAAGAATTCCAGGTCGTCCGCAACGAGCTGGAACTGGCCGACAGCGAGCCGCGCGACATCCTTTTGCGACGGATTCACCATGCGGCGTTTGCGGTCCACAGCTATGGGCGCGATCCGATTGGCACCCGCAGCGACATCGAGCGAGTGTCCGTCGCCCGTTTGCAGGCGTTTTATGCGCGCTATTACCGACCTGACAATGCGCATCTGGTCATCGCTGGACCTATCGCTGTCGACAAGACCCTGACGCTGGTGCGCGATCTGTTTGGACCGATTCGGCCCGTCGGTCCGCCGCCCGAGCGAACCTATACCGAAGAGCCGGCGCAAGACGGTGAACGCCAAGTCACGGTTCGTCGCGTCGGCAAGCTGCCGCTCATCGGGATGTATTTCCATTCGGCGTCGGTCGCTGATCCGGATCAGCCGGCCCTGCTCGCGCTGGCCGATATCTTGGCGCGGCCTGGGAGCGGACGACTTTACAAAGCGCTCGTCGATACTGGACTTGCGGTGAGCGTCGCTGCCGATAGCGAGCTGCGGGCCGAGCCGGGCGGACTGCTTTTGTGGGCCGAGCTGCTGCGTGGCGGCGATCTGCAAAAAGTCCAGCAGACCATGACCACCATCGTCGAAGATGTGGTGCAAAAAGGCATCACCGCCGACGAGCTTACGCGCTTTCAGGTTCGCGCCCTGGCCCAACATCAGCGGCTGGCGCGGAGTCCCGCCGAGCTTGCACACACTTTGGGCATCTTTGCCACGCTCGGGGACTTCCGTTTGTTGTTTCTGCTACGCGATCGAACGCAAAAGCTGGATGTCGCCACGGTCCAGCAGGCCGCTCGGCGTTACTTTTTGCGTCAAAATCGAACCGTCGCACACTTTGTGCCCGAAGAGCTGCCACCGCTCAAGCACGCGCGGCCCACTGTCGACGTGACAACGGCGCTTTCTGGCTTTCAAGCGGGTGGCGCGATCCAGCCGGGCGAGCCGTTTGTGCAAAAGCCAGCGACGATTGCGCAGCGCGTCATAACCCGGCAACTGCCGAGCGGCATGAAGCTTGTCTTTGTCCCCAAGCGGACCCGTGGCCAGCATGTCGAGCTGTCGCTGTCGCTGTCCGTCGGCAATCCCGATGATCTCAAAGGTCGCGAGGCGGCATTGTCGCTGCTTGGCCCCCTGCTTTTGCGCGGCAGCAAACTTCACGATTATCAGCAGCTTCTCGACGAGCTGGATCTGCACAAAGCGACGCTACAGCTGGCGAATGAAGCGGGTCTGCCCGGTCTGACAAGCCAGCAGATCGAACTGTCAGCAAGCACGGTGCGCAGTGAGCTGCCAGCGCTGCTGTCGCTTTTGCACGAAGTTGTGACCGCGCCGGGTCTGCGTCCCGAACAGTTTGAGCGGGTGCGGCAGCAAGCGCTGGCGCAGAGCGAAGACCTGACGCACAACCCGATGGCGCAAGCGCTGACCAAGCTGTTGCGCCAAGCGGCACCGTATCCACCGACCGACCCTCGCTACATTCCGACGACGAGCGAGCAGCTTGCCCGCCTTACCGCCGCAAAGCTCGACGATGTGCGCTTTTTGGCGAGTGAGCTGCTCGGCGGACAAAATGCGCAGCTGGTGGTGATCGGTGACATCGATCCGGAAGCGGTACTGGCCCAAGTACAGACGCTGTTCGGGCGATTTGTGGCGCGACGCCCGTATGTGCGTCTGCCACGGCCCCATCAAAAAGTGGCGGCGAGCGATCTGATGGTGCAGCTACCCGATCGTGATAGCTCGGCGGTGGCGATGCTCTTGCCGTTCCAGCTCACCGATGCAAGCCCCGATTATCCGGCGCTGCTTTTGTGGCAACAAATCTTCGGAGCAGCGACGACGTCTCGGCTGAACCAGAGGCTGCGCGAAAAAGATGGGCTGTCTTATGAAGTCCGTTCGTCGCTGCGCATTCCAACGCAAGACGATGGCGCGAGCCTGGCGGCGCTGGCGACGTGTGCCCCGCAGAACAGCAAAGCGGCGCTTTCGGCCATGAACGAAGAACTTTTGCAGCTTGTCGAAAAAGGGCCGTCAGAAGCCGAGCTAGCGCAAGCGAAACAAGCCTACGACAAGCAGCTGGAGGCGATGCTCGCCGATGATGACGACCTGGCGTTGCTTTTGGCACACCTTTCGCGGGTGTCGCGCGACATCGGCTACATCGACGAGCTGCGCAACCAAGTCCATCGCGTCGAGCTGCCGCAGCTTCTCTCGGCGGCGAAGCGTTACCTGGAATCGGCGCCGCGTCTGCGGGCTCTTACGCATGAATAGCGCAGCCTTGGCCAGCCAGGCACAGCCGCCGCGGTCCGCCACAGAAGAGATATGGCGCCGCAACCGTCAGCAGCTCGTCGACGACATGCTGGCCGGAAAGACGCAGCTTTTGGGGAAGCCGGTCCACCTGAAGCTGGAACTTACCAACTATTGCAACCTAAGCTGCCCGATGTGCCCGCATCAGTCGATGCAGCGCCCCGTCGGATACATGAGCCCAGCGCTGTTTCGTCGGATCATCTCGCAAGCGGTGCCCGAGCTGGAGTTTGCCTATGTACATCACCTGGGGGAATCGCTGTTCCACGGGCGCATCGGCGAGCTGATTGCTTACGGCGCGCGGGCCGGCGTGTCGATGGGGCTGTCGACCAACGCGACCTTTCTGGATGAAAGAAAAGCGCTGGCGCTGCTCGATTCGGGGCTGCGTTTTTTGGTGATCTCGCTCGACGCCAACTCACCGCAGAGCTACGAAAAAATGCGCAGCGGCGGCGAGTTTCAAAAAACGGTACGCAACATCGAACGCCTGCTGGAGCTCCGGCCTTTGCGCAGTCCGTCGCTGCATGTGGTCGTGCAGCTCATTATTTCGGCGTACAACCAGCACGAAGTCAGCGAATTTGCCCGTCGCTGGCCAAACGAAGTGGTGATCAAAGAGGCGCGCGACTGGGCGGGGCAGGTGTCGCTTTCGTCGCTTTTGCCACGCAGTCGGGCGCTCGGGCAGTCGTTTCCTCTCGAGCGTCCGCAAGTGCTGCCGATGGATGCGCCGTCCCTCCAGTCGCCCTGTCGTCTGCCGTTTGGCGAGCTGACGGTGTTGTGGGACGGCAAAGTGGTCCCGTGCGCCAACGTGTTTGAGCACGTCAATCTGCTCGGCGATCTGTCGGTGCAGTCGCTCGATGAGGTCTGGAATGGCGCACCGATCATGGCGCTGCGCCAGGCCCATCACCGCAAAAAGGTCGCCGCGATTCCAGTGTGTCGCAGTTGTGCCGGACATGCGCTTGATCCAACTGATTTTGTTTCCGTCGACCAGCTATCACAGCGGCTGCGCAATTACCAAGGCGGCCAGCTGTCGCCGCGCTCTGGCTTGTCTTAGCCGCGTCGAGTTTGTTATAGGCGGGAAGAAAGGTTCCGACTCATGATTAGCCCCGAGCTGCTTTCCATCCTCCGCTGCCCCAAGTGCAAAGGCGTGCTGCGCGAAGGCCAAGCCCAGTTGACCTGCTCAGCTTGCAAGCTGGTTTTTTCCGTCGACGATGGCATTCCCAACATGCTGATCGAAGACGCTCGCCCGATCGCCGGCGCCGAGGCACAGTAAAGCAGCGAGGCTCTGACGTTGAAGCACACGCTAGCAATCCGGCTGGGTCTTTTTGGCGCACTCTCGCTGCTGATCGGCGGGTGTCATGGCGGCAAAACCAAAGCGCCACCACTTCCTGCGACAGCGGCGGCACCGACGCAAAGCCATGCGATCGAGCTGTTGGTCGCGACGCGGATGTGGAACACGACCGAGCCGTGCGGCTGCACGTCGACACCGCTCGGTGATGTGGCGCGAGTCGCCGGTCTTCTGCAAGCTGCTCCCGGACGAAGCTTGCTGCTCGACGCGGGAGGCTTGCGCTACGAACCAAAGTCGCTGCCTGCGACCCGGCTTGCGCAAGCGCGGCTCAAAGCGGACTTTATCGAACAGACCTGGCGCGATCTGTCGGCGGTGACGATGGTTCAGCCCGAGGACCTGCGCGGCAGAGACGGCGTCGCCGAGCTTTCGCAAGGCCAACGACTGGTCGCCAACCTCAGCGGACTTCCCGACGGCACGACGACTGCGCAAGTGGTGCGAACCGTGCTCGGGCAAAAGCTCGGGATTGTCGGTTTGGCCGATCCGGATGCGCCGTGGCCAGCCGGAATCACCGTCAGCAATCCCGCCGCAGCGCTGACGCAGCAGCTGGATTCGCTGGGCAAAGAAGGTGTCAAGGCGGTGGTGGTGCTGGCGGGAATGCCGCGCGACAAAGTACGTCGGCTGGCGCGCAAATTTCCTTCGGTCAAGCTGTGGGTCGCGGGGGCCGATGACAATGTTCCCGACGGCGCCGAGCTGCCCGAACAGCTCGACGGAGCGATCCTGGTGGCGCCGGGCCACAAAGGCGAACGGCTCTATCGCATCCTGCTGCATCCGACGGCACAAGGCACGCTGATGTGGCGGCTGCAACTTACCGACAAGCAGCGGCAGAGACAGCAAAACATCCTGCAACAGCGAATCCAGCACGCTGAAACGCTGCTTGTGGAGCTGCAAAAAGACGCCGCCGCCGATCCCTCGTTTGTGAAGACGCGACAGGACGAGCTGACAAGCCTGCGCAACGAACAGGCGCAGCTAGCGCGGCCCAGCGACGACAAAGACGGGTTTGTGACGGCTGAACTTTTGCCGATTGCCAAGACCTTGCCGCGAGATCCGAACGTGCGCAAAAAGCTCGACGAGCTGGACCAGCAGATCGGTCAAGCCAACTTGCAAGCGCTGTCGGGTCCGCCGCCCGAGGCACTGCCGGGCAGTCCGCGCTACGTCGGCAACACGGCATGCCTTGGCGCCTGTCATTTCCACGAAGCGGCCCACAAGCTGTGGCAAACCACCCAGCACAGCCGTGCCTATCGAACGCTCGTTGACGTCGGCAAGCAGCGATCCTACGACTGTGTGAACTGTCATTCGACGGGCTTTGAAAATCCGGCGGGCTGCAACATCATGACGCTCGACAAGTGGCAACAGGCAAACACACCGCCCGTCGGTGTCGGTCCCGATCTGCGGCACGTCGGCTGCGAAGTCTGTCACGGTCCGGGATCGCTGCACATCGCCAATCCCGGCAAGACCAAGATCCCGCAGCCGCGTCCCAGCGCCAGCACCTGTCTTGACTGCCACACGCCCGAACACTCCGATACCTTCGAGTGGAAAGCCTACGCTCGTGGAATTCTCGGCGAAGGACATGGCGCAGCCACCCGCGAAAGCCTGGGCCCCGGACCAACCGGACGAGAGCTTCGTCAAGCCGCCCGCAAGCAGTTCGAGTCGCACTAACACAACAGCACACCGACGCCGCATGGGCGAAAACCCAGCGGACGACGCTACGTATGGGTGATGGGGAAGGTGCGAAGCGGGCGCTTCGACCCAGCGGCGTGAAAACGACTAGAAGCGGTCTTTGCAGGGCTCGTACTTCGACGCGGCCAGTGCAGGAGCGGCACCACGACGAGCCGGCGGCTCATCGGAAATGATCGTCGCGTTGACCTTGAGCTTGCCGTCGGCATTGGCTGCGACACAGGCATGGCGGGCATACTCGGTGACGAGCCGCGCCCACTTGGTTCGACCATATTCCGCCGACAGCTCGTCCTTTTTCTTTTCGAACTCCGCGAGGTCTGGCTCTTTCCGCTCTTTGAGCGTCGCGACAACGAATGAACCGCTGATCTCAAGCGGGCCAATCACTTCACCAGGCCGCAGCGTAAACGCCATTTTCACAAGCGGCCCCGACGAACCAATCCCCGGCACGGTGTCCCCGCGGCGCGCAAACATGCCGGTCTCTTCGACCTGGATCTTGCTGCCCTTGGCTTGGGCTTCTGCGGCGTCGGAATCATCCTTGGGATAAAGCTCCGCCAGCTTGCCGCCAGCTTTAAGCTTCGCTACCGCATCCGCTGCGCTCGTCTGCGCCAGCTCTTTGCCTTTGGCCGCCCGATACAGTTCTTCAGCCAGCTCTGCCCGCGCTTTTTCAATCGGGATGTCCCCTTCGCGGAACGACTCGACCTTCACAAGTTCCAGACCGCGTTCACCGCGCTCTGGTCCGATGATCTCGCCCTCTTTTGCCGAAAAGATTTTGTTTTCCAGATCGGCGCCCAGATCCGTCGTCGTCTTTTTGCGATAGCCGAGGCTGCCGCCGCGTTTTTTGGTGGCATCGTCTTCAGACGTCGCCATCGCGATTTCCGCAAACGACTTGCCGCCGGTGATGGTCTGAAGCGCCGCCGTCAGCTTGGCTTTGGCTTCGTTTACTTGCTGGTCACTGGCGTCTTTTTTCAGCTCGATGAGGATGCGACGCAGCTTCGCGCTCTTTTCCTGCTTGGTGTAAAGCAGCTTGCGCTCTTCGTAGGTCTTCTTGATGTCCGCTTCGTGCGCCGTCGCCCAGGCTTCGATGTCGGCGTCGCTCGCAACCAGTTCTTGCTCGAAACGATACGGTGCAAACCGCACATACTCGAGGTTCGTCTGGCGGTTTTTGTCCTCATACTCACCGCGAATTTCGTCGAGCGAGGCGCGCGTTCCCGCCCGCAGAAGCTGGCGAAACTTGTCGGCGAGCAGCTCGCGGCGCTGGATGTCGACAAACTGCTTCATCGTCAGTCGATACGAGTTCTGCACCACCATGCGCAGCCGATCGTAATCGAGCACGTTGTTGCGCATCGCATACGGTTCGACCTTGCGCGCGATGCCAGCGACGAACATGTTCCCGTCGACGAGCAGCTTCGCCGCTTCATCTTCGGACACCAGCATGCCCGCTTGCTCGGCTTCGTGGGCCAGAAGCTCACGCTCGATCAGACGATCGATCACGACTTCGCGCAGCTTCTGCGCTTGCGCCTCGCCGCGGTTCGGCAGCCCGAGCGCAATGAAGGCGAAGTTCAGCTCCGGTTCGCTGATGTCTTTGCCGTGAACGCGCGCCGCGTAGCGACCGCCCAGCCCATCGAACACCGAATCACCCGTCGGCGAACCGGGGCCAAAGCTGACGATGAAGGCGGCAATCAGGATGCCGAAGAGG
>DAORGN010000134.1:0-13638 GCA_035340095.1 Pseudomonadota bacterium | reverse complement strand
ACTTGTTTCGGCAGCAAGTGCCGCGGCGTCGAGGTTCCCGCGCTGCTGTTCAATCCGGGCCAGCCATGCAAGGGCGCGCACGCGAAACCGGGGAATTTCCGCGAGCCGTTCACTGGCCGTCAGCGCGGCGGCATGGGCTTTTTCAAACTGTCCCAGTGAATAGAGGATGCGGGCAAGGTTTATGCGACAGACGCCTTCTTGCCGCGCATCCCCCAGTGATTCAAGCTGGGCGAGCGCTTTTTGGCAGTGGGTCAGCGCTTCTTCATGATGTCCCTGTCGCCACCTTGCCACGCCGAGCGCGGAAAAGGAGACGCCCAGCACGCGCAGCAGGTTGAGCGTCAAAGCAACCGGAATGACTTCGCGGAGCAGCCGTTCCATGCGAACAAAGTCACCGATGTCGGAACAGAACAGCGCGGTGTCGAGTCGCTGCGAACAGGCCGCGCGCCGATCGCCGATTTGATCGAGCAGATTGGCGGACTGTTCAAAGTAGTCGGGACACAGATCAATTTTCCATTCATACGCGGCGCGATTGGCGCGCAGCACGCAAATGGACGCGAGCAGCGCGGGGGGCTTGGGATTTGGATCGGCGTCAATCAGCGCTTCGATGGGTTGCAGTAGCGCCAGCGCGTCCTTGTACCGTCCACAGATGTAGAGCTGCATTCCCAAGCGCACCGCGCTGGATGCAAGAACCGGCAGCGAGAAATGTTCCGACTCTGTTTGGTGATGGAGCAGTGCGAGAAGTTGTACTGCGAGCTCGCTCAAGCGATCGTGGAGGAGCAGTCGTCCGCAGCCAATGGAGAGGGCATCGACGGCGCGATACCAAGGTACGGAACCGACTGGCAGAAGATGCAGGGCTTCTTCGGCACTGTCTATCGCGGCGCGAAATTCCCCAAGCCACTGGTGGGCTTCGGCTTCCATCGCGAGCAGCGTTCCTCGCACGGTTCCTTCGGCCCCAAGCTTGAGCGCGCGTGCTGTGCAGGAAAGTGCGGCGCGGAAGTCATTGCCAGTCAAGGCTTCGCTGACAACTTGCCTGAGGTACATCACCGCTTGGTCCAAGACGCCGCCGAGCGTGCAGTGTTCCGCCAGCACCATCGCATCGTCTTCCCCGACCGCTTGCAGAAATTCCGCTGCAAGCCGATGACCAAGCTGCCGATCTTCCGCCGTGAGCATGGAGTACGCTGATTCCTGAACCAGCGCGTGCGAAAAGACAAACTCTTCTTCACCGGCAAAGCGACTGGGGTGCCGCGGATTCACAAACTCCCTATCAACCAGCGTGGACAGCGCATCGCGGAGCGACTTCTGTTCCGATTCCGAAGACCCTACGGAATGGTCGATTCCGAGCATCTTGGTGAGACCTCCGCGATGGAACACCCGGCCAAACACACTGCCGGCGCGCAGCACCCGGCGGGCCATCGAATCGAGTCGCAAGATCCGCGACTGCACCATGGCAAGGACGCTTTCGGGCAGTTCAAAGGAATCGCTCTCCGATGTCGCCCGCAGCAGCTCTTCGAGGAAAAAGGGATGTCCTCCGGCGCGCTCGGCCAGCTTGGTGAGCTTGTCTGCGCCAAACCGATTGCCCAAGATTCCTTTGGCGATTTTTTCGCAGGCGCGCTTGGAAAGTGGTCTTAGCGGCAGCTTCAGAAGTCGCGCTCTGTCCCACAGCTTGGGAAACAGATCGTCGACCTGCGGACGGGCCAGCGCGAGCAAAAACAGCGGGCTTTCGGAGTGGTTGCGGAGCGCCGCCTCGACAAGCTGGACCGTCGGCAAATCGCCCCAGTGCAGATCCTCTAGCAAGAGCAAGAGGGGATGGTCTGCCATGCTGGCACGCAGCAGATCAAGAAAAGCAAAACGAATCTGATCACCCATCAGCACGGGATTGCTGCGCGCCGATTGGAGGGTCACAGATGGCGTTTGTTGGTACGTGATGCCGAGCAGCTCTCCCAAAAATTCGCCGATGCGTTCGTGATCTGCTGTGTTACAGCGTCCGCTTACGAAGCTGTGGAGCCGCTCCGTTTTTTCTGTTTGGGTCATGCTCTTTTGCACGCCCATCGCTTGGCGGATGGCTTGCGCGATCAGATGAAACGGAGACCCTGCGCTGCTGGGATCTCCGGCTCCGATCCAAACTTCGAGATCGGGATAGGACAGCTTGGCTTGGCGCAGGAATTCATGACACAGACGCGACTTTCCCATTCCGGGCTCTGCGGTGATGAGTACCGCAGCGGCTTGGGAATCTTCACAACAGGCAGAAAGCGCAGTGGCAAGCTGTGTAAGCTCGGTGTCTCGTCCAGCAAAGGGGGACACCCGACCGAGTACGTGCAGCTCGTCGCGCCGCTCGGTGGGAGTGAGTTCCCACGCACTGTCTTGCTCTACAAATTCAAAGCGCGACATCAGCATGCGCCGCAGCGATTCATCCACCAAGATGGGCGCGCTGGATCGTTCCTTTTGTGTGCTTGCCGCCGCCGTGCGCTTTCGCCATGCATCGAGCATGTCGGCGGCGCGCTCTAGCGCTTGGGCATCCAAGCGGTGCTGGCCCAGATCGGTCTGTCCAAAACAAATGGCGATGGCTGTGTGTGGATCATGGGAATGCAGCTCGATCGCGCACAGCGCCGCTTGCTCGGCTTGTTCACCGGCGGTGGCGTTTCCATCCAGAAGCAGAATCTGGGTGCCATCGGCTAGCTTTTCTCGGCGTGCAGAGTGTGCCGCTGCTGTCTGTCCAATCGCGTCTTGATCCAGTTCGCCCGCTTCAAGAATCGATGTTTTTTCTAGCGCCAGATCGATCCGGGTCGGCTGGAAAATGATCATCGACAGCCAGCGCAGCTCGCGGTGGGTCAGGGCCGCAGGTGCGCGCCAGCCGGTGATTCTGTCGCCATCGGAATCGACCGATATGTTTTGAAGACGTGTGCGAACCGCTTCGGCACTTGGGGGACGGTGTCGCGGTTCCTTCGCGAGCATTTCATGGACGAGTACACAGAGTGCTTCTGGCAGATGCGGGTTTCGCTCGCTGAGCTTGGGTGGATCATCAAACAGAATTCTACCGAGCGTTCCCATCGGGTGATCGCTGCGAAAGGGCGACCATCCAGCCAGGCATTCATACAGCACGACACCGAGAGAAAAAAGATCGGATCGCGCGTCCAATTCCTTCAGCCCCCGGAGCTGTTCCGGAGACATATATTCCGGCGTCCCCAGAATCGATCCAGTGCGGGTGTGCTGGCTTGCTGTGGTCAGCCGCACAATCCCAAAATCGAGCAGCTTGGTGCGCGCAGGCTCCCCACTCACCAAAAACAAATTCGCCGGCTTTATGTCCCGATGGATGATCCCGGCTTGGTGGGCGGCTGTCAGGGCGGACAGGACGGCTTGCGCCAGCACCAGGGTTTCTGCGGCGGTCAGCGGTTTGCGCAGAAGTCGCTGGCAGAGGTCTTCTCCTTCCAGCAGTTCCATCGCCAGATAGGGCACACCCTGTTCGGTGTAACCATGCGCGTGGTAACGGACGATCCCAGGATGCTGAAGCTGCGAAAGGACAGAGGCTTCCCGAAAAAAGCGCTGTCTCTGTTCCGGATCGGAGTGCTGCGAAAGGAGCTTGATCGCGCAGGGGGTCTGCGTCTCTTCATCGAATGACAGAAAGACATCGGCCATCCCTCCTGATCCGAGCTGGCGCTGCAAACGGAATCGACCCGCAAAGGGCGGTGATTCGGTGGCCAAGACATCGTCCCCCCAAGTGGTCATCATGTACCTCGCTGCGTTTGCTTGAGCCAGGTTGCGATGTCTTCGATCGCGGTCGTTGCGGCGCTGACCATGGCGCTAAGCTGCAAAAATCCGTGGATCATTCCGTCGTAGCGGCGCAGCGTCACGTTGACTCCGGCTTTGGTGAGCTTGGCTGCGTAGGCTTCCCCTTCATCCCGCAGCGGATCAAACTCGGCGGTCAAAAGGAATGTCGGTGGCAGCCCTGATACGTCTTTGGCAAAGCAGGGCGACAGGCTGCTTTCCCGAAGCTGTGCAAGATCCGAAATGTAGTGCGCGGTAAACCACATCATCGCGCCCGCGGTCAGAAGATAGCCGTCGGCAAACTCCTTGCGCGACTCTGTGACGGCGGCAGATCCGGTCGCGGGATAGATGAGCACTTGTCCGCGCGGCAGTGGTTCACCGGCATCACGGGCCCTTTGCGACACGACGGCAGATAGATTGCCGCCCGCGCTGTCGCCTCCCAGAAAGATGGATTCGGAATCCACGCCCAGCTTGTCGGCAAACGCGCGCACGTAGCGGTACGCAGCTTCGGCATCTTCGACGGCGGCGGGATACTTGTGTTCCGGGGCCAAGCGGTATTCCACCGAGATCACCGCAAATCCGGACGCACTTGCCAGCGCGCGGCAGAGTCGGTCATGGGATTCGATGCTCCCAACCACCCAGCCGCCGCCGTGAAAGTAAATCAGCGTCGGCAATGCCTGGTCCAAACTGGATCGATACAGACGCAGGGGAATGTCGCCGTGGGGGGCCGGAATGCACAGATCGCGGACTTCCGCGAGGGGACTTGCCGGTCGTTCCAGCATCGCGATGGCGTTCATGCGCTCGCGTGCTTGCGCCACGGTGGAATGTTCATAGGGCGGCAGATTGGCCGCCGCGAGCATCTGAAGGAAAGCTTGGACTTCGGCGTGAACAGGCATTATTCCAGTGTTCACCACCGTCGAACGACAGACAAGTCCATTTCGCAGGTGTGGCTTTGCCGGACACTACCCAAGCCTGGCCATTTCGCTGCGGAGTATTCGCTGTAGTATCGCGATGGTACAGCCGTAGGTGCTTTCCACCCCGAAATAGCTCAGGCTCTTCGACAGCAGGCTCTGTCGACGAGAGTATGGCGTATCGGACGCATAATGCAAAAGTCCGACTTCAAACGGCGTGCTGTTTGACAGGTGGACAATTTCGTTTTTGGGATGGCGGCTTGGATTGACGATCTCATAGATCGCAGACAGATACGGACCCGCCTCCATTTCCAGCACGGTGTAGCCTTCGTGATAGAAGCTCCCCATGTAGGCACGGTTTTGCAAAAATGCGCTGCGCACCGTCAGGGCTTTCTGGTTGTCGAGCACCGTTCCGTGTTCCAGATACGACTGCACGTCTCCGGACACAAAGCAGTTGCGCAAAAGGTAGGTGTTGAGCGAATGCTCGTCATGCACCACCGACGAGATCATCACGTCACCGACCCGTCCGTTTAGGGTAGCGGCTTTGCCCATCACATAGATGCCGCGCACTTCGCCGACCCCCTGCGCGAGCCGCGACAGAAGGTGATACGCCGCCATGCCGAGCGGATAGTCGATGTTGAGGATCACCGCTTCGCTTTTTTGCAAAAGGGAAAAGGAATCGCCCACGCCACCGGCCAAGAGCCGCGGATCGATCCGTTCCTTGCGCAGCGAAGAGAGCTGCACAAGCTGGGCGCTCACGTCGATACGGCCCGGACTTTCGAGCGATTCGATGCCGCTTTCGGAATCGAATTCCCGCACCCGCTCGCGATGATGAGCACCGAGCGGATCATGCAAAAAGGAACGCAGCAAGTAGTACAGCAAGTTGTCGACTTTTGCTTCGTTGCCGCTGCGCAGTGCATCGGACAGAGAGTCGGCCAGGTGTTCCGGATTCCGCTGCTTGGCAAACTGAATCAGCTGCTGACGGTGCAGTTTGGCGTAGCCTCCCAGCAGGTTCACAACCGAGTGGCTGTTCGACGAAACAAAGTAGACGGCGGGGCGGCGGGGACGGCTCTGCCTTAGATACTGCGGTTCGATTCCGCTCCACCATCTTTGGGCGGCGCGCTGGTATTGGGAATAGGAACCGACGAGCAGTCGCACCCGCAGATCCTGTTCCCGCGTAGCCATTTCGCGAAGTCCTGCACCGAGCGATTCACCGAGCGCCGCTTTCAGGGTCTTCATGCCCTGTGCATCCAAAGACAGCGTTTTTTCCAGATCGGAATCGTCGATGAATTCTTGGGCGGGCAGCGATTCTGTCACCG
Organism: Pseudomonadota bacterium; assembly: GCA_035340095.1. Lineage (GTDB taxonomy): Bacteria > Myxococcota_A > Polyangia > Palsa-1104 > JAEUJZ01 > JAEUKA01. The sequence goes on along the minus strand of DAORGN010000134.1, from coordinate 7,646 downwards.
CAGCCGGATCGGCACTGCCAAGTTCCCTTGCGGCGGCGGACTTGCGGGACAGTGCACTGTGCGCAAGCAGATGGTGCAGCTTGTTCCACTCAATTTGAAACGCAGTCAGGATGGGAACCAGATCATCAATGTCGCTGATGCTGGTCACAAACGCTGCCAACGTGTCGCTGCCGTTAAAGCGCAGCGGACGGCGACGGCCACGGGTGGTCACTTGCTGCCATTCTCGGACTTGATAGCCGGCGGCCTCGAAGTGTTCGTGGGACTGTCCCAGCACGATGCGGCGGACAAAGAACATGCAGGCTGGCAGACGCGCCGAGCTGTAAGCAAACGCGGCAACATCCGGCGCAGGATCGCGGCTGCCTTCATGCAGACTGGAATTGCTGTAGATGTGGGCTTCTTCGAACGCGCGCACCCGGACTTCCCCGGAACTGCGCAGAAGCGAGTAGTAGGTTCGGATGTACAGATCGATCTCTTCGCTGGTCGTGCGAGGGGGATGTCGGTCCACTGGAATTCCTCGTTGGCACTTTTTGGAAAGACGCGGGTGCCCCATGTGTATGAGAGGATCTGTGGTGTCGGTCAATGGGAAGCGCACGACCGGGCCCAAAAATTGGTCGTGCGGCCCCGCGGCCATTGGTAGCAGACAAACAACAGTCCGTTGCAATTTTGTCCACTAGTGCAGTTTGGGGAACAAATTATCTTGGCAACATGGGCGCACTGGGCGGCCCACGTTCACACGCTGCATAGGCGCGGAGGTACACCATGACGAGCGCGGACATCAAAACCAGCAAGCCGGCGTGCTCGGCGGCGCGGCTGCCGGTCGTCTATCTGCCACACGGGGGCGGGCCATGGCCCTTTGTCGAAATGGGGCTGCCTCGGCAGGAACTGGATTCGCTGGCTTCCTATCTGCGAGCCGTGCGGGCGCTGCCGCTTGCTGCACCGAAAGCGCTGCTCGTGATTTCGGCGCACTGGGAGGAGCCGGTTCCGACGGTGATGACGGCGGCGCGGCCCCCGCTTTTGTTTGACTATTACGGCTTCCCGCCTGCGTCGTACAAGCTTACGTGGCCGGCAGCGGGGGATCCTTTGCTGGCCGCGCGGGTGCTGGAGCTTTTGCGCGCCGCCGGAATCGATGGAAAAACCGACGAAAAGCGCGGCTTTGATCACGGAACGTTTGTGCCGCTCAAGCTGACGTATCCCGACGCTGATGTGAAAGTGGTGCAGCTTTCGCTACAGGCTGGGCTCGATCCGGCCCTGCATCTGGCGATGGGACGGGCGCTCGCGCCTCTGCGCGATGAAGGGATCTTCATCATTGGCAGTGGCATGTCGTTTCACAACATGCGGGCGTTCGGTTCGCCACGCGCGCATGACATGTCTTTTGCGTTCGATGCGTGGCTGCGGGAATCGATGCTGCTTCCGCCAGCAGAGCGAGAGGCGCGGCTGCGAAGCTGGGCATCGGCACCCCAGGCTCGGCTGGCCCACCCGCGGGAAGAACACCTGCTGCCGCTGATGGTTTGCGCGGGCGCCGCCGGGGATTCCCAAGGCACGCTGGGTTATTCGGGATCGATGATGGGCGCGCGGCTGTCCGCGTTTCATTTTGTGGCGTAACCGGTCAGCGCTCTGGTCGCACGACGTCCGCCACGCGGGCAGGTTGTCCGCTTCCCGACCACTTCCCAGAAAAGGCCCAAGCACAACACGTCCCGAGCGAACGCGCTGTCTGCTTCGTAAGCCGACCAACATTCTGTTTGACTCGGCGGGACATGCGCGGCTGACTGACTTTGCGATGGTGTGGCCGGCGGATGCGGCCCAGAAACAGGAAAGTCGCACCGATCGCACGGTCTACATGGCGCCCGAGGAGCAAGCGGGCGGCAACCTGGGTGATCCGCGCTCGGATGTGTATTCGCTGGGCATGTGCGCGCTGTATTCCTTGCTTGGCAAAGAGCTGACGCCAGCGATGGTGATGGACCGGGCGACGCTCATCGAGCAGCTGGATGCGCCGCCGCCGCTCAAAGCGGTGCTTTTGCGGGCGGTCGCGCCAAACCCCAACGATCGCTTCCCCACGGTGGCAGAGTTCTGTCGGGCCCTGGAGTTCGACGCGCCAGCGCTGCCGGGGATGGTGACGCGCGCTTCTCTGCCGGGCGTGCCTGCGGGACTTACGCGGACAAACCCAGGTCTGATGGCACCGGGAGTTCGGCAAAGTTCGCCGCAGATGCCAGTGATGGCGCCGCTGTCGCGGACCAATCCACCGATCAATCCGTCGCTGACACGGACCAATCCGGGGCTTTTTGGGGGGCAAGCGCCGCCGCTGACCTCACCGGCCAAGCCGGCGGGGGTGCGGACCACGGGACCACAGCCTTTGGCTGGGGCTCGTCCGGTGACGCCACCGCCACCAGCGGCGAACCTGCGAACGACCAACCCACCGCCGGCAGCGAACCTGCTCAAGACCAATCCGCCGATGCCGGGTCTGACGCGGACCCAGCCGCCTCCGCCGGTTCGGGTGACGACGGGGGAAGAAGAGATTCAGCCGCCGCCAGGCCGCAGTGCCGGCGAAGTCGCGGAATACGCGATCGACACCGAGCGGGTGCGGGCGGTGACCGCTGAAGCGATGACGTCGCGCAATCCGAACTCGGTGATGCAGCCGCTCCCGACGCCGCCGCCGCGCAAGCAGTGGCCGCTGATGGTGGGCTTTGGCGCGCTGGTTTTGGTGGGTGGCGTCGGACTTGGAACCTATCTGGTGAACAGCACGCGCAAGCCGGTGGTCGCAGTGACCGAGCCTGTTGTCGGTAAAGAAACGCCAGCCGGCCCAAATGGTGCAGCGGCGGTGCATCCTGTGGAGCCAGGTTCCGAGGACACGTTTGTTGCGACGCCGATCATTCCGGTCAAGCCGGGTGAAGTGGCATCGTCCAAAAACAAGCATGACGCCGACAGCAAAGCGCACAGCGCGCAGGCGGCGGCAAAAGTGGCGGCCAAGACCGATGCCGAGTCGGCCAAACACGCCGATGCCAAGGCCACGCAGGCGGCTCCGGCCAAAGCAGTCGCGGGGGCGGAAAAAGACATCAAAGACAGCGGCGAGAAGGTGGCGCAGAGGCCGTCGCTGATGAAGTCGGTGGCGCAGAAAGCCGAGCCGGTCAAGCCGCCGGAGCACAAGCCGCTGCTCGCGAAGACCGATGCGGTGAAAGCGGACGCAGGCAAGCCGGTGGCGCAGATCAAGCCGGAGCCAGCGAAAGTGGTGGCTGCGGTCAAGCCGGAGCCGGCCAAACCGGTGGCGCAAGCGAAACTGGAGCCGGCCAAGGTGGCGCAAGCGAAGCCGGAGCCGGCCAAACCGGTGGCGGCGGTGAAGGTAGATGCGCAAAAGCTCGTCGCGCAAGCCAAGCTTGATGCGCAAAAGCCGATGGTGGCGGCGAAACCCGATCCGCTGAAGCTGGCGGCGGCCAAGCCGGAACCTGCCAAAGCCGTGGCGCCGGCCAAGCCGGTGGTGGCGGTCAAGCCGGTGGCGGTTGCCAAAGTCGAGCCGGCCAAGCCGGTGGCGAAACCCATCGCGGCGTACAAGCCGATGCCGGTCAAGCCGATGGTGGCTCAGGCCAAGCCGGCGCCTTCGGCCCAGGCGACACCAGAAGGCCAAGCGGCGCTACGCGATGCGCAGCTGGCATTTGTGCGCGGCGATCGGCAGCAAGCGCTGGCGATGGCGCTCGGGGTCACGCGGCGAGGCGGCGAAGACGCGGCCAGTGCCTGGCGTTTCGTCGGCGGGGCTGCGTGCAGCAATCGCCAAGCAGCGCTGGCCACGACGGCGTACCGCAACCTAAAGTCCCCGGATGCCCGGAAAACGCTGATTGATCTGTGTCAGCGCAACGGCGTGCCGTTCGCGGGTGGGCAGTTTAGCTCGGACTAGGTGTACTGCATGGCCTACAGATCGCGGCGGGGCGTAAACGCCTACACCATGGGTCTTTTCACTGTGCGGTACGGGTCGGCCCACGACTTGGGTAGTTGGGCTCACACGCTGCGTTCATAAGGCCGTGATTTTGTGGGTACAGATGCAAAAAAAGCACTGTATAATCTGGGCATTGTCATCCATTCTCGTCGGGAGCTCATGAAGACCCACGTCAACTTCATCTGCTGGGGGGCAACCATCTTCGGCGCTGCGCTGGGGCTTTCGGAAGGAAGCGCGCAGGCTCAGCAGCGCGTGGCTTTCGGCAGCAGCGCAATTCATGGCGGCACCGATAGTCGGCTGACCCGTCATGAACCAGTTGTGACGGTGGAGCCACTCGATCATCTGCCGCGGCTGCGTCCTGTGCTGCGCGGGGCGATGTACCGATCGGGGACGCCAAGTGAAGCGGCGCTTGCCCATCTGTGCGAGCGGGGCTGGAAGCGAGTGTATTCGCTGTACGGCGAGCACACGACCCAGACCGGACCGCGCAACGTGAACATGCTGCGCACCGGGCGCGACCTGCGAAGCTGCCAGATGGATGGCTCGCAGCGAACGATCGAGTGGCGATCGGCACCATCGGCGCGGCTGCGAACGCTCCCGAACATCTTTCGCGATGTGCTGGAAAGCATCCGCAATCCGGACAAGGGGCCGGTGCTGGTCCACTGCTGGAACGGCTTGCACTACGCGGGCATGGTGTCGGCGCTGGCGCTGCGGCAGTTCTGTGGTTTTTCGGCGGAACAAGCCGAGGCGTACTGGCGAGCCAACGCCAACCGCGGTGCCAACTATCCGCTCATCATTGCGAACCTGCACAACTTCAAGCCGATTCCGGGCCTATCGCTGTCGCCGCAAGAGCAGCAAGCGATGTGTCCCGATGTCTCGACGGGTTACATGCTGCCGACGGACAATGTGGTCGCGGCAGCGCTTATCCACCGGGGCAAAGGCGGCAGCCACAACCCGCCGATTCCGCCGCTTCGCAATGCGATGGAATCGAGCGAAGGAAGTGCATCGAGCGCACCGCTTCCTCATGATCATGGCCGCAGTGGCGCAAGCGATCGTTCCCAGGTTCCTGCTTCAGCAGGCCCGGCGGCTACGTCGGGAGCGACCAGCGACAACACGCAAATTCCGGCACCACACCTGGGCCCCAAACTCGCCGCGCGTCGTTCCTGACGAGACCACATCCCTTTTTGCCGATCCGGTCGCAAGCCAAAAGCACACCCGAATAGACTTCCGCGGCGATCGGCGGCGATGGTCAGCGATGGGAAGGGCTCGCCCTGGCGTCGATAGCGAACGATGCGGCCCTCTGCCTCTCGTGAGATCACGACGTAGTCGTTGCGGCGGATCTCTGCTTCGCCGTCCGCCATTTCGCTTTTGGACAGACTGCTACAGCGATTTGCCCATCGGTTCGCGGTAGCAATGCGTCGCAAGCTGTGCGACTAATCGCAGACATCGTGCCCCGCTTTGGCTTTCTGCATTCCTGTGCGGCCACATTCTGCGACGAAAACGGAGGTCTGTGATGCGTTCTTTGCTGCGTGGTTGGCTTGGCCCTGTCGCTCTTTCGTTTCTGTTGGCAAGCTGTGGCGGACTGCCGGACCAGCCGGTGCCCGATGACGAGCAGAGTGGATCTCCATCTTTGCCGACCGTGCCGCCGCTGGGGGCTCCGATCACTGCGCCCGCCAAGACCTGGACGTGGGTGAACTTTCCTGATGCAGTCTGTGACGATGGATCTGCAACCGGAATTGGCGTAAGTCTGAATCCCGCGAGCAAAGACCTTTTGATCTTTTTGCAAGGTGGCGGGGCCTGTTGGGACTACGACAGCTGCGCGGTGTCAAATACGTCGACGCACGGCCCATACGGAGAGTCTCAGTTCAATTCGACCAAGCTGCTGTTTGTGATCGGATCGATCTTGGATCGGAATGCCAAGTCATCGTTCCAAGACATGAACATGGTCTACGTTCCGTACTGCACGGGCGACGTACATACGGGCGACAATGTGATGACCTACGATGGCGGGGGCGACAAAAAGCGCGTCATTCATCACAAAGGAAGACCCAATCTGATCGCCTTCCTAAAGCGGATCGCAGCGACGGTTCCGATGCCCGGAAAACTGGTGGTGACTGGCAGCAGCGCGGGCGGTTTTGGATCGTCGCTTAACTACGATTTGGTGCGGGCGTTCTTTCCGCAGGCAAAGTCGTATCTTTTGGATGACAGCGGGCCGCCGATGGTTGGTGATGCGATTCCTGCTGACCTGCGGCAGAAGTGGTACACGGCGTGGCGACTCGATCAAACCATCGGCAAGCTGTGCCCGGACTGTAACCGTGACTTTTCGACGCTGGTGCCAATCTTGGGCAAGCGCTATCCGCACGATCGGATGGGACTCCTTTCGTATACCCAGGATGGTGTGATTCGGAAGTTCTTTGGCAACCAGAGCGAGCAGCAGTTTCAGCAGAACCTGACGGCGATGGCCAAGTCGACGATCGATCCGCTGCCCAACTTCCACTACTACTTTGTGTCCGGAACGGGACATACCTTCCTGTTTACGCCGGGACTTACGACGGTCAAAGGCGTGTCTCTGCTTGGCTGGATTTCTCAGCTTGGCAGCGACGATCCGAAATGGACTTCGGTGACTCCGTAAGCGCTCTGCTATTCTGTGTCCGATGCCGAAGATGCGCTGGCTTTGGAGTCTGCTGTTTCCGCTTGTGAGCTGCTCGCACGATCCGTCCGTGGATCATGTGGTTCCTCCGACGATGCCGCCGGTTCCGTCTCCCCCTGCGATTCACTTTGTGGTGCGGGACGGCGACAGCATGATGCCGATGCCGGCGCGGGCGATTGTCTATCCGACGATGGGAACCGCCAAGCCGGACTTTAAGTCGGACGGACTCACCGCGAGTGTGCTTGCACCCGGCGTGATTGGTTCACCGGAAGGCGTGCTGCTGGTGAGCGGAGACGGAACGGTGGGTGTTCCTGCTGGTACGTATGATCTGTGGCTTTTGCAAGGACTCGAATACGAGCTGGTGAAAAAGAGCGTGGTCGTCGCGCAAGACGCCGTCACTGAAGTCGATGTCACGCTGGAACACAGCGTCAAGACCGGTGGCTATCTGTCAGCAGACATGCACATTCACACCAAGCGGAGCTTCGATTCCAAGCTGCTGGCCGCGCATCGGGTGATCTCGGAAGTGACATCCGGTGTGCAGGTGATTGTTCCGACAGAACACGGCTTTCACAACGACCTAAGTGAGCTGATCAAGTCGCTCGACTATTCCCTCCGCGCGGTGTCCATTCCGGGCAGTGAGTACAACTTCCAAGGCGGACACGCCGGCATTTATCCGGTGGTGTTCGATCCAAACGGACAGTTTTGGGGGGCTCCGCCTTGGCAGGAATGGCCCAAGCCCAACATGGCCGATCCAGAGACATACTTCCCCCTGATTCACATGCAGCAGGGGAATCCTCTGGTGGTGGTCAATCATCCGCGCTTGCCGCCGGATCTGGGCTACTTTTTGAACATCCGCTGGAAGCCAGGAATGCCGCTTTCGACGGCGGGACTGTTTGACGGAATCGAAGTCCTCAACGGCTATGCGATGCGTCCGCCCGACATTGCGGATCTGCTGTTGGACTGGTTTGCGCTGCTCAATCAGGGACTGCGGCTGACCGGGCTTGGCAACAGCGACACCCATCGGATCGACTGGCTGCGTGGCGGTTATCCGCGTACTTGGCTGGGTTTGCCGACGAC
>DAORGN010000133.1:0-13748 GCA_035340095.1 Pseudomonadota bacterium | reverse complement strand
AAAACAAAGTGCGGATTTTTTCCCCAGTACTCGCGCAGCACCTCGGGATGGGCGGTTACATACGCTTGGGTCCGGCTTTGCGATGGTGGCGGCTGAAAATCGTCGGGAATCCGCTTGTCTTTTAGCAAAAGCCGCAGCGGATTTTGGTACGGATGCCCGTTGTGCCCGTCGGTGGTCAGGTTTACTTCGCTGCCGTCTTCAAACGCTATCGTCGCCGATCCTTCGATGTGAATGTGCAGCGCTTGCGCCAGCGTCTCGACGTACAGAAGCTCCAGTCCTTGGCCTCTCAGCGCACCGTCCAAAATCGCCGCCGTCGGCTCGGTCACCAGCTTTTCATCGCTCGGTCGACGGTACAGTGGAACCTGAAAGGGGCCTTGCGCCGTCCGTGATCCCCGCAACACCGGATGGTAATACGCCGTTACATGCGCGTTTCCCGTCGCCACTTTGCGAAGCTCAAGCTTTTTGTGCAGCAGCCGACACAGCGCGCGTTTGCCTTTCTGCGCGGCGTGCTTTATCGGCAACAGCAGCTTTTCGACATACGCCAGGTTGCTCAGCTTGCGCCGACCATGCTGCACCCGCGTCGCATCTGGATCGGCGCGCAACACGTCCAGCTCGCGTTCGATGGCCGTCACCAGCGTGCTCGGTTCTTGATCGTCGCAGCTTTCGTCAGACCATTTGTCCGTCGCTGCGGGCCGTGCGCCATTTGGCTTGTGCGCCGCCGCAGTGTCCGACACAAGCAGCCATGCGATGACCAGCCAAAGTCGCATCGGTCGGTTTCCTAGTTGGCCCCTTGCCGAATCCAGCTTTGCACCGCGAGCAGTGCCGACGTTTCCGGCAGCGGGCTTCCTTCACCTGGCATGGGATCGCCGACGATGCGCGTAAACGAACCCCCAGCGAGCAGCTTGCGCAAAAGGTAGCTTCGTTCCGGCTGACCCGGCTGCACAAGGCGCAGCGCTTCGGGCGAACCGCTCGCATTTGCGCTCGTCAGGTAGCTGCGCAGCGTCGGCGTGGCCTGCGACAGATCAAGACCACGCGCCGCGATTTCGCCCGGACTTTGGGCAGAATGACAGCCCGTCGCTGTACATGACCGCTTCAGCTGACCTTTGTCGCCGATGATGTCCGCGAGCACAAGCGGCGGCTCCGTCGTCGTTGGCAACACCGCTGTCCCAGTCCGAAACGTCACCCGGCTGTTTTTGTCGATGGCAACCCCTGCGAGCGACTTGATGCTGGTGCTCACATCGATCTGGTATTCGGTGTTTGGGACAAGGCTCGCTTTGGGCCGCAAAATCAGCTTGCGCTCGACGAGGTTGTGCTCGATGAGGTTTTCAAGCGGACTGCCTTTGCCGCCCAGCCGCAGCGCCACCAGCGAACCGGTGTCTGGATCCACGATGTCCGAAAACGCGAGCGTGATGACCGGATTGACCGGCTGCGGCATGTCGAGGGGACTGCTCAGCGTCACCCCAAGCAGCGTCATCGGCACTTCGCTGGCCGTCGGGATTGGTTCTGCGTCAGTCGGGAAGCTGCAAGCGCCCAGCGAAACCGCCCAAAAAACGGCAGCGGAGCAGGCGAGGGTGGTGCGGCCTTGGCTGGGTGCACAAAACCCAGCGGGGCGGTCATGCGGCTGGGTCTGTGTAGCGTGCGGAGTGTGGAGTCGAGGCTGTGGCGGGTGGCGGAGGAGAGAGCCCATCAGCTCTCAGTGTACATGCGGAGCTGTTCGCGGATCACGTCCTCGTTGATCCCGGTGCGCAGATGTTCTTTCAGGCAGTCGGCGAGCGTGAGCATCATCTGAGATGTCGTCCGGTCTTCGACGAGCTTGCCGCGCAGCCGCTCCGCATCGCGGCTTTTGTCGTCGCGCAGGAAGTCGCGGATTTCGTCCATGGACAGATCGCCCTGAAAGTCGAGGATCAGGTTATCGATCAAGTAGTTGATGAGGGCGTTCACATCTGCCTCCATAGGGGCGGTATGGTTGAACCAGAAAAGACAGTACCGATTTGGTATTGATATCACGAGTTTAGCCACTTGTGAACAGCTCAGTTTCGCCGTACTGTGCGCTGCGCTTTTCACTGTCCGCACAAAAAAACTGGCGTGCGCTGGCGCTGCTGATCGTGACACTGCTGCTTTTCCCTCTCGGACTGTTTGTTGGGCTGCTGCTTTCGCGGTGGGCCGTGCGGCTTGACGTGGCCGGTTCAGGGGAATCCACTTCGTCGTCGGATCGTGCTGCGCCGCTGTCTGCCGTTTCCGTCACGCAGGGTCGCAGGCTTTCGTTTCTGCGCTGGCTTTTGGCTTCGCCGGTCCGTCAGTCACTGTGGCCGGTTCTGTCGCTGTCTATCGGGATCTGGCTGCCGGCTGCGCTGTGTATCTATCGAGAAGCGCCCGACTGGTCGTTTCTGTACCTTTTGCCTCCCGATCGTGCGACCCCGGTGTTTTTGGCTGTTGTTTTTACCGTAATTGGGATTGCAATTCCGACGGGATTTGTTCTGGGACTGTTTTGGCTGCATCGGATCGTCCTGCGGGGCTTGCAGGCCGTGTCATCGGGTACAAAGGAACGCGGGGATGCGCAGCGCGTGAGCAAGCTGTGGCGGCTTCTGTTTTGGCTGCTTGTATCCTTGCCACTTCTGGGCACGCTGCTGGCGATGCGGGTCGGGTCCGAGCGCCTGTTTTGGGTTGGTTCCTACGCCGATTTTCACGATGGCCGCTGGCTGCTTTTGCCGCTCATTGGGGGGTCGCAAGGCTCGCTGCGGCTGCTGGGGATCGTGGCGCTTGCGCTCCTTGCGATGTGCGCGGGCTGTCTGGTGACCCTGCATGCACTTGGGTCCGGTCGCACCGGGCGGTCAAAACGGGCATCTTCCGACGAGATATCCGTGTCTTCATCTGGTTTTCAAGCATCTTGACCCGCTGCGACGAGGACTGCGCGGACAACCGGACAGAAACCGCACGGGCAAAAAGTTCGGTAATGCTACATCCCACGGAAAAATCGTAAGTATTGACGGGTGCCTTCGCCCCCTGTTACCGTGTCGCCTATGACAGGAGTATCGCGTCTGCTCGCGCTGGGTGCTCTGCCCTGGCTTGCTCTCTGCTCGGCTTGTGGTCCAGTTACTTACGTATCTCGGGTAACGTTTGGTGCTACCGGTGAGATTGCTGAGGTAAAAGCCAGCCGGTCCGATTCGATGGCACCATACGAATACACCGCCGCGGTGGAATATCACCGTCGAGCGAAAGAGTTGGCTGGCTACGCTCGGTTTCACGATGCCAACAACTTTGCCAAAAAGGCACGCGAGCTAGCGGCGGCAGCGAAGACGGTCGCGGCCAAGCGGAACAAAAACCGCGCGCTTCCGATCTTCGATCCCAGCGATCCCAGCTTGTTTATCACCCGCGATGGACTTGTGAAGCGCAAGTCCAGCCTCGAGTTTGACACCGAGAAGCCACCGATGCTTGACGCAGAGAAGCCACCGCTTGTCGGGCCGATGGGGAATGAGCAGAAGGGAGGGGTGAAGTAATGCGCCGCTCGCCTTTGAAAGTGCTGCTGCTTGCGTCGCTTCTGCCGCTGATGACCGGCTGCCCTGGTTCGACGCTCAAGCGTGAACTGGCCGGAATCAAACAGACGATTGATACGGCGCGGAAAAATGGCGCGTACCTGTGCGCCCCCGTCGAGCTGGCGATGGCCGAGTCGCACCACGACATGACGGCTGCCGACCTGTATTACGGCGATTATTTTTCGGCCAAAGAGCACATCGCGATCACCAAAGACAACGCCGACAAGGCGATGGCGAAGACGCCACCGGATCGCTGTGCTTACAAAGAAGAAAAGTCGGTGGTCGTGCCGAAGAGCGGCGACGCAGACGGCGACGGCATCAAGGACGAGCTGGACAAGTGTCCCGACGAGCCGGAAGACAAGGACGGCTTCGAGGATGAGGACGGCTGCCCCGAGCTCGACAACGACAAGGACGGCATTTACGACAGCCAGGACAAGTGCCCCAACGATCCGGAAGACAAAGACGGATTCGAGGACACCGACGGCTGCCCCGATCCGGACAACGACAAAGACGGTGTTCTCGACAAAGACGACAAGTGCCCGATGCAGCCGGGTCCGAAGGAAAACCAGGGCTGCCCGGATACGGACAAAGACAAAGACACCGTGGTCGATCGACTCGACAAATGTCCTGATGATCCAGGCCCGCCGAGCAACGCCGGCTGCCCGGAAAAGAAGTACATCACGATCACGCAAGAGAAGATCGAGCTCAAGCGCCAGGTCCAGTTTGCGACGGCCAAGGCGATCATCAACAAGGACTCGTTCGAGCTGCTTGATGAGGTCGTGGAACTGCTAAAGAAAAACCCGCAGATCAAGCTGCGCATCGAGGGCCACACCGATACCAAGGGCAAGCCTGCGAAGAACCTGCCGCTGTCGCAGAACCGAGCCAAGGCAGTCGTTGATTACCTGGTAAAAGGTGGTATCGACGCAAGCCGCTTGTCGTCGGAAGGGTACGGTCAGACCTGCCCGATAGCCGACAACGCCACCGAGGAAGGTCGCGAAAAGAACCGTCGTACCGACTTCTTTATCGCGGAGCCCGGCGCTGCCAGCAAGTGTGCGACGCCTGATCCGAAGACCGGACTTGTCAAAGCGGCGGCCCCGGCCAAGGCCGGCAAAGCCGGTGCAGCCGAAGCGCCAGCGCCGAAAGGCAAAGGCAAGAAGAAAAAGGGCAAGTAACGGCTGACTTCTCGACGGCACTGGCCTTGCTAACATCTCCTTCCAGCAGGATGTCTTTTCCCCTTACAGCATCGAAGTCCGCGGCGCTTTTGCTTTTCGCAGAAGCGTTCGCGGTACGTGCTGGGGCATTCGCGCAGGGCCGATTCCGGTCGACCAAGTCATCAAATCGACAGAAAACAGCGTCTTTTCAGGGTGTAGCGTTGCGAAAAGCGTTGGACTCCGCTAGCACCACTGACCCAAAACGCTGTAATCTCAAGTTGAGCCCGGTTGGATAGATGCCGGGTGAATCTACGTCTCGAGGCACGTGGTTTTCATGGCGCAATCGATGAAGCAAACGTCGTCGGCAAAAATGGGTCGCTCGGCACGCTGGCTGCTCGCCGGGGTGCTCGTGGCGGGGTCGGGTCAGTTCGCGCACGCGGGGCCGCAGGACCGCATCGCCAACATGAACAAGCAGGCGATGGATGACTACGATCGCCTCGAGTTCAATGCGGCGAAAAAGACGCTCGAAGACACCGTCGCGCTTTTGCGCAAGCACGCCCTGGAAGGGACGATCCAAGCGGCGCGGACATATATAAACCTCGGGATGGTCTACGTTCAGCTCAAGGACTCGGTCCGCGGTGAGCAATGGTTCCGGCGCGCGCTCAGCATCAATCCGAACGCGAAGCTGGATCCGAACTTGGCGACGCCGGAAGTCAAGACAGTCTGGGCAATCGCGACGGGGACGGCGCAAGCGCCCATGCCGCAGCCCGTACAGCCGGTGCAGCAGCCGATTGCGCAGCCGGTGCAGCAGCCGATTGCGCAGCCGGTGCAGCCAGCCCAACCGACGCAGAGTGATCCGCTGCTCGACGTGGAAACGAAGCGCCCGGAACCGCCGAAGCAGCCGCTGGAGTACAGCGCCGACGACCTGCTCGACCCGGTGAAGAAGTGCGAGCTTCGTCACACGCCGCTTTCGGAAACGCGGACCAAGACCAAGGTCAATCTCTACATCACGCCGACGTCGATTCCGATCGCGCGGGCGAGCATTTTCTATCGTTCACCCGGCCAAGAGCGCTTCACCGAATCGCCGATGATTCCGAGCCGCAAGCAGCCCGGCGATCTCGTCGGTGTGATCCCGCCCGATGCGCTGCTCGGCAAGTCGATCCAGTACTACATCGAGGGTTACGACGCCAAAGGCCGTCCCTGCGGAACCCAAGGCGTTGCCGAAAACCCAATCATCATGACGGTCTCGCCGTATGCCGGCATCGTCGTCGCCCAGAGCGAAGACGTCGAAGACCCGATGAAGTACGTCAAGCAAGAAGCCGAGCGTCAGCGTTTGGCCGGGCTCAAAGATCGCGTCTATTTCGACCTTGGAATTGGCACCGGCGGCGCGCTCATCACGTCCGGCACGACCACTGAAGTTGCGTGGTTTTACAACCCGAAGACCACCAAATACGAGCAGGCCAAGTCATCGTCGACGGGCTTCACCTGGAGCGGGCTGGGCGTTCGCGCCGAGTTTGGTGCGTTTTTGTGGCGCGGTCTCTCTCTCGGCGTGTCGGGTCGCTTCGAGGCGATGCTCAATCACAATGCCGACAGCAGCGACTCGGCGATGAAGAACAACCTCTGCACCGACAGCCAAGGTCGTCCTTCGCCGTGCTTTGCGACGACAGCCAAGGGACAGTTCGGCTACTTGGTGCTCGGCAAGCTTCGTTATCAGTTTAGCCCTGGGCGGATCTTCCGTCCGTACATCCACGCCGACATCGGTGGGGGTGAATGGCGCGGCGGTCTGAACATCGACGGCTCGCGACCGATGAAGAACGGCGCCATCGACACCGATTCGCCACTGCAACCGACCGATCAGTGCAGTGCGGAATACAACGGCAAAACCACCGATGCCGAGCGCAAGCCCGCGGGCTGTACGTCCGTCGGCGGCAACATCGGCTACAACCAGCAAACCGGCACCCCTTCGGCCCAGTACCTGAATCGGGTTTGTCCGACGGGTGGTTCGTGCATTGACTCGGTGGTGCTTGGCAAGCTGTTCGTCGGTGCTGGCGCTGGCTTCTACGTCGGTGGCCGTCACGCCGGTGTCTCGCTTGATGTCAACCTGCTCACGTCGCTGAGCGGCAATACAGGCCTGCTCATCGACGCCTACGCCGGTCCGCAGTTCCTGTTCTAAATCCCAGTCAGCTCAACGGTCCGCCTCTGCTTTGCCTGCGGGCAAGGCGGGGCGAGCCACGTAAAAAGACGGGGTTTGCTCTGCGACGGACAGCGCGGATTACTGCTTGCTTGGGGCGGGCAGGGCCGGAGTGGGCGTCGAAACGGGCGCGGTTCCCGGCTGCTGCGGGGGTTCGATGGCCTGGGGCACGCACTCTTTGCGCTGCTCGGCCCGAGCCAGCGGATGTCCGGGCATGGCGTCGAGAATCTTCTGCACTTCGGCTTGAAATTCCGGGCAGCGATGCTCGCTTCGCAGGCTGCTCGCGCGCTGAAGATGCTGCGAGACAAATGCCTCGCTCAGCTGATTGAACACCGGCTCGGCCAGCGTGCGATACACCGAGTCATTGCTAAACTGGGCGTAGAGTCGGATGGCTTCTTCGACGTCCTTGCGCTCGACGGCAGCTTGGAACCGTTCATAGATCGGCTGGAGCGGCTGTTCGAGCAGCGCTTTTTGACGCAGCGCCTGAACTTGGCTGCTCTGCGACGGAAGCAGCGAGCTGAGATAGGTTCTCTGCAAGTCCTCGGTGCCTTGCAACACCACCGGCCACGCGCGCAGCTGGGCTTCGGACTGGAGCCGCACGAGCTCGTTTTGCACCGTCTCGTCTTGCGGCACCTTGTACACTGACATCACCGACGCAAGCTTTCGCTGAAGCGACAAGCTCGACGACAGCGCCAGCAGTCCAAAGGCCGCCATGCCAAGCGCGCCGAGCAGTCCCCACAGTCCGTAGCGCGGTCCTGCCTCGCCGAGCTTGCGCTTGCCGCTGCGATGTCCTCGTCGCGTCTCAATCGCTCGCCGGACCGTGCTTTCGGTCAGCACCGGATTTGATGCCGACGAGATGCTCGGGCCGCGCAGCGCATCTTCACAGGTTTCCAGCGCATGCTCTAGCTCGACGGCATTTTGATAGCGTTCCGCCGGTTTTTTGCGCAGAAGCTTCATCACCACATCCGTCACGCACTGCGGAATGCTGTCGGGAAGTGGCTCAGGCTGCCGACCCAGGTGAGCAAACAGGACATCATGTGGCGTTCCCACAAACGGTGGCTGCCCGGTCAAAATTTCGTAAAACAGGACGCCCGCCGCATACAGGTCGGTTCGCCCGTCGATTTTCGGATTTTCGGTCACTTGCTCGGGCGCGACGTATTTCGGCGTTCCGACCAGAATGCCCGGTGCTGTCAGGGTCATCGCTTTGCTGCCGACCTGCTTGGCCATGCCAAAGTCGAGCACCTTGAGCGTGAGCCGCCCCCCCGTCTTGTAACGGAGCAGCATCAAATTCTGCGGCTTTATGTCTCGGTGTACGACACCGTGTCGGTGGGCTTCTTCCAGCGCTGCGGCGAGCTGTCGCATCACCGAAATCGCCCGCAGCGGCGGCAGCGGACCTTCGCGATCGAGCACATCCGAGAGCTGGTCGCCTTCGATGAGCTCCATCACCAGGTAGGGCATGTCGTCAGAAAGACCAAAGTCGAAGACCTGCGCGATCGACGGATGGTTGAGCTGGCTCCAGAGCTTGGCCTCGCGCTTGAAGCGTTCGACCGCGTCTGGCTCCGCAAACGTCTCTTTGCGCATCATCTTGATGGCGACAGCCTTGTCGACGGCAAGGTTGGTTGCTCGGAAGACCACGCCCATCGCGCCTTCTCCCAAGATACCGTCGAGTCGGTACTGACCATCGAGCGTGCGGCCAATCATAGAGGCCGCCCATTCGTTCTCGGTCGACATGAACCCCACTTAGAACGGTACGGTGTTCGCTGGAATCGGGCAAGGGTTACACCGAGATTTCGTGCGCTTGATTTCTTTCGTCGCAGACTGCCTTTAGAAACGCGGCGGTCTGGTCCGGGTGGCAAACATCCCACTTTGTCGCCTATTTGCTCTTGCCGCTCTGCCTCTCTCCGTGCAAAAAAATCGCCATGAAGCGACGCCTTACCGTCTTTGCATGTGGTGCTTTTCTTTTTACCGCTTCGTCGGCATTTGCGCAGGCCAAAGCCCCCGCGCCTACCGACGCCAAAGCCGAGTCCGAACGGGCCGGCAAAGAGGGAGAACGGCTGCTCGCGGCGCATGATGCAGCCGGTGCGGTGACGGAGCTTGGCAAGGCGTATTCGCTAAGCAAAAATCCGCGCTTTCTTCTGCCGCTCGGGCTCGCGTTTGCAGAGGTCGGGCGTCCGCTCGATGCGCTCGATGCGCTTGGTCGCTTCCTGAAAGAGTCACCGACGCTGCCCGACCAAAAACGGCGCGAAATTGGTGCCAAGCTTGGGGTGATGCTCGATCAAGTCGCTGGGACCGTGAACATCGAGGCATCGCGGCAGAACGCGCAGATCAAGCTCGACGGCAGAGTGATCGGGATGTCGCCGATCGAAACGCCACTGCGCCTAAACCCCGGCAAACATGAACTTCAGATGGTGCCGGCACCGACGGACCCATCCAGCGGCGCAACCGTGGTGATCGACATCAAGCCGGGCGAGCAGAAAGCCATCAAGCTGGAACCGAGTGCGCGCTCGAAATTCCTCGAGCCGCAGGTGTCAAACCAAGACGCCGACCCGGCGCTGCGGACCACCGCGGCGAACCAGCAGAGCGTGTCGACCCAAGCGGAACCGGCGACAAAAGGCAGTGAGTTCAACTTTCGCGATCTGCCCAAGAAGTGGTGGTTTTGGACCGGCGTGGGCGCCGTCGCCGCAGTGGGGATCGGACTTGGTGTGGGGCTCGGGGTTGGCCTGCGCGATCGCTCGACGCCCCCTACCGAGAGCTTCCCGGCGGTGACGACTTGGCCTGGCGGACCGATTGACGTGCGGATGCCGTCGGTTGTTGCGCAGACATTCGGGTATTGATCATGAAAACTCGAACTGCTGATCTGCTGGCGGTGGCGCTGCTGAGCGTGGGCCTGGGCGCGGGGTGTTCGGATTCCAGCGACGCTTGCGAAGGTCGGACCGAGACGTGCCTGTCGTTGACGCTCGATGGCGCAGACGGAGTGGCTTCCGCTGACCAACTAAAGGTACTGATCTGGCGCAAGGATCAGCCGCTTTCTCCGACGACGCCGCTTGGCGCTCGCCAAGACTTTCCGTTCAAAGTTGCGCTGCTATGGCCCGACGGTCCCGCGAGTGTGAGTGTGCGCAGTCTGCTCGGTGGCCAGGTCAACGGTGTGAGTGCCGAGATCGCACTCGATCTGCGCAATGGTCAGCACGCGCAACGCAAGCTCACGCTGTTCCCGCCGCTTCCCGTGACCCCTCCGCTCGACATGGCCAAGCCGCGTGATCTGTCGATGGTTCCGGACATGGCGATGCCGCTGCCTGACTTGGCGATGCCGCTGCCTGACCTGGCGATGCCGCCGCTCGATCAGTCGATGGTTCCCGATCTCTGATCTCCCGTGCCAACCAGATGTGGCAGCACCAGGTCGTAGAGCTGCCGACTCACCGCATCAAACGACTGCGCCGCATCGACAAAAACAATCGGCTTGCCTTCGCGCTGCCAGCGTTTGGCGTGGTCTAGGTAGCGCGTCGCGACTCCCCGCTGGAAGTCATCCACCTCGAAAATTTCTTGCGCTTGGCCACGCTTGGCTCGTCGCTGCGCGGCAACCTCGACGGGAAGATCGAAATATACGGTCAGGTCCGGGGTCCGAAACGGTGCATTGGCTTGTGCGACCAAATCGTCGGGTACACCGGCCATTGTCTGATAAGCCAGCGACGACAAGA
Organism: Pseudomonadota bacterium; assembly: GCA_035340095.1. Taxonomy (GTDB): domain Bacteria; phylum Myxococcota_A; class Polyangia; order Palsa-1104; family JAEUJZ01; genus JAEUKA01. The sequence goes on along the minus strand of DAORGN010000133.1, from coordinate 3,178 downwards.
CATAGCGATCACTGACGACGACTTTACCTGCCAATACTGCCGGATCGATCTCCCGCGAGAGGTGATCGGCGCGATCGGCGGCAAACAGCAGCGCCAGCGCATGCGCCGAAAAGGGAGCGTGCTCGCCGCGAAGTACCTCACGGATGAGTCGACCCACGGGATTTGCGGTGGGCTCGGCGGTTTTGTGGACCTGCATACCCTGGCGTTCCAGCTCCTCACACAACCAGCGCTGCTGGCTGGTCGTGCCGGCGCCGTCGATGCCTTCAAAGACCAAAAAGAAACCACGCCCTGCTGTCTTTTTCGTCACCATCGCAGCGGAGTGTACGCAGCTTGTCATGTAGGTCAAGGCTTTTTGCCAGATAAGAACGAAAATGTGCTTAGTGGGAAATATCTGCACAGATAAATATGTTGATGGGAAAAATTTACACATAATATGCTAGTTGTGCATTGTGAAATCGTCAAAAATGGCTTGCGCAGTCGTTTAAGTTCCACTAAATCATATCGAAATTGCAGAAATCGCAGGTGGAGGAAATTTGCTTGGCAACCGGGGCATCACTGTCGGATTCTCATCGCTGGCACACGAAAACCGCAGCCCAGGTGACACGGAAAGACGTGAATCAGGTCGATCCGTCAGCGGTGCCAGATCCGTTTTCTCTTCCAGAAAAATGGGTGTCTGGCGATTGGTTGATGGCGTCTTTGCGCAGGCAGCGGGAGCGTGCTGGTTTGTCGCGTGCAGAATTGGCACATAAATGTGGTCTATCCGAGAGTACGATTCGGAATTTGGAGACAGGACGGCATGTGCCCTGCGCGCAGACCTTGCAGGCGATTGCGACGGTGCTGAATCCGCTCGGGCCTGCCAATCCGCCGATTGGACCGTCTTTGGCTGTTACGCCACAGCTCGGGTTTGCGCCGGCTCGGGGGCCGGGCGTTTGGCTGGGCTCAGACGACATGCTCCATCTGTATGAACGTTTGCGGCGGGCACTTGCCGGGGAAGGCGGTTACTTGCCGCTGCCATGGCTGCTGAGCGATCCCGCTTGTGCGACGGTGTTTTCCGATTTTCGCAATCGTCACGATCCGCTTGTGCAGCGTGGGCTTTGGAAAGACGTGGCACAGGTCGTGCGGCAGCTGGTCGGTCGGCGGACGCTGGATGTTCTGGCGCTGGCCTGCGCGGATGCCCGCGACGAAATCTCGCTGCTCGGTTGGCTGCTGTCAGATGGTCTATTGCGGATGCGCGTCCTTTTGATGGAACAGAGTTCCGCGCTGCTCGGTGCCGCGCTTCGTCGCGCCGTGATGCAGCTTGGCGATGTTCGGTCGATCCAACTGGCCGGGCTGCAAGCGGCGCTGACGGAGCTGCCGCAGCACGCCATGTGGTCAGGCGATCATCCAAGGCTGTTTACGCTGCTTGCTCCTCAATTTGGACTGCTCGACGGGGAAATGCTGCAGCTTCGCCAAACGCTGTGGCTTGCGCGTCCCCTCGACTTGCTGTTGCTTGGTTTTGATGTCGCTGCCGGTCCAGCGCAGGATCGGCGATACCTACAGCAACGGGATCCGATGTTGGCGGATGCCAGGCGCGCGGAGCCGCAGCTGGTTCGCCTGGCCGAGACGCTGTTTCGCAACCATGTGCAGGCGCCGTGCGACTTGCGGCTGTCGACAGCCATCGATCTTGCAAGCTGCGCCATTCCGTCGAGCTATGCGGTCGAGTTGCGCGCCGAAGTACAGGGCCAAAGCAGTCGACCGCGGCAGTTTTCCGTCTGGCGAAGCAAGCGCTATCAGCCAAGTGCACTGGCGCAGTCGATGCAGCAGGAAGGTTTCCGCTTGCTGGCGGAATGGCAGCAGCACGAACAGACACCTGCGATGGGACTTCAGCTTTACCAGCGCACCGTCAGCTCGGTCGTCTGTGCAGCCGAAGCGCGTCCGCCCTGGGGCAGTGGGAATGTCTTGGGAATTGGCGAGTCGCTGCCGTCTCCGCAGACGCTTGCTCCGTCGCTGGATACGTTTTGTACTGGAGTGGTGTTGCGCCGCGGACGGCGACGTGGCGTGACACTTTGTCGCGCCATCGAACAGGCGCGCTGTCAGCCTGTCCCAGCAAACCGACGAGGGCTGGCCCATTCCGTCGGAGAGCGGGCTGCAAAGTTGGCGCGGCTCTTGCTTCGGAGGTAATACATGACGCAAGTGACAAGACAAATCTTGGTACTTTCGCTCGGTATGTTGCTTCCCAGTTGGGCGCTGGCACAGACGACGGGGTCGACGACCACGACGACCAGCTCGACTGCGGGAAATGGCTCGTGCTCTGGGACGGTCAATGGCAAGACCATCTCGGGACGGACGATGCTGTCGCTCGGTGGTGTTCCCGTCGAACTGAACACCGGGCCGGCGGGTCCGCAGTCGGTGGGTTGTGGGGCCAGCAGCGATTCCATCGACATCGTTCAGCAGAACATCGGCACGGCGTTTGGGAAGGCCGAGTGTCAATGTCACGGACGCGGGCTGAAGATGCGCGTGATCCTCGACTCGCCGGTTGCGTCGGATGGTCAGCCGTTCAACAGCTCGATGTACGTCGGACAGGACAACTGCTCGGACCAGACGCAGCGCACGACGACGGGGGCGCAGTGCGAGCAGATATCATCGACCAATCCACCAGAGAACACCGTCTTTTCCATTAAACCCGAGAGCTTCCGAGTGGCGGGTTCCCCGGTGGACATTGTGCTGCCCGCCGAAGCGCTGACCAAGCCCCGGCCTGTGGGTACGTCACCAACGGGATATGAATACGTCTGCGACACGGGCGGTCCGCAGAACGTGACAGCCCAGGTGCTGCTTGGACCCGATTCCTCCCCGGCGACCTGCAAGCTGCCCCTGGTGGTGAACACTGCAGGACCGACGGCTCCCAAGATTGAATCGGTGGGCAGTGGCAACGGCGGATTGATGGTCTACTGGTCTGTTCCCGAGAGCACATCGGGCATCTTGTTTTACCAACTGCTTTGTCGAAACAAGAAAGATCCGAACACTCCGGTCATGTCGGACGATTTTCTGGCGAACACGCGCCATTACTTTTCGGCGTGCATCGATGGCGTTCTGTACCGTCGTCCGTACAACGCCGACAACACCAATACGACGGAGCCGCATCCGGGGCGTGGTGACAAGCCCGCAGCGGGTACGTTCCTCGTCGATCCACACTTTATCT
>DAORGN010000132.1:0-13913 GCA_035340095.1 Pseudomonadota bacterium | reverse complement strand
CGGCCACTACCGACGCCAAGTAACGCTCGCCCGAACCAGTAAAACCGGCGCCGTGCATGAAGGTGGCCAGACCAATGCCTCTGCGAATCGGTGATCCGCTTTGTTCGGCCTCTGCGTTCAGACGGTCGAACTCAGCCCGCTTTGCCTGATAGTCCGACAGCGACTGCGCCCGATCCAAAAGCTCGCCGAGGTTGATGTTGTCGCGCACCACCTGACCCGTCGCCATCTGCTGGCCCGGTGCCAAAAAGTTACGCCGCCTCAGCTCCGCCGGATCGATGCCAAGCTGTGCTGCCACCTGATCCAGGTGTCGCTCGATCGCGAACACACTCTGCGGCGCACCAAAGCCGCGAAACGCTCCATGCGGCGGATGGTTCGTCGCTGCCGCGCGCGCCCGCACCCGGATGTGATCACAGTGATAAGGCCCCGAGGCATGCAGTCCGCCACGCGACAGCACCACCGGCGACAGCGTCATGTAAGCGCCACCGTCGAGCCGGAAGTCGATATCCAGCGCGAGTAGCTTGCCGTCGGCGCTGTGTCCCGACCGAATCCGCGTCCGCGACGGATGCCGCTTGGTCGTCGCTAGCATGTCTTCGTGACGGTCGTAGATCATCTTGACCGGACGCCGCGCCTTCCACGCCAAAAGCGCTGCATGGGCCGCCAGCATCGACGGGTATTCTTCCTTGCCGCCGAAACCGCCGCCCGTCTCGCACTGGATGATCCGCACCCGTTCTTTGGCCACCCCAAACAGCGTCGCCAGCGCTTTGTGGACATAGTACGGACACTGGAGCGAGCCCCACACCGTAATGCCATGCTTGGGCGTCGCCAGCGCCACCATCCCCTGCGGCTCGATGTAGAGCTGCTCTTGCGCGCCGGTCGCGTATTCACCCTCGATGATGATCGGGGCTTCGGCGAGCGCGCGGGCGACATCGCCTTTGTCGATCGAAAACTGCTTGAGGATGTTGTCGTCACCCCACACCCGGACATCGCCCTCAAGCGATTCGTCCATGTCAAACACCGGCGGCAGCTCCTCAATGTGCAGCTCGACCAGCCGCCGCGCTTTTTCACAAAGCTCGCGGTCGGGATGCGCCAGCAGCACCACCGCTTCTTCGGGATGGTTTACCAGCTTGTCGACCAGGCACACCTGATCTTTTTCGATCAGCGCGATGGTGTTTTCCCCTGGGATGTCCGCGGCGGTGACAATGTGGAAGTCTTCCCACGGCACACCGGGGTGATAGGTGATTCCGCGCAGGTGGCCGCGCGCGACTTTGCTGCGCACCGTGACGCCATAGATCGCGCCGGCAATCGGTAAATCGTCGACGTACACCGCTTTGCCGGTGACTTTGGCGACGCCTTCTTTGCGCGGCGGGCTCTTGCCGATCGGAGAACCTTCGTGGAGAACGTCAGTCTGCTTCACGCCGCCAACTGTCGGAAATCACCCCACCCTGTGTCAACAGGGCTGCACAACTCGCACTTCCCTTCGTTCGAGATCGCACGGGACGTGTTAGATACGTCGGCTTATGAAAACGCGCCCGAACCTGGATCTTTTGACTCAGCTTTGGCGCCGTCGCTGGCTGCGGGGACTTTTGGCGGTCCTCTTGCTTTGGGTGGTGCTGTCCAAATGCTTCTTTTGGCTGACGGTGATTCGGCCTCCGCGCGGGGCAGGCGACGGCTTTGTCCGGCCCCGAGTCGTGGTCCAAGACGGGCGCACCTACGTCGGCGATAGCTGGATGAGCAAAGAGCGCGGCATCTTGGAGCTGCATCTTTTTGGTGAGCCGTTCTCGCTCGGCTACAGTCACGGCAGGCTCGGGACTCCGTATCTGGTCCAGCTGGAAGACTATCTGTTCGGTGAGATGCGCCGCTACGTCCCGTCCTCGCTGGCGCTGTCTGTGATCAAGACCGGCGTGCTTTACAAGCAGCGCAACCTGCTGTCCGCGGTGCCTGTGCCGCTGCGCTTTGAGCTTGCGGGACTTTCCGACGGACAACCTGATGGCCAAGGCGACTTTCTGCCACCCTTTCAGCGCATCGTCTTCTATCACGCACTCCACGACATCACCCAGACGATAGAGCACTCGCCGCTTTTGGGTTGTACGGCACTGGCAGCGACGGGGGCGGCGACGGTCGATGGCCACCTATACATCGGGCGCAACTTCGACTTCGAGGGGCCGCCGATGTTCGACAGTGATAAAGCGGTGCTGTTTTTCAGGCCGCAGGGCCGGCTGGCATTCGTATCGGTGGCGTGGACCGGCATGGCCGGGGTGGTCACAGGTCTTAACGAAGAAGGTATTTATGTGTCGGTCAATGCGCTGCGCACCGATGACAAGAGCGATTACGGGCTGCCCGTCGAGCTTTTGCTGCGCGATGTCTTAGAGCGTGCGCATTCCCTGGATGAAGCCATCGACATTGCCAAATCGCATGCGGTCTTGGTCCCCGATCTGTACCTGTTTGCAGATGGGAAAACCGGGGAAGCTGCGGTGATTGAGCGCTCGCCCACTCGTTTTGAAGTGGTGCGCAGCCGGGACACGATCGGGCTTGCCAACCACGCCCGGACGCCCGCGTTTGCCAAAGACCAAGCCAACGAGCGCCTGCGCACCTATCTGACGTCGGGGGCGCGGCAGACTCGGGTTGATGAGCTGCTTTCGCGCTATCGCGGCAGCATCGATGCAAATGGCGTGCTTCAGATCCTGCGTGACAAGCGCGGCACGGGCGACAAAGAGCTGGGTCTTGGCAACCGCAATGCTCTCGATGCGATCATTGCCACCCATTCGGTCGTCGTCGATGCGACCGAGCGGGTCATCTGGGTCGCCAAAGGACCGCACGAACTGGGCGAATACATCGGCTTCGATTTGCGTCGCGAGCTGGGCGATGGCAGCCGTCCCCAACCTGCTTCACTTCCCGAAGACCCCACGCTCTACAGCGTCGAGTATCGCAACTTCAAGATGATGGGGCAGTCGCTGCATGCTGCCGCGGTGGCGCGCAAACACGGCCAGTGGGACATCGCGGTCGAGGAAGCCCGGCGGGCGGTGGCGCTCTCTCCGCTTTCCGCAGAGGCTGCGCGCGACCTGGGGGACCTGTTGTTCGAGCGTGGCGACCAGGAAAAGCAGCGGCGCTCCACCGACTGGGCCGAAGCGCGGTCGAGCTACCAGCGGTTTTTGACCCTGTCGCCGCCCCACAAGATCGATGTCGAGCACGTCGACGCGCGGCTCAAACAGCTCGCTGCGTCCGCGCCATCACCATCAGGATCGACACCGCCGCCGGGGTGACACCCGGAATCCGGCTCGCTTGGCCGAGCGAAGCCGGTCGCGCTTTGCTCAGTTTTTCGACGATTTCACGCGAAAGACCTGGAATTCCCAGGTAATTAAGCTCCGGAGGCAGCGGCGTTTCTTCCATCGCGCGGAATCGGCGGGCTTCTTCCGCTTGGCGGTCCAGATACCCTTCGTATTTGATGTGGGTTTCGACCCGTTCCCCAAGCTGCGGCGGCAGCTGGGCAAGCGAAAACGCCTGGGCCAGTCCGGCGTAGCTGACCTCGGGACGACGCAGCACCTCGGCCAGCTTGCTCGGGCGGGACAGCGGCGTCGTTCCAATCGCCACCAGCCGATCATTGGTCGCCGCATCGGGATAGACCGTCTTTTGCCGCAGAAGCGCCAGCTCGGCTTCGCACAGCGCTTGGCGGGTTGTAAACGCCTGCCAGCGCTCATCGTCGACAAGCCCGAGCTTGCGACCCAGCGGGAGCAGTCGCTCATCCGCATTGTCTTCGCGCAGGAGCAGCCGATATTCCGCCCGCGCCGTCATCATTCGGTACGGTTCATCGACCCCGCGTGTCGTCAAGTCATCGACGAGAACCCCCATATACGCTTGATCGCGACCCATGACCAAGGATTCCCCATCGCCACGGAGCTTCAGCGCGGCATTTGCCCCCGCCCACAGACCCTGCGCTGCTGCCTCTTCATATCCCGACGTGCCGTTTATCTGTCCGGCCAAATACAGCCCAGCCACTTCGCGTGCTTCGAGCGTCGGCAAAAGCTGCGTCGGATCGGCATAGTCGTACTCGACGGCATAGCCAAAGCGCAGCACCCGTGCCCGCTCAAGCCCTGGAATGCTGGCGATGACCTGAAGCTGGATGTCCGCCGGCAGTGATGTCGAGATGCCGTTCGGATAGACCTCGCAGGTGGACAGCCCCTCTGGTTCCAAGAAGATTTGGTGACGCGGTTTGTCGGCAAAGCGCACCACTTTGTCTTCAATCGACGGGCAGTAGCGCGGACCGACCCCGGTGATCCGGCCTGCAAACAGCGGCGAGCGGTGCAGGTTCGCCAAGATCAGCTCATGGGTTCGACTCGTCGTCGCGGTGATGTAGCACGGAAGCTGCGGCAGCGGCGGGGCAGGGCCGTCCTCACAAAACCGCGGCAAGGGTTCATCGCCTGGCTGTTTTTCCAGGCTCTGCCAGTCAATCGTTCGTCCATCGAGTCGACACGGCGTCCCGGTCTTCAGCCGACCGATCCGAAAGCCCAGCTCGCGCAGGCTCTGCGACAGGCCCCGCGCTGGCGGTTCGCCCATCCGTCCGCCCTCGAGCTGCTGCTCGCCGACGTGCAGCTTGCCTTGCAGGAACGTGCCGGTGGTCAAAATCACCGCTTTGCCGCGATAGGCAATCCCCATCGTCGTCAGCACGCCAACGACGCGAAAGCGTTCCACCGGGTGTCCGCTCACCGGCTCGTACAGCAGCTTTTGGCCGTCGCCCTGCTGCACTTCCAGGCCGGGCATTCGTTCGACAAACGAGCGGACAAACGACCGATACAGCATCTTGTCGCTCTGCACCCGCGTCGACCGAACTGCCGCCCCTTTGCTCAGGTTCAGGCGGCGAAACTGAATTCCCGTCGCATCGGCGGCCCGGCCCATGACACCACCGAGCGCCTCAATCTCTTTGACCAAGTGGCCTTTGCCGACTCCACCGACGGCGGGATTGCAGGACATGTGACCGATGGTGTCCAGGTTGCCGCTGAGCAGCAGCGTGCGCATTCCCAGTCGAGCCGACGCCAGCGCCGCTTCACAGCCCGCATGACCTCCGCCCACCACAATCACATCGTACTCATGCGGATAGTGCAGCATCGGGGGCGAACTTGGCAAAGCCGCCCGCCCGTGTCAACCGACTCGCTGTCCCGTTTCACCGGGGTGGATCACTCGTTTTTGCTACCACTTGCCATCCAGCAGCGAGGCTGACACCGTCATCCCGCCCGGTCCCGCTGGCACAAAGCTTAGCGACGGCGACTTCAGCTCGATGAGCGGTCCGTTATCGGTTGGGATTTGCAAAGACGGAAGCAGCCTGCGGACCAGCAGCGCCGACGTGACCAGCCCAGCTCCAATGCCCACCATCGCCGCTGGAATCGCTATCCGCGTTGAATCGAGCAGATCGTGGGTCTTGGCGTAGCCCGCGCCCAACCCCACAAGACCGAAAAGCGCCCCACCGGCAAAGCCACCCAGGTCGACATAGGCCACTTGCCGGCGGTTTAGCGTCGCAAACTGCGGGATGTGGGCCAGTCCAATTCCCAGTCCGACGCCGAGAAGCGTACTGCCCAGCATCGCAAAGCCGCCTTCGCCCGTCCGACCATCGGGGGGACGACCCAGAAACGCCGCCTCTGGCTTCTGGGTGATCACGTAAGCCCACGACAGCGCCCCGATGTGTGCGCTCCACAGCACGGCGCTGTTCCACACCGCGACCGGACCGCCGCCTGGCTTGGCAAATCGCCAGACGGCCATCCCGACTGTGCCGCCGACCAGACCGCCGCCCACCGCCAACACATGCGGCAACAGCCACTGCGGCTGGGCCCCCAGACCCACGCCAAAGCCGATCACTGTCCCCCACGCCCCCGATCCAATCAGCAGCTGCGCTTCACTGACCGGCATTTCCCAGCCGGCAAGCCCTGCCACCGTCGCTCCCACCACTGCCGGCAGTGCTGCGGCGACCAGCGGCTTGTAGATTTCGCGCAGCGGCATGTTTTCGATGTTTTCGATCTCGCCTTGGAACAGCCGCAGCACCATCAGGCCAAGCCCCGCCCCCGCGATCGCACCGCCCGCAATCATGTCCATTCGACCGCTTGGCGTCAGCTGGAGCCCGAACTCGAGCGTGCCGCTGCCCGCTTGCAGCTCCAGGGGGCGTAGCTGGGTCAGGTAGAACGGGCGCTCGATGCGCAGCCGGTGGCTTCCCTGATCCACCGACAGAAGCTGTGGCGTCATTCCCAGATAGCGATCGTCCAGAAACAGCTTGGCCGGCGGGCTGGTTGTCAGTCGTACCGACCGCGGCTTGGCTTTTAGCTGACGCGAAAACAGCAGCGCTTGACCGATGTGGGCATCGAAGTCGACTTCATCGGGGAAGTACCCTTCCTTGCTGTAGCGCAGTCGATAGCGGCCTGCCGGGACCGTGAAGATCCCCGGCGTCTTGATCTGCGTCATCACATGGCCGGTCTGCCCGTCTTCGCCGATAGGCTGTACCGTCACCGTCGCTTCATCAGGCACCGCCGACGCCGAGATCCGCGCCGGCAGATCGCGCAGCCGCTTGAGCGAGCGCTCGGCCAGTCGCCGGTGGGTCTGCTGGAGCCGCGCCGCATCGGCTTCTTCCGACAGCGGCATCGCCAAAAACTGCGCAAACGCTTGGGCCGCCGCTTCATAGTCGAGCAGCCGCTCATGCGTGAGCGCCAAGTTGTAGAGCGTGCTTGGGTGCGGAAGCAGCTCATACGCCCGGCTGTAGTGGCGCAGCGCTCGTTCGTAGTCGGTGCTCTCGAATGCCTGATGCGCTTTGGCAAACTCTGCGGCGGCACTTGCCCGCGTGCTTTCGGCGCTTGGAGCGGGGGGCTGCACGGCGGCTGCGGTCGTCGTCGAATCGTCGCCGCGGGCTTGCGAAACCGGCACCGCGCACAGCGATACCGCGAGCAGCAGACGACCCAAACTTGGCCAGGACACGGCGCGCACGCAGCCCACAGACTCCCATTTCCCTTGGACGAAGTGGGGGCAACGCTAGCAGGTGCGCCCCAATTTGGGGAAGCTGACTTCCGCATCCGGTCAAACAGGTGCTATAAGCGCCGGGTGTCCGCATCCGAACAAGACGATCTGCCGGTGCTGGAAGGCTATCTTGGCCACACGTTTTCGGATCGGTCGCTGCTGTGTACCGCCCTTCGGCATCGCAGCTACGTAAACGAACGCGCGCCCACGGCGGATGACAACGAACGCCTGGAATTTTTGGGCGATGCGGTGCTTCAGCTTGCGGTGACGCACCTGCTTATGGATGGCGATGGGGCCGCGCTGTCGGAAGGTACGCTGACGCTCTTGCGCTCGCAGCTCGTCAGTGAAGCGCAGCTGTGCCGTCTGGCCCAGCAGATCGAGCTGGGGCGTTTCCTCCTTCTCGGGCGAGGCGAGGAACTGAGCGGCGGTCGGCAGAAGCCTTCGCTGCTCGCCGATGCGTATGAAGCGGTGTTCGGCGCGCTCTATCGCGATGGCGGCTTTGTCTTGGTGCTGCTTGTGGCCAAGCGGCTCCTGTCGGAAACCGTGCTGCGGGTGACGGAAAGCCGCACGCTCGACTTTAAGTCAGCGCTGCAAGAGTTTCTGCAAGGTCAAAAACGGGCGCGGCCCCGCTATGAAGTCATCGGCAGCGAAGGCCCGGACCACGAGCGCGTCTTTGAAGTGGCGGTCTGGGTCGATGCAGAGGAGCTGGGACGAGGCCACGGGCGCTCCAAACGCGAGGCCGAGCATCAAGCCGCCCAAGTCGCATTAACTGCCCTACGTGATCGAACCGGGGTTTTGGGGATAGACTGAGTATATGGCTGCGCAATCCCAACCGTCGCCACTGTTTGCGAGTCTGCCAGCGCGGGTTACTGTCTACGAGGTCGGCCCTCGGGATGGTCTGCAAAACGAGCAGCGGATGGTGCCTACGGCGGACAAGATTGCCCTTATCAATGCGCTGTCTCAGACGGGACTGTCACGGATCGAGGTGAGCAGCTTCGTCAATCCCAAGTGGATTCCCCAGCTCGCCGATGCCAGCGAGGTCGCCCGCGGCATCACCCGAAGACCCGGCGTCGAGTATTCGTGTCTGGTCCCCAATCGCCGTGGGCTCGACAGCGCGCTCGCGGTCGGGCTCAAGGAAATCGCCGTCTTTATGTCGGCGTCCGAAACGCACAACAAAAAGAACATCAACAAGACGCGGGCCGACACGCTGCTCGCGTTTGGCGAAGTGATGCAGCCGGCGCTGCAAGCTGGCGTTCGCGTGCGGGCGTATATCTCGACGGTGTACGGCTGTCCCTATGAAGGCAGGGTCAGTCCCGACGCGACGGTGGAACTGGTCGAAACGCTGCTGTCGATGGGGGCGTATCAGATATCTCTCGGTGACACGATCGGCGTGGCCACCCCTCGACAAGTCGAAGAAGTGCTGCTGCGGCTCGACCCTTTGTGCTCGCGCGATAAGCTCGCACTGCACTTTCACGACACCCGCGGCACCGCGCTTGCGAACGTGCTGGTCGGTCTGCAGATGGGCATCACCACCATCGACAGTGCGCTTGGTGGCTTGGGTGGCTGTCCCTATGCACCGGGCGCGAGCGGCAACCTTGCCACCGAGGATTTGATCTACATGCTGGATGGGATGGGCGTCGAAACAGGCATCAACTTGGATGCGCTGGTCGACTGTTCACGCCAGGTTGGCACGTTCATCGGTCGCGAACTGCCGTCGAAGTACCTCAAAGCGCACCTCGCCGCCCGCTCTCGCAGCCAAGTCTAGCTATTTCGTCACGGCGATCTTGCTGGCTGCTGTCGCTTCGGCCAGTTCATCGCTGACTGTCGACGCTGCCTTGGCGGGAAGTGCAGGGGCTTGACCCTTGCTGCCGGCCTCAAGCTGCGGCTTGAGCGCTGCCGCGGCTGCGGCCACTGCCGCTTGGGTCAGTGCCCCCCCTTTGCTCTCGCTCTGACCGGCCAGAAGCTCGATCGGCACCGGCAGCACAATCGTCATGTTGGGCTGCGTCGAAACCTCGACCATCGTCTGATAAAGCCGCAGCTGCAGCGCCGCCGGCTCGCTAGAAATCAGCCGGGCCGCCTCCGACAGCTTGGCCGCCGCCTGAAGCTCGCCATCCGACATGATCACTTTGGCGCGCCGCTCCCGCTCTGCCTCGGCCTGCCGCGCCATCGCCCGCTTCATTTCCGCTGGCAGCGAGATGTCTTTGATCTCGACCGCGGTGATATCAATGCCCCACTGCTCGACGCGCGCATCGAGGATGCCCTGTACCTCGATGTTGATTTCGGCGCGCTTGGCCAACACCTCGTCAAGCTCCATCCGACCGATGATCGATCGCAGTGTCGTCGCCGCAAGCTGGAGCGTCGCCGGCATATACTGCTCGACCCGCAGCACCGCATCGGCTGGGCTCTGCACATCGGCATAGACCACCGCATCGACGCCAATCGAGATGTTGTCGCGGGTGATGACTTCTTGCGTCGGAATCTGGATGACTTTGGTACGCAGATCGACGACCTGGGCGCGGTCGATGCCAAACGGCAGCATCAGCACCAGGCCGGGGCCGAGCGGACGCTGACGTGCCCGCCCAAGTCGGAACACAATCGCCCGCTCATATTCACGGAGCACGCGGAAGCTGGTGGTGACAAACAGGAGCGCACAAAGGGCCGCCAGGGCCAAAAGAGGAATCCACATGCCGGTCAGTCTGCCACAAGTCGATACGGCCAGGTGGCGACCGTGGCTGGACCGCTCGACAGGTCGACCGGGTTAGTCTTTGTCCTTCTCTTTGGCCTGGTACATCGACTCGATCAGGTCTTCGTACTTCTTGGTGACGACCTTGCGCTTGACCTTCAGGCTCGGCGTAAGCTCACCATCGGCCTCGGTCAGCTCGCGCGGCAGCACTTTGATGTACTTGACCTGCTCCCACGATCCGAGCTTGCTGTTGACTTCCTTCTTTTTGTCCTCGAGGCGCTGCTGCACAAGTGGGTGTGCGGAAAGCGCCGCGGCGTCGCTGGGCGGTGTCTGCCCCGTCTCGCCAATGATCTGCTTGGCCGTATCGAGGTTGATGGCGACCAGCGCGGTGATGTACTTGCGGTTGTCACCGATGACGACGGCCTGGCTTACGAGCGGGTCCAGCTTGAGCTGATTTTCGATCATCTGCGGCGCGACGTATTTGCCACCCGAGGTCTTGATCAGATCCTTTTTGCGGTCGGTGATCTTGATAAAGCCTTCGCTGTCGATCTCGCCGATGTCCCCGGTGTGGAACCAGCCGTCTTGTTCAATCGCTTCGGCAGTGGCTTCCGGCAGCTTGTAGTAGCCCGACAGGTTGGTGACGCCGCGGGTCAGGATCTCGCCATCGGCAGCGATCTTGACTTCCAGCTTCGGATGCAGGGCCTTGCCCACCGTGCCGAACTTGTACGCATCGACGCGGTTGATGCTGGTCAAGCTGTTGGTCTCGGTCAGCCCGTAGCCTTCAAGGATCAGCATGCCGGCGGCGTGGAAAAACTCCGCCAGTTCACGCGAAAGCGGTGCGCTGCCCGACACAAACCACTGGAGTTTGCCGCCGAAGCGGTCGCGCAGCTTGGAAAACACCAGCTTGTCGGCCAGCTTCCACTGAATCCCGAGCAGTCCACCGGGCTGTCGGCCAGCTTGGATCTCGCGGCTTGCCTTGGTGCCGACATCGATCGCCCACTGAACCAGCGCCCACTTGACCGGGCCGCCCTGCTTCGCTTTGTTCAAAAAGCCGGCGTAGACCTTTTCGTAGATGCGCGGCACACCGGCCATAAAGGTCGGTTTGACCTGGCCGACGTATTCCAAGATGTTGTCGATGCCCGAAAACGCCGTGCAAAAGCCGACGTAGACGGCAACCATCGACAGCGTTTTGGCGAACGAGTGGGCCAGCGGCAGAAACAGCAGCTGGCGGTCGCTGCGCTTGACGGGCAGGGCGTTTACGCCATAGCGCGAACCGACGACGAACGATGCATGAGACTGCACCACTCCCTTGGGATTTCCGGTCGTCCCCGACGTGTAGATGATCGTTGCGACGGTCTCGCCGGTCATCTGCTTGCGCAGCTCTGGCAGCGCTTGCGGTTGGGTCAGGCGATGGGCGCGGCCCCGATCACACAGCTCGCGCAGCGGCACGACCCACTCATCGACTTTGGGATCGTTTTCCGCGTGCCCGTCCCACAAGATCACCTGCTTGACCTGCGGGATCTCGGCTTTGATGGCCAGCAGCTTGTCGAGCTGCTTCTTGTCTTCGACGAAGATGAAGCTTGCTTCGCTGTCCTTGAGGATGTAGGCGACGGTTTCTTTCAGGCTCGACGGGTAAATCGGCACCGTGATGCCGCCCGCAAGCACCAGTCCCAGGTCGCACAGCGTCCATTCCTCGCGGGTGCTGCCGACAAGCGCGATCTTGTCCCCAAGCTTTGCCCCGATAGCGATCAGGCCGTGCGCGATGTCTGACGACTTTTCATAGGCCTGCTGCCAGGTCAACGTGTGCCAGTCCCCATTGCGCTTGGTCATAAACGCCGGAGCATTCGGCGTCGCCTGGGCCCGGTTGGCGTACACCTCGGCGATCGTCTCGCCTGCTACTCCGCTCTCGTGGCTACTCGACATCGGTCCTCCCTCGGGAAAGTTCAGTTACAAAAAAGCCTAGCGTGGATGATATCGTGCGCTCGCTTGAAACGGCTAAGCGAATCGCGTCCATTTATGAAGAAGATGCCGCCCAGGCCGTGCCTACGCAGCCTGCATCGTGCGGGATCTGGCGACTGCGGCTTGTTGTCGAGGGGTCCGTGATGGCGCGTGTTCGTCCGCAAAAGCGCACGCTGTTGACCCCGCGGGCCATCTACTCCTACCTCGACCAGCACGTCGTGGGGCAAGAGCGCGCCAAGCGAGTCCTTTCGGTTGCTGCCTACGGGCATCTGCGCCGCTGTGGGCTGCCTGCGGATCGCAAAGGCCAGATCCGCAAGTCGAACATCCTGCTCATCGGGCCGACGGGTTCGGGCAAGACCCACCTTGTGCGGATGCTTGCCCAGGTGCTCGACGTGCCGCTTAGCATCGCCGATGCCACCGAGTACACCGAAGCCGGCTACTACGGCAAAGATGTCGAACAGCTAGTCGCCGAGCTGTTGTTTCGCGCCAACCACTCCGTATCGGATGCGCAGCGCGGGATCGTCTTTTTGGACGAAATCGACAAGCTTGCGCGCCGCACCCAAAGCTACAAGACCGGCGGCGGCACCCGTGACATCGGCGGCGAGGGTGTACAGCAGAGCCTGCTCAAGATCCTCGAAGGCCGCGAGCTGCTCGTCCCCACCAGCGTGTCCCCGCAGCCCGGTCGGCAAGACGTGGTCCAGGTCGACACAAGCGACATCTTGTTCATCGCCGCCGGTACATTCGCCGACCTGTTTGAGCGTGAGCGGCCTTCGTCGCGGATCGGCTTTGGTGAAAAGGCCACAGCATCGGCTGCCAAAGAGCTATCCACCGAAGACTTGCTAAGTTACGGGATGCTCAGCGAGCTGCTCGGGCGGCTGCCGGTGCGGGTCCAGCTTTCGCCGCTGTCCGAAGACGAGCTGTGCCAGATCCTTGCCGGGCCGGGCGATCCTCTCTTGGCGGAATATCAGCGGCTCCTCGCGCTCGACAATGTTCAGGTCGACTTTTCCCAAGATGCGCTACGCGAAATCGCGGGTGCGGCGCTTTTGCAAGGTCTCGGGGCGCGTTCCCTGCGGGGTCTTTGCGAAACGGTCTGTCACGACCTGCTGTTTGAAGCGCCCGAGCGACGCGGCCAGCACATCGTGGTCGACAAGCAGTACGTCCACGCGCGCCTTTTCCCCTAAGATGACGTCCGGATAGTTTTTGGGAGGCTGGGCGTATGGCAAGCGATCTGGTTGGCAAGGTCTTTTTGGTCACTGGGGCAACCGAAGGCATCGGCAAAGCGGCGGCGCTCGACTTCGCCAAACGCGGCGCGACGCTGGTTTTGGTTGGGCGCAACAAGGAAAAGAGCGAGCGCGTCGTTGCGGATCTCAAGCGTGACAGCGGCAGCGAAAAGCTGTCGCTTCTGCTGGGCGACATGTCCAAGCTCGATGATGTGCGGGCGGTGGCTCGGTCGTTTGCCCAGGCACACGACCGGCTGGATGTGCTGGTCAACAATGCTGGGGCGCTGTTTGCCGATTACAAGCTGTCCCCGGATGGCTTCGAGATGACGTTTGCCCTAAACCACCTGGGGTACTTCCTTTTGACCCACGAGCTTTTGCCGATGCTAGAGAAGACGTCGGGTTCGCGCGTGGTCAGCACGTCGAGCGCGGCACATCAGACGGGCAAAATGAACCTGGACTACATCGCCAAGCGCGATGGCAAGTCGGCGGGCTTTGCTGCCTACGGCGACTCCAAGCTGGCCAACATCCTGTTTACGCGGTCTTTGGCAAAGCGCGCGCCCGGTGTGGTCGTCAACTGCTTCCACCCTGGCTTTGTGCAGACCGGCTTTGGCCAAAACAACCAGGGCGTCCTCGCGTCGCTTATCAGCTTCACCGGCAAGCTGTTTGCCCGCACCCCCGAAAAAGGTGCTGAAACCCTGATCTGGCTGGCAACCAGCCCCGACGCGGCCAAGCTGACTGGCGAATACTTTCACGACAAAAAGCCGGCCAAGACGACACGCCTGGCCAAAGATGACACCGCTGCCGAAGGCTTGTGGGCGCTCTCCGAAAAGCTCTGCGGCATCACCAAGACGAGCTAGGGCTGTTTGCACGTCGAAAAGTAAATCTTGGTGCTGTAGTCGAGCAGTCCGCCGCCTGTGTAGGCAAACTTCTGTTTGAGCTGGGCGATGGCTGCATCGGCGCTTGCGGCGGTCCGAAAGATGTCCGCTGCTGCGCCCAGGTACTGGATGTCTTCGTCGATGGCTGCTGGGGTTGCTTCGGGGGCACCGTGGCCTGGATACACTGTT
>DAORGN010000131.1:0-14081 GCA_035340095.1 Pseudomonadota bacterium | reverse complement strand
GCACGTTTCCGGAATTCCCAACCTATGCGCACTGGGCCGATGAAACGGCGACGCTCGAAGAACAAATCAGTTTGATCGAGGAACGGACCGGACACAGCGGCTACTAAAGTCAGACAGCGACGAAACAGGAATGAACACAGCGCTCGCGCAGTCCACGCAAGGGTGAGGGATCAGACGCGGCGCACGGGTTTTTTGGGAGCCGCTTTGAACAGTCCCACCGCAATCGAATAACCAAACAGCGCACCGAATCCCAGCTGCGTCATCACGCCGAGCAAATCGGTGGTCTGCCATTCCTGAATCGCGATGCCATTGCGCATCTGACGGATCAGGGTGCCCCGGACTTCGATGTCTTTTTTGGAAGCGGGAGCCCCCATGAACTTGCCGACGTTCTTGGCCCGCGACGTAAACTGAATCGTGACAAACTCGCCGTCGACCAAGACGTGCTCGAACGTCATTTTCATCCCCGAAAAGGCGTCCTTCATGTCTTGCATAAAGCCGATGTATTCGTCGCGACTGAACGAGAGACCATCCCCGGAATAGGTGAAGCCGGGGGCCAGCAAAGAATCAAGCTTCTGCCAGTCATTGTCCTGGATCGAAAGCGAAACGGCGAGTGCGGAGTCCTTGGTCTGCTCGGGTGTCATGATCGATGCTCCTAACAATTGTTGTATGGCACAATAATCAACGAATAAAACAGTTGTGTCAATCACAATTTCTGGCTAGCGTTTTGAATCGATGCGAAACCGAGACTTTGAAGCGCTGCCATCGGCGCTGACTGATCACGTCGGCTATCTGCTGGTTGTGCTGGGCAAACGTGCGCAGCGGGCGTTTGCGGCGGCGCTGGAAGCGGACGGACTGCGAGCACCGCACTTTGACATCGTGAGCTTTTTGCACGAGCGCAAGGCGTGTTCCCAAGCAGAGATCGCCCGCGCGCTGGCACTGGAACCTGCCCACTTGGTTTCGCTGCTTGATGAACTGGAAAAGAGTCGACTGGTTTTGCGATCCCCTGATCCTGCCGACCGTCGACGGTATTCTGTCGCGCTAACCGCCTATGGCAGCGTCGTCATCAAACGACTGTTTGCCACAGCCCTTGCGGTGGAATCCGACTTGCTCGGTGCGCTTTCCCAAAAAGAGCAAGCCCAGCTTCGCAAGCTGCTTCAGCGGATGACGCGCACAGGGGACCATCCATCCCACTCCCCTCGCAGCTAAGCGACATCTTTTGCCCGACGCTTACGAATTCAGTGGGTGAAGTCCCGCGTGGCATCTAAAATGACTGTCGCTGGGAGTCCTTATGTCTCGTCTTTTGACCGAACTGGTTGACCTGCTTGCGCTCGAACGAATCGAGGAAAATCTTTTTCGTGGCCAAAGCCAAGACCTCGGCTGGGGTCAGGTGTTCGGCGGTCAGGTGCTTGGCCAAGCGCTGAGCGCAGCGGTGCAGACCGTTCCCACGGAACGTCATGTTCATTCGCTGCACGCTTACTTTTTGCGCCTGGGTGATGCAAAAAAACCGATTGTCTATGCAGTCGATCGAACCAGGGACGGCAGCAGCTTTTCAACACGCAGCATCTTGGCGACGCAGTATGGGAAGCCGATTTTTCAGATGATCGCGTCGTTTCAGCTCGACGAACAGGGCTTCGATCACGCCGATAGCATGCAGCCAGTGCTCGGTCCGGAAGGACTCCGTTCAGAGCGCGATCTGTGGGCGGAATACTCGCAGCGGCTTCCTGAAACGATCCGCTCACGCGCGCTCAGTGAACGTCCAATCGAGCTGCGTCCTGTCGCGCCCGTACATCCGTTTGCGCCGGAAAAATCGCCGCCAGAGCAAGCCGTGTGGGTGCGCGCATGCGGAACACTTCCCGATGATCAAGCGCTGCATCGCTATCTGCTCGCGTACTGTTCAGACTTTGCTTTTCTTCCAACGGCGATGCGTCCGCATGGTGTGACGTGGGTGACACCGTCGATGCAAGTCGCCAGCTTGGATCACGCCATGTGGTTCCACAGACCCTTTCGCATGGATGACTGGCTGCTTCACGTCATGCACAGTCCATCGGCGTCTGGGGCGCGCGGTCTGGTCCGTGGCAGTGTGTTTTCACGCGATGGGAAGCTGGTTGCGTCGACGGCACAAGAGGGTCTTGTCCGCTTCCGCGGTCGGATTTCCTAGACGAAGCCAGCGCGCGGAAGACCCCGAATGGGGTCAGCCAGGTATCGGTTAGGAATCGATTGGGAATCGGGCAGGAATTGGGTAGGAATCAGGCCGTTACCAGCCGCACTTCTGCGACTTGGTCTGCTCTTTGAGGAAGTTCATGAGCGGCGCGTAGTAGTCGAGCATCGCGGCACCATCCATGCTCTTTGTACCTGCAATCGCGTCCAGTGCTTCGGGCCACGGCTTCGACGAACCAAGCTGAAGCATCGCTTTCATCTTGTCGCCCGCAGCCTGATTCCCATAAATCGAGCACTTGTGCAGCGGCCCCTGATATCCCGCCGCCTGACACAGCGCACGATGGAACTGGAATTCCAACACCCGCGCCAGGAAATAGCGCGCATAAGGAACGTTGCTTGGAATGTGATACTTGGCCCCCGGATCGAAGTCCGCATCGGTGCGATTGACCGGCGGAGTCACCCCTTGGTACTTGGTCCGCAGTTCCCACCAGCGCTTGTTGTATTCCTCGGGACGGACCTTGCCAGAAAACACTTCCCAGCGCCACTGATCGAGCACTTTCCCAAACGGCAGGAACGCAACATGCTCTAGCGCATCGTGCAAAAGGAATGTGGTGTCATCGACCTGCGTACCTTGATCCATAAGACCAATTTTTTGCAGATACGTCGGCGTGATCGACAGCGCAATCGCGTCGCCAATCGCTTCATGGAAACCATCGTTTGCCCCCTGCTGAAACAGCAGCGGAAGATCCCGGTAGTACCAGTAGTAGTAGTCGTGTCCCAGCTCGTGATGCACGGTGCGGAAGTTGTCATCGTCTAGTTCGATACACATCTTGATCCGCAGATCGCCCTTCGACGTGATGTCCCATGCCGAGGCGTGACACACCACATCGCGATCTTTGGGCCGCACAAACATCGATCGTTTCCAGAATGTATCTGGAAGTGGATCAAAGCCCACCGACTTGAAGAATCCTTCGCCCATTTTCACAAGCTCAATGGGAGTCGTCTTCTTCTGCGCAAACTTCGCTTTTAGGTTGATGGCTGCGCCCTTCCCCGTCGGTGCAACCAGCGGGAAAATGTTCCCCCATTCCTGCGCCCACATGTTTCCGAGCAGATGCGCGGGAATCGGACCGGCCTCCGGAACGCGATTCCCATAGGTCTGGCGCAGCTTCATCCGGGTGTAACAGTGCAGCGCTTCATACAGCGGCTTGACCTGTTCCCACAGACGCTCGGTCTCGGCGGCAAACGCATCTTCTGGCATGTCATAACGCGAACGCCACATCGCGCCGACATCGGCATATCCCGCGTTCTGTGCGCCCTTGTTTGCGAGCACAACGTAGCGGACATAGGAACCGCGCAGCGTCTTGGCCAGATCATGCCAGCCCACCCACGCTTCCATCAGCTCGTCGTAGTTGCGGCTCGTCGAAAGCGTCCGGCTCAGATCATCCAGGGTCAGACAGCCCCCTTTGAGCCGCGGCGGACAGTACTTCGCTTTGCCATAAGTCGTTTCCATCGACGCGGCAAGCTGCGCCAGCTCGGCCCGCTCACCCGCATCGGCTGGCGACGGCAAGTCCTGCGCGAGCTTGAGCAGATCAAACTTGCGCCGCAGATCGGGCGGAAGCTCCAACTTGTCAAACTTCGCCGCCTCTTTGATCTTCTTTCCGACCAGCTCCATCACCTGCTCTTGCGACTGCGCATTGAGCTGCTCGGTGTCAAAGGTGATGTTGGTGTTTTGGACAAACTGCACCCGCTGCGCGTAGCTCCACAGGGCGCGAAGCTGCGTCTCGGTTTCATTCATGAACGTGCGGGCATCGGCTTCCGTCGGCCCCGTCGGCTTGGGCGGCGGCGGCGGCGTCACCTGCGGCGGCGGATCGGGCTTCAGCGGCGCAATCGGCTCGCACGGGGTACAGCTTGCAAACGACGAAGCGATAAGCAGCGACGAAGCCAGAAACAAGGTAGGCCGAAGGGACGGCAATGACGGCAAGCAACGACGGGACATGAGACGAAACCTCCTCAAACGAAGGAGGCGCTATAACACACGCAATGGGCACCGCCAAGACCGGCAAGGTATGATGGCAAGGCGCATGGCGAGGCCCACAGAACCACTCCGAAGACGGCTGCGATGGCTGCTCTTGGCGACGGGAATTTCCGCACCGATGAACAGCGTGGCACAGCCCATTCTGCACGAACCGCTTTCGGTCCCGCGGCTGCGCTGCAAAGACGGAGTCTGTCGCCCGGATGGTGCGTCGAGCGATGCGATGCCCGATGCGGTGATGAGCCGGGACGGACTTGTCACTGCGCCATCGGGGGGACGCGCGCCTATCGGCCAGGAACAGATTTTTGCGAGCGGTGCGACGACGGAAAACCTCGCGCACTCGCAGGGGCCGCAGCCGGGGACAGACCCGCCGCCCGTGCGCAGGTCGCGCATTTTGCCCGATTCAGCGACGGGACCAGAAACCGGTGGCGAGCGGCTGTATCACGAAGTGTTTGCGCCCGCGGTCTATCCCTACAAGCGGATGAGCGTGCTCGATGGCGTCGACGATGATGGCGCGATGAAGCTGCGGCGCAGTGATCTTGTGGCAGTTCCCGTCGAAAAAACCGGGGCCGCACCGGGTCGAGATCCATTTTATGGATCGGTGGTCGTCGATTTTGTCGCCGGCCAAGCTGTGCCGTTGCCAACGCCGGCTGCCGGTTTTCGGATTCTGTCGTATCGATCGACGCCGACCCGCAGTCTGTCATTTTTCGTCGATGGAGCGGAAAACCTCTATGTCTCGTCGCCGACCGGGGGCCGCCATCGCTTGGTCTATTTGATGGATGTCGCGCCGCGCTATTTTGCCGGGCCGCTGCTGCCGCCGGGGACACCAGCGCCGCTGCTCGGCGATGTGCCCGACGATCTGATCGCCCCGCTGCCTCGCAAGCTCAAGCGCGAAGCCAGTACCGTCCTGCGCGAGATCGGTGTGCGAACCTCATCGGGATCGGACTATCAAGCGCTGCTGGCGCAGCTTGTGCAGTATTTTCGCGGCTTCACCGTCGGGGAACTGCCCGACGAAGGCGTTGGCGATCTGTACCTGCGAATCGCGCTGTCGAAGCGAGGAGCCTGTCGACATCGCTCCTACGCATTTGTGATCACGGCACTGGCTGCGGGCATTCCGGCGCGTTATGTCGAAAACGAACTGCATGTCTTCGTCGAAGTGTGGATTCCCGATGCGCGCGGTCGCGGCGGTTACTTCCGGCGCATCAACCTGGGCGGAGCCCCGCTGTCACAGCGCATCGTCGACGGAGAAAACCGCGTCGCCTACCGCGAAAAAGGCAGCGATCCGTTTCCAACGCCGCCCAACTTCCACAGCGGCGTCCCGTCTCACGTTCCCGGCCAGCCCCGCCAGCCAGGATCAGGCGGCAGCGACGGGAGTGATGGAACGAGCGGCACCGACAAAAGTCGCCAGAGCGGAGACAGCGGCACGGGCAAAAACCGCGGTGCAGACGGCAAGATCGCCGGTCACAGCGGCAGCGAAGCCGCAACCGTCGAAAGAACGGCGAAAAACGGCGGCAGCGACAAAACCAAGCCAAACAGCGACGGCGATGGCAAGTCGCCGTCGGGCCAAGCCAGTCGCGGTGCATCGGACAAAAACGGTTCATCAACCGGCGATGCAACAAGCCCCGGCAAGCCTGACGGCAGCGGGCGCAAAGACGCAGCCAAAGTCCCCGGCAGCAGCGACGAAGCAAGCGATCTGCCGCAAGAAGACGATGTCAGCCAGTCCGACGACCGCCGCATCGACCAGGGAACCACGCTGGCGACAACCCAGGTATCCTTGTCGGCGTCAAACAACGCCTACCGAGGCAGCAGCTTGCCCATTCGCGGAATCGTTCGTTCGACGAGCGGCAACGCGGCGGGACTGCAAGTGTTGCTCATCCTTACCGTCAGTGGCGGACCGCGCATTTTGGGCCGCGCAGTGACTCAACCCGATGGTCGTTTTTCGCTGGATGTCGATCTACCGAGCGATCTGCCGCTTGGAAATCACCGTCTGATTGCGCGCGTCCGCGGCGACCAGACCCGTCGTGGCAGCGCCAGCGCTCGCTATGACACGCTGTCGGTCGGCCCGTAGAATCCCTTCGGAAAAACAAAAACCCCGTCTGCCAGTACATCAGCAGACGGGGTTTTTCATTTCAGATCAGGCGTCCCCTTTCGCGCCTACGCCCGAAGGGGACCGCTGGCGACTAGTTGCAGCAAGCCGCCTTGGTTGCGCTGGGGCAGCCGCGCTGCTTGAGCATAAGACCCATGCCGCCACCGGGGAGCGCTCCGTAAGTCATCGTCTGGCCGGCGTAGAACAGGTGCGCCGACGAATAGACGAAGCTCGCGCAGTTTTCCGACAGACCCGCATCGGGTTCCGCCGGGTTCTGGCTCAGCGTGAAGTTCCAGCTCTCGTTGTAAACCCACGCATCGACCAGGGTGGCCATGTTCTTGCCAGCCGCGACCGACGCATAGATTTCATACGAGGTGCAGACGTGCGCCTTCGGGCCGTAGCTCGAGCAGAGCTTGGCGCCCGATGGGATGCCGACGTCCGAGCCCGCGACGTACATCTGACCGCCGGTATTGGCCGCAGTCAGGCCGACGTAATAGCCACGGCTTGGCGATGCTGCGGTCAGGTTGTTCACCGTCGTGTTGAGCTGCGTCACGTTGTTCGACAGCGTGGTCACGCGGGTGATGTCCGAGCTGGAGATCGAGGCGCCACCCTTGGCCGTGCACGACAGCGTCTTGAACTCGCCGCCCGCGCCGGTGTTGGTCAGAAGCTGACCGGTGCAGTTGGTCACGCCAGTCACGCCGTTGCTCGCCGGAATCGCGCACACCAGGTTGCCACCCTGATACGTCAGGTACTCACCCGTCTGGCAGATCGGGAGCATGCCGTTGACCGTCAGAGCCTCGTACTGCGAGGCGACGTCATCGCTGCCCATCATCAGCGGGGCGAGCGAAAGCAGAAAAGCAAACTTCATTTTGCTCATGTTCGTTCCCCTTCTCGTTATAGGCAGCACGCGATCGGCAGCATGTCACTGCACAGCGCGGAGTTCGGAGTGACGTTGCCGGCGTTGAACTTCATGCCCTGCGCGCCGTTCGACAGTGCGGTCCACTCGAAGGCAGTGCCCCAGTAACCGCCGTTGGTGGCACCGTTGGTGAAGCTCGCGCAGTTGTCGTTCAGGCCCTGGTTGGCATTGGCTGCGCCCGTCGCAATCGACTTCCACGACGTCATGTAAACCCACGACTTCGCGACGGTGTCGGTCTGGGCGATCTTGCCGCGCGCGACGTTCATGTACATGTCGTAGACCGAGCACATGTAAGCGCCCGCACCGTACTGCGTTGCACAGACGTCGGCAGCGCCGAGGATGCCGGTCTTGCCGTTCGAGCTGATCGCACCGGTCGTCTTGGCCGTGGTCAGGCCCTTGAACACGCCGTAGGTCTGGCGCTGGCCGAGCAGATTGTTCACCGTGGTGTTGATCGTGCTCAGCGTGGTCGAGATCTGGTTTACCGCCTTGACCGCGTCGGAACCACCGGGGTTTTCATTGTTGCGCGCGACGCACTTGACCGTCGCACCGTCTTCCGAGCTCAGCGCCTCAACGAAGGGCTGGCACTCGGGCAGCTTCTGCGAACCAACCGGCAGGCTGGTGCAGACGAGCTGGCCAGCAGAGTCGGTGGTCAGAACTTGGCCGTTCGTGCAGTTGTCCGGCAGCTTCACTTGGGTGCCGCCGGTAGACTCGCTTCCGCAGGCCATAAGCGGAGCGACAAGACATGCAGCAAGGTAGAGTTTCTTATTGCTAGTCCGCATGGGTGTCTCCGTTTCCGCTTACTGGCAGCACGCGATGGGGAAGGTCTTATCGCAGGTGGTCTGCGCGCTAATCGAGAACCGCAGCATGTGAGGCATCGCTTGCGGCGCACCCGTGTACGTCGAAACGTCCCACGAGCCCACCGTACCGACCCAGCCCTTGGTTCCATCGCCCTGGGTGTAGCTGCCGCAGTTGTCACCAAGACCCGCGTTGTCATCCGCTGCCGCGGTCGCTTGAATGCCAGTGACCTGAGCTGCCGTCGGCTTGTTCCAGCCGATCATGTAGACCCATGCCTTGCCAACCGTCGAGGTCGACGTAAACGCCGGGTTTGCAGCGGCGACCGACTGATACATCTCGTAGGGCGTACACATGTGCGCGCCGAGACCAAACTTGCTGATACAGGCTTCCGCCGCGCCGCCGACGCCGACTACGCCGGTCTTGGGGCCAACGATTTTGCCAGCAAACTTGAGATCGGTCACACCAACGAACTGCGATCCGATGCCCGACGGCGTCTTGAGATCGTTCACCTTGGTGTTCAGGTCGTTGTACTGCTTCTCAAGCGCAGTGATTTGGTTGCTCAGCTCGGAAGTGGTGCTGCCGGTGCCCTTTTCGACACACTTGAGCATGCCACCTTCAACCGTCAGAGCCTGCGAGGCCGTGCAGACCGGGGCCGCAGCCGAGGTCGTCGCAACGCTCACGCAGGTGTAACCACGGCCCGTTGCATCAATTCCCAGAAGTTGGCCATCCGAGCAGTTCGGAAAGTTCAGGCCGCCCGCAGGAATCACTGCACCCGTCGTGGTACCGCCGCCGCACGCGGCGAGCAGTGCGAAGAATGGAACAGCGAAGCTACTTACACGCTTGCTCATATCCCCTCCAGTTAAAATTAGACAAATTACATTTCTCGCGTTCCTGCCCTCGGCGCAAGCAGATCGCACAAGCCACCGGAATGACGCAGAAACATAACTGGCACTAAAAAAGCCGATTTTGATCGAGCACATCGAATCTCAACCCAGAAATGTTGCGTGGTCCCGACGGGATGCGGTATTGCTTCGGCATGTTTCTGCCTCGAAATGGCCGCAAACGCTCGCCCCGGCTGCTGTTGCCGACGCTGTTTTGCACTCTGCTGGCAACGGTCGGCTGTCCGAACCTTTCGGCCAAACGGTCGACCGATGGCAAAAAAGGCACGGTGCTTGCGCAGATCGACGACGTAAGTATCACGGTGTCGGAGATTGAAGAGCGCATCAACAGCCAGACGCCCTACGTCCGGGCGCGCTACACCGGGCTTGAGCAGAAGAAAGAATTCCTCGACAACTTGGTCAAGTTTGAAGTGCTCGCCAGCGAGGCCAGACGCCAAGGGCTCGATCGCGACCCCGAAGTCGTGCGCGCGATGAAGCAGGTGATGATCCAAAAGCTGCTCAAGCAGCGCTTTGACAAGCTAAAGCAGGAAGACATCACCGACGAAGACGTCAAGACGTACTTCGATTCCCATCAGGACGAATTCAACCGGCCTCCCGAAGTGCGCGTCAGCATGATCCTTGTGCCGGACGAAGACACCGCCAAAAAAGTGCTCGCCGACCCGCGCAGCAAGGGACTCGAAAACGTCGGCTTCCGCGAGCTGGTCACCCAATACAGCATCGACAACGACACCAAGGAACGCGGTGGAGATTTGCGCTTCTTCGATGACAAGAACCGCGAACTCCCGACTGAAATCGTTTCGTCGGCCTTCAAGCTGGCAAACATTGGCGATGTCAGTGAACCGATCAAGACCAAGCACGGCTTTGCCATCTTGAAGCTCACCGGACAGCGCCGCGCATTGACCCGCACAATCGCCGAAGTCAGCCAGCAGATCCGCGCCAAGCTGTTTCGCGAACGGCGCCAGCGGATGATGGATGACTACGAGCGCTCGCTGCGGCAAAAGTCCAAGGTCGAAGTGAACGACGCCAAGCTGTCGGAAGTGCGCGTCGATTTGTCAAAAGACATCGGTGCCCCCGAAGATTTGCGCCCGCCCAAAGGCACAGGCAGCTATCATCCCCCCTTCCAAGATGCGCCGCAGGCATCGCCTTTGCGACCCGGAACGCCGACCCAGCCGCCCGCAAGCAGCGCGCAAGGAACACCATGACCGATCCGTCGATTCGATTTTTTTCCCCGCGTACTCTTTGTCGCCGCAGCGGTCGATTCTTGGCCGCGCTGTCGCTTGGTAGCTTGCTGCTCGGCTCGACGGCGTGGGCGGGCAACGTCCTGGATCGCGTTCTTGCGGTCGTAAACGACGAAATCATCCTCGACACCGAAGTGCTGCAAGCCACCGAGGTCGAAGCCAAGCAAGCACTGGCTGGCGTCGAACGCGATTCCGCCGAAGGTCAGCGTCGCTACGACGAGCTGCGCCGCCGCGTGCTCGACAGCCAGATCGAAAAGCTGCTCATCGCCCAGTACGCGCGCGAACAAAAAATCTACGTCACCGAAGACGAGATGCGCAGCGCGATCAAAGACGTCGTCAAAAACAACAACCTGAGCGACGAATCACAGCTTCGCGAAGCGCTGAAAGCCCAAGGGCTGACCTGGGATGCCTATAGCAGCATGCTCCGGCAGCAGCTTCTACAGCTCAAAGTCGTGAACACGGCGGTGCGCAGCCGCGTCACCGTTGGTGATGACGAAGTTCGGTCCTACTATGCGCAGACCGTGCGCCAAGTCGCCGGCGACCAGCTTCAGGTCCGCATCCACCAAATTGTCGTTCCCGTCGGCAAAGAGTCCCCGGCTCAGACCGTGGCCGAACGTCGCGCCAAAGCCGCCAAGGTCGTCGAAGGCGCCCGCGCTGGCCAAGACTTCATCAGCCTGTGCCAAAAATTCTGCGACGATCCAAGCAAAGGTGACGGCGACACCGGCCTGGTTTCCCGCAGCGAACTGCCCGTCGAGCTGCGCGAAGTCGTGGCGACGATGGACCCAAACGATGTCCGCGGACCGATTCGCGCCGAGCGTGGCTTTTACATCATCCGGCTCGTCGAAAAGAAAGACGCCGAAGTCCGCCCGTTCGAGGAAGTCAAGGAAACGCTGCGCCGCCAGCTCTACGAGCAACAGGTCGACAAAGCGGTCACGTCGTGGCTCAAGGAACTACGCCGCAAAGCCCACGTCGACGTAAGATTGTAACCAGCCAGGCCGCGGGGGTGTGCTGTGGCGATTTTCGACAAGCTCAATCAGTTTGCGAATCAGTTTAGCGACCTGCTCGGGGACATCGCCGACGACGCTTACGCCCATGTCGAGCTGGCGGCCCAGCTTATCGAACGCGGCGATTACGACACGGCGATCCGCGAGCTGCGTCACGCGCTCGACAAACGCCGAGATCACGCGCGTGCCCATTACCTGCTTGGCATCTGCTATCTGCGGCGGGGACAGGCGGGGGATTTGCAGGCCGCAAAGAAAGCGCTCAGCGACGCGCTTGTAGCCCGCGAAGGCTATGTCGAAGCGCACATCGCGCTCGGCGACGTCTACCGCAAGGAAGGCGATGCCAATGGCGCTGCCGCAGAGTACCTCCAAGCGCTGCCGTTTCTCGACGATGAACTTCAGCGCGCCGAAGTCGAGCAGCTGCTCGGTTCGCTGTACCTGGAGCTCGGCCAGCTCGACAAAGCCGTGCGTGAGCTGCGCAAGTCGGTTTCGAGCAATCCCGACGATGCCAAGTCACAAGGGCTGCTCGGACAGGCGCTGGTGCTGCAAGCACAAAAACGCGGGGAGACGCCAGGCAGTCCGACGTGGGATGCGGCTCGTCAGTGTCTGCTCAAAGCCGCCCGCGCGGACACCGCCGATCCCCAGGTGCTGACCACGCTCGGCAAGCTGCTGCTTTCGTCGGGCCAAGTGCCCGATGCGGAAAAAGCGCTCCAGCGCGCGGTCCAGGCCGCCCCCGAGCGCGTCGAGACGCTGCTGCTGTTTGGTGAGCTGCGGCTTTTGCAAGGCGACACCGCGTCGGCTTACGAGCAAGGTCTGCGCGCCTATGGCAGTGCTCGCCAAGCCGGCAATCCGACGATGATGGCCGAAGCGCATCGCCACCTGGCCCGCTGTCATGCCAAAAGTGGCGCGCCCGAACGAGCGCTTGCAGCGCTGCGAGAAGCCGATGCCGCAGCTCCCGCCGATGCCGGTGAGCTAAAAAAGCAGCTTTTGCGGGAAGCGCTCGATCTGGCGCTGCGAAATGGTCTGAAAACCGACGCAGTGGCGCTGGCCGCCCGCCCTGAGCTAGCAGACACCCAGATTGGGCTCGTCGGCAGAGCGATCGATGAAAACCTGCCGATCGCGGACGCCGACGCGCTGCTACTGCGCGCCCAAGCCATGGGCGATGACGTCGAAGTCCGCCTGGCCCAAGCCATCACCGAGCAGCGCAGGGGCAACACCGCAGCCGCAGCCAGTCACTATCGTCGCGCCGCCAGCCTGGCCCCGACGGACCCCCGACCACGGCAAGCCTTGGCCGGGCTTTACGACGCAGAGCGCGCCCTTTTGCCCAAGGAGCTCTACGGTCTTTTGCTAAAAGTGCATCAGCACTTCGCCAAGACGCCCGAGCTGTCCGATTGGCTGCCCGATGCTGGCAAGCTGGTCGAAACGCTCGATCGGCCACTTTTGGTGACGGTGATGGGCGAGTTCAACTCCGGCAAGTCGACGTTTGTAAACGCACTGCTCGGGGAAGAAGTCGCACCGATGGGCATCACCCCAACGACGGCGACCATCAACATCCTGCGCTATGGCCGCGAGCGTGCCGGACGGGTGATCTACCGCGATGGCCAGAGCCGCACCGTCGGCTGGGACAAAGTGCCCGGACTTTTGCGCGGGCTCGATCCCGCCGAAGCCAGCCGCATCCGTGTCGTCGAAGTGCTCTATCCGCTGGAAGTCCTTGCGCGCGTCAATGTCGTCGACACCCCTGGACTCAATTCCATCCTGCCTGAACATGAGTCGGTGGCCCGCGAATTCATCGCCCAAGCCGACGCCGTCATCTGGCTGTTTACCGTTGACCAGGCCGGCAAAGCGAGCGAACTGGAAGCACTGCACAGCATCCGCAGCGCCGGCAAGCAGATCCTTGGGGTGCTAAACAAGATCGACCGCTTGCCGCAGATGACCGAAAGCGCAGACGGTGCCCCTGCCGCATCGGTCCCTGGTTCACTACAAGCCATCTTGGCGCATCTTGACGATCCGGAAACCGGGCTCAAAGACATCCTCGAGGTGGTGGTGCCGTTTTCAGGACGGCAGGCGCTGCAAGGCCGGCGCAGCAAAGACCAAGCGCTGCTGCAAAAAGCCAACCTGCCGGCGCTCGAACAGGCCCTGGAGGAACGATTTTTTCAGCGCTCGCAGGCGATCAAGAGCGTCGCGGTGCGCACCCGACTTTCGCAGCTTTTGCAAAAAGCCCAACAGCGCGCCGAATCGCTGCTTTCGCAAAGCCAGCGCGACGACCTAGAGCAAGCGCTGCGGCTGCTGTCCGCCGATGCTCTGCTGTTTGCGCGCGACTTCATCCCAAGTGAGCGAAAGCGGCTTATCGCCGATGCCGGCAGCGCCCACCAAGTCGCCGCGCAAGAAACGCTGTCGTTTGTGCGCCCTCGCCGCTGGCCCTTTGGTGAACACCAGGCCGCCCCCGCTGACCGCGACTTTCTGCTCACGCTGCTGGATGAAAAACTGTCGTCTCTTTGTCAGTCCTCGCGGGCCCGCGTGGTGTCCGCGCTCCAGCTTGCGCCCGAAGATCGCGACCTGCTCTCGCTCCTCGATGAGCAAGTCTATGGACGCTACCTGGCGTTTTCGCGTGGCTACCTGCGCGGCGGCAAAGTCGATGACTTCTTTGTGCGGGTGCTGCCCAGGCTCGACCTTAGTGAAGCCGCGATTGGCCGCGCGCTCGAACGAGATTCGCCCACTGCGGTCGACATCCTCGAAAGCGAGCTGTTGTCGCCGCTGCGCAGCTTCGCCGAACGGCGGTTCCAGCAGGCCGATCACGCACTGCGCGACAAGCTGGCCAAAGAAGAATTGCAGAAGCTCGACCTTGATGAACGGGTGTTGTTTCCACTGACGGCATTTGCCACGGCGCTCACCAGTCTGCCAAGCGAACCCAGCAGCCCGCCACCCCATGGTGGTTGATGTAGGTTGTTTCCACGCGG
>DAORGN010000130.1:0-14100 GCA_035340095.1 Pseudomonadota bacterium | reverse complement strand
AGCTTTTTTGTGCTTGATGGTGGACCAGCGATTATGACCAGACATAAAGACTCCTCAGGGATGGGCCTACGCGACCAGCTACACGGCTACGTCGGTGGCAACCAGCGCAAACGGGGATGACGCGCGGCTTTGGTCTCGTCGAGACGACGCAGCGCAGTCTGATGGGGTGCTTGCTTCACAAGATCGGGCTCGCTGTGGGCTTCCTTGGCAATTTGCAAGAGTGCCGCCGCAAACTCGTCGAGCGTTTCTTTGTTTTCGGTTTCCGTCGGTTCGATCATCAGCGCGCCGGGAACGACGAGCGGGAAGTACACCGTCGGTGGATGATAGCCGTAGTCCATCAGCCGCTTGGCAATGTCGAGCGTCTGCACCGACGTCTCTTTCTTCACTTTTTTGTCCGACGTGACGTACTCGTGCATCGACGGCTTGTCGGACACCGGCGGAAACTCTTCGTGAAGAAGCGCGCGCAAATACACCGCGTTGAGCACCGCCATCTCCGTCGCCTGGGTTAGCCCCTCGCCACCCATTTCCCGGATGTACGTATAGGCACGGACATGCATGCCGAAGTTGCCAAAGAAGCTGCGCAGACGACCCACCGACTGCGGACGGTTGTATTCGAGCTGATACACGCCATCGCGCAGCTCGACGGTCGGCGTCGGCAAAAATGGCACCAGTTTTTCCACCACACCAACCGGACCCGATCCCGGACCGCCACCACCGTGCGGCGTCGTGAAGGTCTTGTGCAGGTTGATGTGCATCACGTCGATGCCTGTCTCTCCCGGACGAACCTTGCCGAGCAGCGCGTTGAAGTTGGCGCCGTCCATGTAAACCAGGCCGCCAGCCTCGTGGACGATGGCGGAAATCTCGGCGATGTGCTCTTCAAAAATACCGAGCGTCGACGGATTGGTCACCATCAGGCCGGCGATGTCGCCCGGATACTGCGCCACCGCGGCACGCACCGTTTCCGCCGACAAAAGTCCGTCCGCCGACGTCTTGACCGGCACGCACTCCATCTGGTTTAGCGTCACCGACGCTGGATTCGTTCCGTGCGCCGAATCAGGAATCAGCACTTTGCGCGGGAAACGGCCCTGGCTCTGGTGATAGGCGCGAATCATCATCAGACCGCACAGCTCACCGTGGGCCCCAGCCGCAGGCTGCAGCGTCACCCGAGCAAAGCCGCTGATCTCGCACAGCGAGCGCTCCAGTCGATACAGAAGCTCCAGCGCGCCTTGCAGGGTCGATTCCGCTTGCGCCGGATGCAGCCCGGCAAAGCCAGGCATCCGAGCGACGCGCTCGTTGACTTTGGGGTTGTATTTCATCGTGCACGACCCAAGCGGGTACATGCCGATGTCGATTGCGTGGTTCCAGCGCGACAGCCGGGTGTAGTGCCGGGTCGCATCGACTTCCGACACTTCGGGCAGCGCTGGCGCGATGTCGCGATGCAGTTCCCCAAGCAGCGCCGAGGCCGCGACCTCGGGCACATCCAGCTTGGGAAGCGAAGCACCCGAACGACCCGGCGCGCCTTGTTCAAAGATCGGCGTCGATGGATGGAGCAGGTGTTTGGTCGAAATCAGACCTTTGGGTTGGGCAGTGGTGGTCATGGGCACACCTCGTCGAGCGCCGCGACCAAGCGGTCGAGGTCTTCGCGCCGATGCCGTTCCGTCGCAGCAATCAGCAGCGTGCGTTCAGCGTCGGGTAGCATCGGCAGCGCGAAGCCCGGCTGATCGAGCGGAACACCAGCAAATATTCCACGCTCGCGCAGCTTCGCCGCCGCGTCGCTGGCACGACCGCGCACCGTCAACGCAAACTCATTGAACGTCGGGCCCGAGACGGCCAGACGGAAGCCGCGCACCGCCATAAGCCGCTGCTTCAGATACTCGGTCTTGGCCAGGTTGATCTCGGCGAGCCGTCGGAACCCGGTCTTGCCGAGCATGCAGACGTGGATCGAAAACGCCAGCGCGATAAGACCTTGGTTCGTGCAGATGTTCGACGTCGCTTTTTCACGTCGAATGTGCTGTTCGCGCGTCGCCAGCGTCAGCACATAGCCACGCCGGCCTTCTTGATCGACCGTTTCTCCGACCAGGCGTCCGGGCATCTGCCGGACGTGTTCGGTGCGCGCAGCAAACAGGCCCACACCCGGACCGCCCAGCGACGGACCCGAAGCCAGACCGATGCCTTCGCCCGCAACAATGTCCGCGCCTTGGCTGCCTGGCGACTTGACCAGACCAAACGCGAGTGGTTCCGCTGCCGCAACGACCGTCAGCGCGCCGGCTTTTTTTGCCAGCGCCACCACCGACGAGACATCTTGCATGACCCCAAGATAGTTCGGGCTCTGAAGCAGCACGCAGGCCACCCGATCCCCACACTCTTCGAGGAGCTTGCCAAGCGCAGCCAAATCCACCCGACCGTCGGCACCAAAGCCCACCGTCTTGATTGCGCCTTTGCCTGCCTCGTCGACGCCATCGAGATAGCAGTGCAGCGTTCCCAGATACTGGGGATGAATCGCGCCGCAAGCAATCGTCAGCTGGCGACCCGTGATGCGGCGCGCCATAAGGACTGCCTCTGCCGTCGCTGATGCCCCGTCATACATCGATGCATTGCTGACAAACGGCGCCGGCTGACCGGGCACGACCGGCGGGCCGAACAGCTCCGCCACCAGCGTCTGATACTCGAACACCGCTTGCAGCGTGCCTTGCGACACCTCGGGCTGATACGGCGTATACGAGGTGTACCACTCGGAGCGCTGGAGCAGCATGTCGACCGCGACGGGGACATGGTGCGGAATCAGACCAGCGCCGAGAAACGAGAGCGCATCGCCGAGCGCCGCGGTGTTTTGACCGCCGATGTGGCCCAGGTGGCTTAGCAGCGCCGCTTCGTCGAGTGCCTCGATATCGAGCGGTTTCTTGAGACGCAGCGACGACGGAATGTGCGCAAACAGCGACTCGATCGACGGAGCGGAAATGGTCCGCAGCATCGCTGCGATGTCAGCGTCTGTATGAGGGATGTATCGCATGGATGTCCTTGGCTTCACAGCGTCGGCCAAAGTGCAAAAATGCGACTTGGGCAACGCGCACGCGCCTTACGGAAGGGAGTGGCTCAGCTGTGGTCCTTCACGTACTTGGCGTACTCTTCGGATGTCATAAGCTGCGAAAGCTCGTCGAGACTTGAAAGCTCCAGCTCGACCATCCAGCCCTCGTCGTAGCAGTCCTCGTTGAGCAGCTCCGGCTGGTCGCGCAGCGGATCGTTGCTCTTTACGACTTTGCCCGACAGCGGCGAATAAATGTCCGACACCGCCTTGACCGACTCGATGGTGCCAATCACCTGCTCGCGACGGAACGACTCGCCCTCTTTGGGCAGATCGACTTGGGTGATGTCGCCAAGCTGGTGCACTGCGAAGTCGGTGATGCCGACAACGGCGCGCTTGCCGTCGATGCGAGCCCACTCGTGGTCTTTGGTGTAGCGAAGATCAGTAGGAAATTTGCTCATTGGAACGTGTCCCGTTTGGGTTTGGAAGTTGGCGAAGGGGCCTGCATGCGCAAGCCCACGTTAGATCGCTGGCCGACGGTAGAACGGCGACTTGACGACCTGCGCGGCGACCCGTTTGCCACGACAGTCGATAAACAGCCGAGCGCCGACTTCAGCAAGCTGGAGAGGAACATACCCTAGGCCGATGTTTTTGCCCACCGTTGGCCCGACGCTCCCCGAAGTGACGATGCCGACCTGGTTGCCGCCGGTTTCCGCGTCGAAGATGCCGTAGCCGTGCCGGGCGGTGCCGCGACCTTCCATCGTGAAGGCGCACAGCTTGCGCGCAAGACCCTTGGCTTTGATTGCCTCGAGCGCTGATCGACCGATAAAGTCGTGATCGAGCTTGACCACCCAGCCCAGGTTGGCCTCGAACGGATGGGTCGTCGCGTCGATGTCATTGCCGTACAAAGACAGGCACGCTTCGAGCCGCAGCGTGTCGCGCGCCCCCAGCCCGCACGGCTTCACCCCCAGGTCTTTCCCGACGGTGAGCATCGCATCCCATAGCCGCGCAGTC
This sequence comes from Pseudomonadota bacterium, assembly GCA_035340095.1. Classification (GTDB taxonomy): domain Bacteria; phylum Myxococcota_A; class Polyangia; order Palsa-1104; family JAEUJZ01; genus JAEUKA01. The sequence goes on along the minus strand of DAORGN010000130.1, from coordinate 10,064 downwards.
TGCGCCGCCGGAACAAACACTTCGAAGCCGTCCTCGCCGGTATAACCCGTGCGCGCCGCCCAGACCGGAATGCCGCTCATGTCGGTCTTGCAGAAATGAAACGACTTGACTTGGCTTAGCTCAGCCTCGGGCGCGAGACGCTGAAGCAGCGAAACCGCGAGCGGTCCCTGCACCGCGATAAGGCCGTAGTCATCGGACAGGTTGCGGAACACCACGTCGCTGCGACCTTCGACGTGCTTTTGGAACCACGCGACGTCTTTGTCGATGTTGGCGGCGTTTATCACGATGACGATTCGCTCGGCGTGATCGCGATAGACGATGCAGTCGTCGACGATGCCACCGTCTTCGTAACAAACAACGGTGTAGCGGGCCTGGCCGTCGACCAGCTTGCGAACGTCATTTGATACCAGTCGCTCGACGGCGGCCAACGCACCGGGACCGACAAACTCGACTTCACCCATGTGGCAAACGTCGAAAAGGCCGACGGCAGTGCGCACCGTCTTGTGCTCTTCCAAGATCGACTCGTACTGAACCGGCATGGCCCAGCCACCGAAGTCGATGACCCGAGCGCCGAGAGCAACATGGCGATCATAAAGTGGCGTGCGACGAGGCTGCGCGGCAGAGGGATTGGTTGTGCTCATGGAGGGCTAGCATCATCGCAGGGCCGCACCTGCGGATCAAGTTGCTCGGAATGGAGCAGTCCGTTTCCCAACGCCAGGCCCTCTTGCGAGCCCCAAATCACACTGAGCGCACCGGGCTTTGCCGAACCCGTCGGACCGTTTGTGGATGCGCGCGTGAACTTCAAAACGGCGCTTTTCGACGACGATGTGGAAGGGAATCCGACGGATAAACCTGCCGTCGTCAGTGTTTCCGTCGCGTAGTTAGAACTGACCGCGCTGCTTGGCCTGATCCATCTGGTTTTTCATGAACTTGACGACTTGCTCGGCGTGTTCAGTGACGGCTTTTCGGTAGCTGTTCTTGTCGTCTTCGACGTGCTTCCACTTCTTCATCCGCAGCGCCATCGACACGTTGGGCTCCAGCCGATCTTTGGGATGATCCGGCGACGAGGCGGCAATCCGCTGCTCACCCATCGACAGGGCAATGAGCGATAGATCGCCAAGGCTCATCCGTTCATCGGTGCGAGTCGGCGACGGCAGCGAATGAGCCCGAATCGCTTCGAGCAGACGCGCCGACGCTGCCGCTTGACCGCCCGACTTGATCATCGACGAGACAGCATCCTGCATCGCTTTTTCGACGGCTTGCTGCTTGTTTGAATCGGCGCCTCGCTCCTCGCGCCGAGCTTCTGCCGGAGCTGCCGTTGGTCCCACCATCGACAGCGCCGGAGATCGCTGCGCCGCCACATGGGCCATGTCCGTCGACGCAAACGACGACGAATCACGCGCCGAAGCTGGTTCCACCGTCTCATACGGCTTCAGCTGGTTTAGCTTACGCGGCAGTTCTTGCCAAAGCGGCGTCAGCGCAATCCCGCTCTGACGGACAGCAGCAGCAACTTTCGTCGATGGTTGCCACTCGACCGGAAGCTGTGACAGAACCTTTTCGATGCGCTGAACCTGCTGCATCATCGTTTTCGGCCACAACGCCGTCGGAGAATCCGAATCGTCACCACGCTGGGCAAGCCGCGGGAAGCCGGTCAAGAGCCGACTGCCAAACGCCCGCTGCACGTCGCCCACACCCCGACGATCGTCGCGATCCAGCACCGGAGCCGAAACCAGCGACAGAAGCGGCGACGCGATGTGTTCAGCGCCGCGCTCTGTCGGCTGGTTCCTCCCCGAAACACGATCGGCCAGTTGCTGCGTCGAGCCGAGAGAAGACAACAGCGAACCCGGCTGAGCAGCAACGACCGAAGAGAGCCCGCGTGCTTCCGCTTGACGCGGACGCCCTGCATCACGCGAAGCCAGATCCCGTGCCGCTTGCGGTCCCACCCCACCCGTCGAAGTTCGCTGCGGCGCGCCCAGATAGAGCAGACCGCCAGCCCCACTCCACGCCCAGCGTGGCATCGTCGGCGATGAATCGGCGTCAGACGGCTGCGCCGCTTTGGGCAAGCTGGTCAGCATCGAGACGATGTCTTCCCAACCGCTCTGTGGTCCCCCGAGCAAGCCCGCATGCGCCGACTGCGGTCCGAGCAGCGCCGAAAACAGCTCACTGCGCAGCCCCAGAGAACCCAAGCGACCCAAGTCGAGCGACGACAGCGACGACAGCGACGACAGCGACGACAGTGATGACAGCGACGAACTTGCAGCGCCGATCGGCGGCACTTGCGAAAGCGTACTCTGACGAGCCACATCCGATGTGGATTTGGCCGCCTGAGTGGGCTGTTTCGTCGTCAGCGATCGGTTTGTCGCGTCTGCATCGCGCGTGGCAGACGCATCACGCGGCACAAACACCAGGCCACCAGCCACGGAAACCCAGCGCCCCGCGGACTCTTCCTGTGCAAAATCGCCAGAACCCGCCTTCTGCGACGGTGCCATGGCGCGTTCACTGACAGCCGCGACTCTCTCGATGCCGTGCTGTTTGGCGAATGACTCAGCCGTCGCTGCCAGTCCACCTGTCAACATCGCTGCCGAGTGCGGCGCAAATGACGACTTGGCGGGCACAAAAGCGTCCAGCGGGCGAGGCGAAGTCCGGCGCGTTTCCGATGGTGATTGAGCCTTGCTCGCCTGCTCTTCCGCTGTCGACGGCAAAGTCAATGACGGAAGCTGAGCAGCAAACCGAGCCGGCAGCTCTGGCTGGCCCGTCGAACGCGAAATTGCGCTCAGCCACGTCGGCCAGAACGAACCTTCCGCCGACACACCGAGAGACTGGGCAATGCTGGCCGCAGCACCCGTTCCAACGCCAACGGAAGCCGCGAACAGTTCCGCGAGTGCGCCCATTCCACCGAGCCGCTGCCAAGGAAGCGCCGCAGCTCTCGACGATGCAGCGACAGGATGGGACACATCTGCCGCTGAGACGGAACGAGGTGCGACGGCTTGTTCAACCGGTGCCGCAGCCCCAGTCGCTGACACTTGCGGGAGTGCGTCGGACCCACTCCCGATTCCCGAAACCCCAGCGGCAGGAATCGACACCGCAGAAGCGGCCTTCGCTGCAACCGCGCTTCGATTCTGCGACGGCTTTGGCTGGGTCTGCGCGGTCTGCGAAAGCGAAGTCGGAAGCGGTTCACTGACGAACAGCAGACCACGCGGACCCATCGCCCAGCGGGACGGGGTGTCGACGGACTGCGACTGCTGGACTGCTGCGGCAATGCTCGATGGAAGACCGGGAGCACCCTGCCAAAGATTTGCAGATCCCGCCGTCGCACCGAGCAGCGACTGCGCAAACTGAGACGCCAGACGTTCACTGCGCAGCGCCGTCGCGCCAGGGAACGGCAAAGCGGCGCTCGACGACGAAATGGGCATTCCGTCAGGACGGGATTCCGCCCGCTGAGCCGTCCCAGCCAAAGCAGGCAGCGTCGCATCGAAACGCCCCACTTGAGCGTCGGCTTGTCGACGGACAGATTCCGGTACGCTCGGCGGAGCGAAGCGGTTCGCAGAAACTTGCGCCGAAAAGCGCTCGAAACCAGAACCCGCATCGCTCACCAGCGACGAAGCAAGCTCTTCGGCACGGACCACCCCATGCTCACGCGCAAACACTTCGCTGCGAGCCCCGAGTGCCCCAATCTGCGAGAGCAGGTTGCCACCGCGCTCAGCCGGCGAGGCTCCTTCGCGAGCGGGCGACGCCGACGGTCCAAACATCATGGCCGCCAACGCCGGCAGGCCCGCAACCGCTGGCTCCGACGACAGCCTATCGGTGATCGGGGATGAGCCGACGCGAACGGTCAGCTCTGGCTGATCGCGTCTCGTCGGAGCGGACTTGGTCGTCGAGGAAAGCGAAGTCGCCTGCGCAGACGGAGACAGAGACGAAGAAGACAGCGACTCCGCCGGAAGATAAGGCAGCGACGCCGCCGCTCGCTCGCGCACAGGCACAAAAGAACCGGCGGAAAGATCCTGTCGTTCCCCCGCACTGGCCGAAAGCGGCAGCCACGACGGAACCATCGACGGAACGAATGACAGACCCAGCGATTCAGCCTGGCGCTGTGCGCCACCAGACGAAAGACCGACGCCAGCGGCAAACAGCTCCGCGAGCGTTGCCATTCCGCCAGGGGTCAGCCACGGGCGCGCCGGTCCAGCCGCCGACGCATCCGTCGCCGTCCGAGCCTGGCGCACAAAAACACTGGCCGGTTCGGCAGATGGCTGCTCCCGTTGGAGTGGAACATCCGCCACAAGCGACCGGACGTGAGACGACGCGACGACGGACGGATCGCTCTCAGCCGAGACAGCCTCGTCGGATGGTGCCCACAGCCCAGCAGCCGGCGTGCTCAGACGCGGTGCCGACGAAAGCGGCCCAGACGCCATCCCAGGTGCAGCAGATACCGGCCCAGTCTGTCGAATTGTCTGATTCGTCGCTGGGACAGCAGTGGACTGACGGGCGGTCGATACGCTGCTGGTCGGTTCGCTCGATTTTTGGCGACTTTCCGTCGGAGGTACAAATGGCAGCGCCGGCGAAACAAAACGATCCACGACGCGCGGCGAGTCCGACTGCGACAAGCCCCGATCCATCGTCTGAACCAGCGCATCGAATGAGCGGGGCAAGCGCGCTACCGACGTGGCATGTTGCGCAAGAAGCTGCCCGATCTGCGACGGAACACCGGGGGCATCAGCCCAGGTTGCGAATGACTGTGGCGCGCTCTTCGACGGAACGATCTGCTGCGTCGGCTGGCCAATTCGAGAAGTAAACTGCTCACTTCGCGCTCCGACAGATCCGGGGGCGCTCCATGGCTTCGATAGCGACGGCAATACGACGGCATCTTGGGTAGGCAGATGCGCAAAATACGCGGCTGCCGCCGTCTCACCGAGCACAAGCTCTGGCGCCAGTGCCGATGACATCGGGGTCCACAGCGATGGCACCACGGTTCCCATGCTCGTGCCGCGGGCGGAACGACTCCGACCGGGCGAAGCAACAGCGCGGGGCGTCGTCCCAGACAACTCGGACGGTGTTGCCGGTTCCGCCCCACCGAAAGCGGAGGGAAGCGACGCCGGGGCCGCGACTGCCGGGGCCGCGACTGCCGGGGCCGCGACTGCCGGTTCCGCGACTGCCGGGGCCGCAGCGGTCGCGGCTTCTGTCATCGCAGCATCATGCGAAGCGCCCAGCGCGACAGAGGGAGATGGAACAAAGGACGCAGCCGCGGCAGCGGATGCCGATTCAGCGACGGATGGATTCCCAACAGGCCGGTGGATTGACTCGCGGACCTGCGCGGCTGCCTCTCGCGCCACCGACTGCGCCGGCTTTTTCTGCACCGGGACGGCGTCGGGCGTCACCAGCACCTGCGCCAGACTCTGCGCCTGCGCCTGTGCCATGCGGGCAGCCATCGGCCTTGACCCATCCGGAGCCACCATCGACATTGAGTCGTCAACAGACGGGGCCGCAAACAGCGACTGAAGCGGATCACGATTCGACAGTCCCAGCCGGGCATCCGAAAAGCCAAGGTGCAAAAAGGCCCGCCCGAGTGCCGAGACACGCGGCGTCGCCTGTGGCAACGACTCGCGCACGGCCTGCTGCGACGCAGCGACGCGGACCAAATCGCGGACCTGAGGATCTGTTGCCGTCGGTGATTCCGATGCAGCATCCACGCCTGGCGTGGCTAGCGCTGCCAGCGGACTTGCCGCCGAGGATGGCGACGAACCAGGCACGGCGCTCGCAGCAGAAATCCGAGCCGCCGTCGGGGCCACGTCTGTCACGGAGCCAGCTCTGATCGGTTCGGTCAAAGGTGCCACGCCCGCGACGGTATCGCTTCCGATCGCAGGGGTCCGGCCTGGCGTCACGATGGGCATGCTCGGACGAGCCGCAGCAGCGCGTGCCGTCGGGACAACGCCAGCTTGTGGCAACCGATTGTTCAACGAAGCAGTTTGTCCTCGCAGCTCCGTCGGGCTGGGAATCCAGCTTTCCGCGGGCACAAGCGACATCGGCTCACTTTCGCGCGGCTGAAAACCCAAAATGGGCGCCCCCGCCAAAAGCCCTAGCGACGACAATCGACTGGCAAAAAAACGATCCGTGAAGCGATCCATCCGGCCAAGCCAGGACGATGCTCCGGCCAGTGAAAGACGGCTTTCAAAACCACGAAGTAGCCGATCCACCGACGACAAAAGGGGTGACGAAAACGTCATAAGAGGCAGAGCATCCGAACGAGTGGGCATGGCAGCGATGGCCTCCACGCAGAGTGATAGAGACAGACCTATTCACACTGGTTATCGGCTCATGATAGCCCGTGTTTCGTCTCGTCTGTCGTCTTCTCTCGTCGGAATCTTGCAATCTTGCAAGGCGCCGATGTGCGCACCTGCGGGGATCTGTCGGGATTAGTGCGCGTGCAAAAGCGCTTCCGCGAGCGCTTCCTTGGGCTCAAGTCCCCGCCGACTGAGCAGCGTCTGCACCACATAGCTTGCAACTTGGCTTGGTTTTGTACCAGGTCCAAATCCTGCGTCGAAGCCAAGCTCCCGCGCAAACTTGTGGTCGATCCGCGGCCCGCCCAAAATGAGCAGCACATCACGCAACCCCAACCGACGCGCCAAATCGATCATCCGCTTGGCATTTTCCCGATGGACATCGCGCTGGGTCACGATCTGCGACACCAGGATTGCATCTGCCGACAGCTCACGAGCCCGCGACAGCAGCGCCGCATTGTCAACTTGCGCACCCAAATTGTACGCATCAATCCACGGATACGCTTCGAGCCCCTTGTCCCCCGCGTATCCTTTCATGTTCAAAATCGCGTCAATTCCGACGGTGTGAGCGTCGCTGCCGGTACAAGCCCCGACCACCACCAACTTTCGCCCGAGGTGATGCCGGATGATCGCGTTTAGCTCTTTGAACGACCAGGACGGCGCGCTCACTTCGGGGACGACGATCTCGGCAAAATCGACGCTCTGCGGCGTGCTGGCGTAGACCACGAAAAAGCTAAAGTTTTCACCCGCCGGTTCCATCGTCGACACGGCGATGTTCGCAAGCCCCATCTGTTCGCACAGTCGCCGAGCGGCTTCCTTCGCACGACCGGAAGCGGCGACCGGCAGCGTAAACGAAAGCTGGATCCGTCCGTCGTCTTTGCGATCTCCATACGGGCGAATCGGCTGATTGACTTTCGCGGCGGCATTCATGGGAGCGAGCCTAGCAGAAGTCGCCCCACGCAAGATAGCGTCTCGCGGCAGACGGGCGTTCCACAGCACCGCACTCCGCCGAAACGGACCACTACAATATTAGTAATTTAAAATGACTAATATGTGAAAGCAAAGCGATTTGGCAGTTTGTCTGCAAAACGACTATGCTGCGGTGCCATGAATGTAACGCCCAATCCCTGGTTAATTGTCGGTGCGATCTCTGGCTTTTTTTCCGTCGCTGGTGGCGCTTTTGGTGCACATGCGCTCAAGCAGCGTCTACCCCAGGATCTGCTGACCGTGTTCGAGGTTGGCGTTCGCTATCAAATGTATCACGCGCTCTTGCTGTGCGTGATTGGGATGTTGCCGATCAGTGCGACGCTGCGCTGGGCCGGAATCCTCTGCGTACTCGGAACGATTCTGTTTTCCGGATCGCTGTATGTACTTTCGCTGTCTGGGATTCGCTGGCTTGGTGCGATTACGCCGATCGGGGGTCTGTGTTTTTTGGCGGGATGGATTGCGGTCGCCGTCGCTGCATATCGTCTTGCATATTCCTAAACGGCGACACAGAGCTCGGCTACAGACCATACAGAATCGACAGCGTACCAACGTGAACGCCGGCATTTCCGGACACGCCCACGGTGGACACCGCCAGATCCTGTTTGGTGTCTTCATTGAAGTCCGCGGCCATCAAATACGCATCGCTTGTCGAGGGCAGTGGCAGCGTGGTCTGGTTCATCGGCGCAAAAGCGCCCGCACCTTGGTTAAACAAAAAGCCGAGCTGTGCCGACTGCGAACCGCTGCGTGAATTGCTGACGATCAGATCCGGAACGGAATCCGACAACAGATCGATTCCGACCAGCGCAAACGGACTAAGCTGCGTCGAAATTGTCTGTGCTGACCAGCTTCCGGTCCGCCGCAGATAGATGTTCACTTGCGATCCCGGCTGCATCTGGTTGTTCTGAAACAGCGTGACCGCAAAGTCCGTCCGACCATCGCCATCAAAGTCCTTCGCAGCAATTTTCCCTGGTCGCCCCACGGTGGAAAGCTGCGTGGCCGTAGCTTGATCAAAACGACCATTCCCAGGGTTTGGATAGACTTCCATCATGCCGTTTCCGTTTGTCGCAAACTCAGATATCACCAGGTCAAGCTGCGTCGGTGAAGCCGACACAAACGATGCGGACGCGATGCCCCCTGCAACTTGGGGCAACGTCTTCGCTGCGGAATACTTGAAGCCATCTTTGGTCATGGCGGTTCCATCGTAAAGCTTTAGCATCGAGCCAAGACCCGTGGTCGATGTAAGCTGATACGGAGCTTGGGCCGCATTGGTGACAGCGGCGACATCTGAGATTCCATCCTGATTGAAATCTCCGACGGTCAGGAATGCATGCTGACCGTTGTTTTCCGCACCATCACCGTTTCCAAAATTTAGATTGGGATTGGAAGAGATCGTGTTTGTAAAACGGCGCGCCGAAAGCTGCTGAATCACCGTCAAACTACACCTGCTGTACCGATTTCCATTCGTTGGCGAGTGACAGATCGTCGCAACGATGTCGCGATAATTTCCGCTTCGCAGCTTGGCGGCAGCGACGTCCCGGATGTCCGCATTGAGCGGAATGTTATTGCCCGCGGTGAAGTTGCCTTTGCCATCGTTAAAGTAGACTGTGATGTAACCGCTGTCGCTGCTCGTAGTTTGCGAGCTCATGATGATGTCGACATGCTTGTCCCCGTCGAGGTCTTCCGCCCAAATCGGCCCGAGCAGCCGAAATGGATCGCTCGCGCTCTGCGGAAAAATCGGTGGCGCATCGCCGTCAAACACCGGGATGGATACCGTAAAATCACCCACTGCAGAGCCGCCATCGGGCTGGAGCACTTGCACATGAAGCGGGTGGTTGATGGGTGGCACAAGCCGCGGCAGCTCGACAGAAAACTCCAGCGGATTGGGTGACACATAACCCGATGCAGGCGTCGTCGAATGATCCAGCAGCACCTGCGCAGTTGGAGTAAATCCAAATCCGGAAAAAGTGAGACGAATGCCTCCGGTCGCAGGATTTTGCGATGTTTCGACCCAAGTAAGCACCGGCTTGGAATCGGGACAAGAGTCGGCGCTGACATCCGCAGCCATCGCATCCAAGTTGACACCGACTTCCTGTCCTGCCGTTGCGATGTCCGGAATGTCCACTTTTCCCGATGACAAAAGACAGTTGTTCAGAAACGTGGCGACCGTGATTTGGGCAGGCCCAGTTTGCTTCTCCTTTAGATTCAGTCCAAACGAATAGGTGCTGCGGCCAGCCGGAAAGGAAAAGCGGGGAAGGTCAGCAGACTGCTTGTCTGACATCCGAACGATCGCCCGAAGCTCTGTTGCAATCGGCGGAATGTTCCCGACATCAACAACCAGCGAAGTATCAGAACAGCCAGAGGAACAGAGAAGAGAAATCAGGCCAGATAAGAGGAGTTTATTACGCATCATATTCTCCTAAAAATGGATGTCGACAAAGCCTCCGTCTACTCTGGGAGTCTTGGCGTAGTACACTCCGACTCCGATCGCGGTTGCCGTCACAGCGGCAGCACTGCCCAAGACCCCCCAAAACCATGCACGCTTGTAGACAGGGCGGCTGCTCTTGCGGAGCTGCTCGGCAAGCACTCGCTTTTCTTCTTCCGCTTTGGCGGCGCGAAAGCGCAGAAGCTCTGCTTCCTGTTTGGCGCGCGCTTGCTCCAGTTCCAGAAGTCGCCGTGCCATCACGGTTCGCTCCTGTTCGATCAAAAGCACGCGCATATCCGCCACGTAGCCTTTGGCTTCCGGAGCCAGCCGATGGGTTGGAGCGAGCTGCTGAAACCGCTGATAGTAGACGATGGCTTGCCGTG
>DAORGN010000129.1:0-14509 GCA_035340095.1 Pseudomonadota bacterium | reverse complement strand
TATCCGCTGTGGAAACGGGTGTTTGCCGACAAGCAGAACGGGACAAAAAAAGACGCGCCGTAGATGGGTTTACGAAAGCGGCACGAGCTTGGTTCCCCACGTCACTTTGAGCTGGGTTCCTCGCCACACCGTCCTGTTCCACAAAAGCCCATACGTCCAAATCCAGGCAACCAGCAGATCGTTGATCGGCCCGAGCAACATCAGCAGCGGACTGATTCGTTTATAACGCAGCATGCTGGCTTGGATGTAATCGAGAACCGCTTTGACAAAGCCGATTCCTAGCCACCAAAAAAGACCACGCAGCGACGGTTGAAACAGCAAGCCCAGCGACGCCAAAATCAGCGGATAGACCATCGTCTGCGACAGATACACCAGATAGCCGCCGCCGGTGCGCTGCATGATCGACCAGCGCTGATAGCGCCGAATGTATTCACCCAGCGTCCGATTGACCGATAGTGTAATTGGCGTATAGCGCGCAAAGCAGACTTTCTTTTTGATTTTCCTGCCAACCCACAATCCCAAAACAAAGTCTTCGGCGGCATAGTCACAGACTGCGGCAAAACCACCCATCGCATCGAGATCGGCACGGCGAAACGCGGTGGATTTGCCATTGACCAGCGTTTGTCCGCCGGCATCTCGGGCGGCAATGGCGCCGCCGCCGTAGTGCGACATCAAGTGGAAGTTGTCGAGCAGCGAGCCCAAGGACTGTTCTCCCTCGGCGGCAAAGATGTGGGTGACGAGCCCGATGTCCGGGTCTTCCAGGCAGGCGGCGATTTCGGGCAGATAGCCGTTTCCGACGCGGACGCTGGCGTCGCTGACCAGCAGGACATCGTGACGGGCTTCTTTCGCCAACGTGATGAGCTGATTGACTTTGGGATTGAGCCCCGGCGATCCGTCTTGCACGACCAAGCGAAAGCGCTGTGGATGTTTATCGATCAGCTTCTGGGCCACCGAAACCGCCGGATCGTCGATGGTGTGAACACCCAGCAAGACCTCGTAATCGGGATGGTCGAGCGCCGCAAACGATTCCAGGTTGGCCAAAAGTCCGTCGTCACAGCCCGACAGCGGCTTGAGAATCGAAATCGGCGGCAGCGGCTGCGTCGGAACACGCACCTTTGCAGCCAGAAAGCGCCACAGAAACCCGGTCTGGATCGCCAGACACAACACCCCGACGGTGGCGAGCACAAACAGCACGAGCGACAGATAGGTCACGATGGCACCGGAGAGGTTTTTGCGCCTGACGGCTTAGGTGTAAAAAGGTCCACTTGAGGGCGGCCCGTCTGGCGGGGACGGCTGGGAAGCGGCGGCGTCTTTGTGACGACGATCGATCCAGACAAGTGCCGCCGGAAGCAGCAAGACCGACGCGAGCAGACAGCAGATTTCGCCCAGGAAGGCCGCAACTCCGAGGCTGCGTACCGAAAAGTTGGTCGAACGAACCAGCGCCAAATAGCCCAGGATGGTGGTCAGGCTGCACAGGATGACCGCGCCGCCGGTTTCGCGAATTGCGACAAGCGCACTGCCGCGGCCTTCGCGGACGTAGCGCTGGACCACGTTGACGGAATAGTCGACGCCAATGCCAAACGTAATCGGCAGCGCAATGAAGTTGAGGAAGTTCAGCTTGACCTTGAGCACCACGAGCAGGCCGATCATCCAAAACACCCCGGCCCACAGCGAGCCGAGCACCGCAAAGGACGAACGCCCGCCGCGAAACGCCAAGACCACGACCAGCACCGTCGCCGCAAATGACAGCACGACGGCAATCGGTACATCGTGGACAATCGCGGCCCACATGTCGGCGTAAATCACCGCTCGCCCCGAACCGCGAATCAGCGAGCCGTCGGAAAGGCGGGCCTCGCGATAAGAATCGGCCCAGCGAAACAGATAGTGGGCATCATCCACAGACGCGGTGGCCGTCGGCGCGATGTAAACAATGCGACCGCGGGTGCCATCGCTTTCGGTAAACGCCCGCGCCAGTCCTTCGGGAAGCGCGGCGATGCCAAACGGCTGAAGGTCGGCGGGGGGCAGCATCGGCTCGATGTCTTGCCAGTTTTCATCGCTGATTGCGCCGTGTTCGTGGGCCCGCACAAGCCGCTTGCGAATGCGCACTAGCAGCGGCAGCTTGGCGGCTTGGTCGGTGGGAACGAAGTCTTGCAGCGCGTGCAGTCTCTCAAACGGCTCCTTACCTTTGGGGGCGGCGGCCCGCCTGGCCAGCAGCACTTGGGTCAGCTCTTGCACCTGATCGGGGCGGTCGACCAAAATCGCCATCCCGGTTGCCCCGACGTGCCCGGTGATCTCATCGCCGAGCTTGTTGAGACGGATCTCATCCGCGCGCGACGACACATCGGTCCGCAGGTTGCGCAAATCGTATTCCATTGGGTCGGATCGCAGCCACTTGACGGTGCCAAACAGCCCCAGCGCGGTCAGAAGCAGTCCCGTGGCGGTGATAAAGCGCGGCGCTCGCGCGACCAGCAGCTCAAACGGACGCGAAAACGCCACGCCGCCGCCTCTGGTTTGCTTGCGCAGCCACGACAGCGGTCCGCCAAAGTCACGATCGAGCGGAATCAGCCGCTCAAACACCGTCAAAAGGCACGGCATCACCCCGAATGTCGCGAGCCAGCACAACAGCATGCCCATGCCGCCGATCAGGCCAAAGTCATGAAAGCCGCGAAAATCCGTCGCCCCGAGTGATCCGTAGCTGGCCGCAGCCGCAAAGCCCGCCGTCAGGGTCGGTATCCAGGTTTCTCGCGCCGCCGTCGAAAGTGCCGACTCAAGCGCTTCACCCACGCGCCTGGCCTCGAGGTAACGCGCCATGTAAATGATGCCGAAGTTAATCCCGTTGCCGGCGATGATGGTAAACAGAAAGCCGGTTGCGACATTCAGGCTGCCGACGACAAGCTGGGTGGCGCCAAACGTCCAGGCGACGCCAACGCCGATGGTCAGCAGCATGACCAGCACGGTGCGCAGACGCAGGTAATACAAAAACACGACGCCGCCAATGAGCACCGACCCAAACAAGCCCACGTCGGTCAGATCGCGGTTTATCGCCTGGTATTCCGACACCGCAGTCACCAAGTCGCCGGAATAGCCGACGCGAATGCTCGGGTGAAACGACGCCGGGTTTACCCGGTTGACGACGGCGGAAATTCGAGCAATCGCTTCGGCACCGCGGTCAAAGTCGCTGCCGTGGATTTTGGAACGTACCAGCACCACCAGCGTCTGTCCGTCGCGCGATTGGTAGTACCCGTCGGGATAACGGTCGGTCTGCTCGTGGTCTAGCTCCAGTCGCTTTTTCAGGCTTTCCCGCGTCAGCGGCTCGCTCGGCTTGTCTTCCAGGTCGACAAACAGTCCGCTCGCTTCCCCCAGCGCTTTGGCGGTGCGTTCCTCGATGTCGTCGTGCAGTTCCTGTAGTTTGGGCAGCGGCAGAAACATCCCGGCGCGCGGACGCAGAAAACGCAGCGCTTCCTGCACCCCGCTTTCGGCATGACCAACCCACGGCGGCCCCAGCTCTTGCAGCTTCGGCACAAGCGCATCGGCGGCGGCGCGCAGCTTGGCGACTGGGGTCTGGCCGTTGCCTTCCAGCACGATAAACATCGTCGATACGCCGGATGTCAGCGACGCCACCCGCTTGAGCTCCAGCACACTCGGGCGGGACTCGGGCAAAAGCGATTCAAAGCCGGTCAGCACCCGCAACCGCAGCGCGTACCCAACGGCAAGCAGCGTGAGCAGCCCCGCCACAATCAGCAAAGTGGCCGGATGTCGTACCTGTAAAGTCGATAGGGTGCTCTTGCGCTGCACAATGATCTGCCTCGCCAAACAAGCGACCGTATCAACTGACTTTGACCGCGGTCAAGCAGCGGAGCGAAGGCATTTAGGGCGTGCGGACGTACCAGAGCACAAGCGCAAACAACACCGTCAGCACGTTGAGCAAAAGACCAAAGCGCGCCTTGGCTTTGAGCTTGTGCGGCAAGAGCCGATACACCAGCACCACCGACAGATACCCGCCAACGTGTGCTGGATGATCAACGGAGTCTTTCGCTTTCGCCCACAGCGCCAGCACGTCGCCGGCCATCGCAATCCAGCCGACCAGAAACAGTGGCATCGGAACCAGCGCTTCAAACGTGATCGAAAGCGGCGACAAAAGCACCCCAAGTGCAATCAGCCCAGCGACAGCCCCCGAAGCCCCGAGCGTCGGCACATACTGCCCCGATAGACCTTGCGCCAAAAGCGACACCAGCGTCGCAGCGACTGCCGCCGTGGCATACGCGCCAAGCATTCGCCACGGCCCGAGCAGCGACTCGACGACGCGGCCAAACACAAACAGCGCCAGCATGTTCGACAAAAGATGCGGCACGCTCGCGTGGGAAAAGACGTGCAAAACCGCGGGCAAGAGCTGTCCCTGCCACAGCGCCTGCGGGGAAAAAGCAAACGTCGACCAAAAGCGCGCCGAGGGCCACCGCGGCTGCAAAAACAGCTCGACGGCAAACACCAGCACATTCATCACAATCAGCGTCGCGGTGGCGCGGGCTGACAGCGCAAAGCTCCACAGCCGGTGAAACGGCACAAGCGCCGCTTTGGGATCGGCCCGTCCGATAAGCAGCAGGATCAAAAAACCCGGCGCGCGAATCAGGTCGTACAAAAGTCCCCAGATGAGCGACAGCTCACTTGGCGACGAGGCGGCCTTGCGGGTCCGCGGCTTGGCTGGGCGTGGCGTCTTCGTCGACGGCTTGTAGTGAAAAAGCGGCTCACGCGGGGGCGCAGGCTTGGTTTTGACAGGCTTTGTCGACAAACCGAAACATCCGGAGCAAAAAGGCGGCTAGTTGAGGTCCAGCTCGTAGCGGGCACAGTCGCCGCCGCCGCGCTCGTCCTGCACCACAAGCCACAGCGAGGACTGCACGATGCCGTCGGGCGGCGGACGCTTGTTGTCGCTGTTCCAGGTGTTGTCGGGCTGGGTGTCGCCGGTTCGCTCGCGTTCGTAAGCACCGTCGGTGGAAAACCAGCTATAGCGCAGCGCTTCTTGCCTTGCACCGCGCCCAGTGTCGTCGACCGGCGTGTACGTTTCGATGGAACCAGTGAGCGATGCGCCAACCAAAAACAAATCGGCGCCCCGCTTTACCGGATTGCGAGGACAGCTTGTCGCAGTGCAGGGCAGCAGCGGTTTTTTTGTCCCGTCTTTGTCGGCACTCGCCACAAGATCCGCGAGCGCAGGATTTTGGTTTACCGGCGGCAGCGTCATCCCAGGCAGCGCTATCCAGGTCCGCAGATAGGTCACGCCGACTTCGCTGTCGCGGATGTCATTCGGATCGCCGTTTTGCGCACGCACCCGCATGATGAGCGGCAAAAGAATCGAAATCGGCTTGTCGGGAATCGTCACCGTACCGCCCGATCCACCACCCGATCCGCCGGTCAGCAAAATCTGAAGCACGCCACCGACGACATCTTTTAGCACCGCCGTCGGCAAGCTAAAGTTTGCCCCGCTGCCCAAGTAGCGCAGCGACGTACTTTTCATCGGATCGGGATCACCGGGCTGCCACTTGCGACAGCCCGGATCGAGCGTCCCCGGACTAAACAGCGACGCTGGACCTACGCACAGATACCACTCATAGACAAGCGGTCGCGGCGCCGTGATCCGTCGTCCCGGTCCCGTCGGCGCAGCCACGTTGGCGGTCAAATCCAGGTGGTCGCTCGTAAACACCAGATCGAGTCCGCTGGGGCCGGGTTTGACTTCGGCTTGGGCTTCCGCCGGACTAAGCGGTGTCGCCGATCCGACGCGCAGCGACAGCACGCGAATGTCCCGCGCCAACGTATCGGGATCGATGTCGTTGTCGCAGCCAGCCAGCATCGCCAAACCAAGAGCCAAGGCCGTCGCAAACCGTGTTCGATTTTTTGTCGTCATCTGCCCTTTTCCCTAGAAATCGGCGCGCAGACCAAAGTTTGGGAAAAACGGAATACCAGTAACCAGCGTGGTTTGGTAGAGCTGCCGTCCGCCATAGGCGAGCTGCTCGGCGTTTTGGCGGTTATAGAGATTCTGGATGTCCAGATACAGCCCGAGCTTCCAGCGATTGAACGTCCAGGTCTTGTCGACGCGCAGATCCAGCTGGTGAAAGTCGGGCAGCCGCGCCGAATAGACGTCGCCCTGCGTCCCGACCCACGTCTGCGTCAGGGTGTCGCGAATCGCGCCAGTCGTCGGGGTGTAAAGTCCGCCGGTCACATAGCGGAAACGAACGCCCACTTCGATGCCAAACCACGGCAGCTTGTACGACGCCACCGCGGTCAAAATGTGCGTCTGATCGTAACGGAACAGCCGCCACGGGTCTTGCGGAGAGCTCTTTCGCTCCGACTGAGAAATCGTGTACGCGAGCCAGCCAAACAGACCTTTCCACAGCTTTTGGCGCAGCAAAAAATCGCCGCCGATGACCCGCCCAAGACCGGCGTTGGTGTACTTCAGCACCGGGTCCGAAACGATGAGCGAGCGCAGGTCTTTGTAGAAAAACTGGCCTTGGACAAACAGCGATCCGGTCGGCTCGCTCTCGAAGCCCGCGACATACGTGGTGCCGCGCTGCGGATCGAGGTTCGGGTTGCCAAACACCCGGTTCAGTTCCTGCGGCTGCCCAAGCTGCGAGTACGCCCCGACGCCAAACTTGAGCAAAAGGTACTTGGGCACCACCTGACCACTTATCACCAGGCGCGGCTCGGGGGAAAACACCGTTCGCGAGACATCGCCGTCATAGGACCGGATGTACGCGGTTTCCAGCCGAATCTGCGGCGAAACCGTCAGCCGGCGGTCCAGAAAGTCAAAGCGCGCAATCGCATAGGGCGCCGTCCGCACGATGTGCAGCACCGACTGATCGCGCACCGAACCAAGCTGGGTAATCGCCGATCCGCTGGTCTGGTTGTTGGTCTCGCCGCTGGAACCGCCACCGCCCGGTGGAATCGGCGGCACCACGACTTCAAACGAGCTGCGCGAGCCTTCAAAGTCGACGCCGCCAATCACGTTAAGCCACGGCGCAAAGCGATGGCGCAGCTCGGACCGCAGGTTATAGCCCAGCGTGAAGCCTTCGAGCTTGAACGACACCGAGCCGATGCCACCATCGCCGGTATCAAAGCGCGTCACATCACCGCCAATCGACGGCATGACAATAAGCTGAGTACTCGACGAAAAACGGTGGGTCCAGCGCACCCGCGCACGCGAAAAATACTGCCGTGTATCGAGCGAAATGTTCACCGCCGGGTCCGGATCGCTGACCCGCGCTTCCAGGTTGTCCGTCGATCCGAAGATGAACACGTCGATGTCATCGGCCTTGGTGGGCCGATACCGCATCGAGAGCTGATAGTCCCAATAAAACGGCGAAACCTGAAACTGCGAGCGGTTAAAGATCGGCAAAAAGACCGAAATCCAGCTCACCCGCACGCCACCGGCCACATACAGGTTTTTGGTGACGGGGCCTTCGAGAGTCACCGAGCCGTCGATGAGATCGAGCGTGACCGAGCCGTGGATGCGATCGGACTTCGGCGAGCGCGTCGTCACATCGATCATGCCGCCGAGGCCTCGTCCGAAATCCGCACCGTAGGCGCCGGGTTTGAACGACAGCTCGTCGACAAATTCGGAATTGATGGTGCTGCGAAAACCGGCAAAGTGGAAAATGCGCGGCAGCTGCACACCGTCGGCGTAGACGCGAGTGTCCGCCGGTGCCGATCCCCAGACGACCAGCAGACCCCCACCGAACGGCGCACGCGCCACACCCGGCAGGTTCTGCACCGCCTTGATCGCATCATTTTGGGTGCCGGGAATCCGCTTCAGCTCCTGCACCGACAGGACTTGTTCGCTGACTTCTTTTTTCACCGGCTCGGCGCGCACCACCAGTTCAAACTGATTGGTCCGTCGCGGTGCGTAGTAGGTGATGCTGGTTTTTTTGCCGGCAGCGAGCGTCTCGATGCTCTCGGTGCGCTGAATTTGGCCGCCGCGCAGAAGGACTTGATACATGCCCGGCGCCAAGTCTTCGACAAGAAAGTTGCCTTCCGCGTCGGTGGTGACTTCGATGGGCTCGCCAGCCGCTTCGCCGCGTGGTTTGGCTTTTTTGCCGGGTTTGTCAGACGGGGCCGGCGCATTTTCTCGCCAGGGAGTCACCGTCACCCGAATCGCCGGCAGCGGATCGCGAGAGCCTTTTTCGCGCACCACACCGGCAAACGGCACCGCATCTTTGGGTTTTTGTCGCGTTCCGTCGGACAGATAGCCAAGCGGCGGCGGTTCGCCGTCAGGTTCGATCGCTGGCGGCACGGGCGGAGAATCCGCAGGCTGGGCAGGCGGGGCTGCGACCGTGGGCGGCGGCGAAACAGCTGGCGGCGAAACCGGTGTCACCGTCGTCGCTGTCCCTGTTGGTTCCTCTGCACTGACCCCTTTGGGTACACCCAAGAGCAGCGACAATCCGATCCACAGCGCCTTGCGCATCGACATTTCCGTTCGACGCAGCCCGAGACTGCGGTGCTTCAGCATTTCACGCATGCGATGCATCAAACTAGCAGGACGGCCAAAGACCGCCACCAGTGTGTGGAAACTCCACAGCCTTCTCGTCGGTATGACCAATCCGTCTGCCCCCATTTCCACAGCAAGTTCGGCCAGATAAAAGGCTCGCTTGCGACCCGGCGATCACATCTTCTAGCGTCAGATATAGGGGGGAAAACCGGATGATAGAGACAAAAGTTGCGACCGCGCTTGCCGCAGGAAGTGCAACCGAAGTCGCGGACAAGCTGATCGCCAAAGTTCGTTCCGATCTGGGAGAACTTGTGCCCAAGCTGCTGATGGTCTTTGCGTCGACCAAACAGCCGCTCGGCGAGCTTATGCCGCTTATCACCGCGGCGTTCCCACACAGCACGACGCTGGGCGCATCCACCGCCGGAGAGTTTATCGAAACTGGCGATGCCAAAAGTTCCGCTTGTATCTTCGCTCTGGCCGGGGACTACCGCATTTTTGCCGGCGTTGGTACGGCGCTGCGAGCAAGTGCCGAACAAAGCGTCGCGGCGGCGCTCGAAGGCATGCCCACCCAAGTCGTCGGCTACCCGCATCGCACGGCCATTCTCCTGCTCGATCCGCTTTCGGGAAGCAGCGAGGAAGCGACGCTGATCACGGCAGCACTGATGGGCTTTGACCTGCGACTGGCGGGCGCGGCGGCGGGCGACGACTTGGCCCTCAAGAGCACACAAGTCGCGCTCGGAAACCAGGTCATCTCTGACGGTGCAATCGTCGCAACGATCTTCTCGAAGCAGCCGCTTGGGGTTGGCGTCTGTCACGGACACGAGCCACTTTCGCAGCCGCTCACCGTGACCCGCGCCGAAGGCAGCGTCGTCCACGAAATCGACGGTCGCCCCGCGTGGGATGTCTGGGTCGAAAGAACCCGTGCGGCCACCACCAAGCTTGGCTTCGATCCGACGCAGATTCCGTACAACGATGTCGGAGGGTTTCTGCTGCGTTTCGAAGCTGGCCTTTCGCAAGGCGACGCATTCAAGATCTGCGCCCCCCTGTTTCGCGTCGGAGATCACTCGATTGGTTTTGCCTGCGGCATCCCCGAAGGCAGCGTCATCCGCATCACCGAAAGTGAACCGTCACGTCAAATCGACAGCGCCCGCGAAGCTGCTCGCCGAGCCCGTCAGCAAGTCGGCGATGTGCCTCTCGCTGGCGCGGTCGTGTTCGACTGCATTTGTCGCAACTTGATCCTCAAAGATGACTTCAAGACGGCCATTGCCGGCATCCATACCGAGCTAGGCCAGGTTCCGCTCGCTGGTTTTGAAACGTATGGCGAAATCGCGCTGGACGCGGGCGATCTGTCGGGGTTCCACAACACCACGACGGTCGTCCTGGCATTCCCAAAGTAGCGACGAACATCGAGGGGACACGTGCATAACGTGACGATCGCAATGACAGAACCGGGAGTTACGAGAGCGGATCTCGCCAAGCTCCTTGCCCAAGCCCTCGGCAACGAGAAGGCCTACGATGCGGTCAGCAAAGCGGCGCAGAAGCTGGGGCTGCGTCGGGAAAAGCTCGACAAAAACGAAGCGCTGAGTGTGCTGGAGCTGATCGCGCAGACGCCGGGGCTCGTTGGCATCACCGCGCGTTTTGCCAAGAGCCGATTCCACCTTCGCTAGCACCACCTGGCCCGCAAGACGCGGGCGCAGGCAGCACCGCTTTTTCTTTTTCGCTTAGCCGAGCGAGCCAATCCAGACGCGGTACGACATAAACACCAGATCGCCGATCTGCGGACGATAGGTGTTGCCGTAGAACACGACCGACTTCGACGCCGGATCGTAGTCAAAACCGTCTGAGCGCGAGCGCGGCACCGGCACACCACGGACCGTGACCTTGATCGTCGACGTAATCGGCGTGCGCGACAGCTTGAACTGACTGGATGCACCGGCGATCGCGTCGACGAGCTTGTTCATTGCGGCGGCAATGTCCGCGTCGAGCGCGGTGTTGATGTCGATCCAGGCTCCGCCGAGGTTTTCAATCAGGCAGCGCGGCAAGTCGTTCGAATTGTTGGCGCTGCACTGCCGAGTCGCCGTGACGGGAACCGCACCGAACGCCAGAATCTGGTTCTGGCGGAAGTAATCGCCGATGCCCTGGAGCACCGTCGCCGAGTACGGTGTGCCCCACACTTTGCCGGTGTCAGGGTTGTTTGCCGTCGAAAAGTAGCGCGTCCAGTCGTTGTTGTATTCGTCGGTGACAAAGAACGACACCTTGGTGACACCGGGCCGCCACTTCCAGTCAGCGTTGGTCACGTTGGCGACGGCGTTCTTCTTGAACACGTCGTTGAGACGCACCACCGCAGCCGCCGGTTCCTCGTTGGCGTTCGAAGCGCTCGTCGAGCCAAACGGTCCGATCGGATCATTGGTCTTGTTCATGTCCTGCGGGCAAAAGCCAGCCGTGCCCGAGTTCGGCGCCGTGACCTGACGGCAGACCTGGTGCGGTCCGTCGGGATCAGTGCCCGAAATGAACTTGAAGCCATTTGGCCAGCTCTGATACGTCGTCGCTGACAGCTTGGGATCGATGGTGCTGTCAGCCGTGAAGATACCGACGCGGAAGTCGACGCCTGCCGACTGGAGCCGCTTGAAAAATTCCGTCGCGGTGTTGGCAATCCGCACCTGGTTGTCGGCCATCGAGGCCGATACGTCGACTGTCCAGACAATGTCGGCGGTCGAACCCTTGGTCGTCTGAATGCCGTCGCAGATGAAGCTAATCTGCTTGGTGCTGATCGCGATGCCCGACGCATTGGTCAAGTCGCCCGCGCGAATCGCCGCCGGTTTGGTCCGATCGTCATAAAGCGCCGTCGGAGAAACCGCCAAAATGACATCCAGCGTCTTGGCCGCATCCCGCCGCACCACCGTCACGTCCAGGTAGAACGGGCCCTGCGTCGTCACCGAACCGCCACCCGGTGCCGTCGCGCCGCTCAGGCTGTTTACGATGTCGTCGCGCACCGTCGATCCCGTGACCGCCGCTTTGACGAGGCGGAAGGTCGACTGCGTGGCCTGGTTAAGCTCGTGGGTCTGGAACTTGCGTCCGATAAACACGCTGGTGACGGTGTAGCCCTTGCCAGTCAGTGCCGTGGTGATCTTGCCCTCGATGTCGACGCGATCGGCGTCGATGTTGGCCAGCGTTGTCGTGCGATTGACCACCAGCCCGGAAACCGCCGCAGCACCGTCGTCGAACGCCAAGCCACTGCCGCTCGCGCCTTGGAACGCTTTGCCGGTACCGAGCGCCGGGTCGGTGCCGGCCTGAATGCTCGCATTTTGCAGAATCGCTTGGTTTACCGTGGCCAGTCCGTCAGGACGGCAAATCGACGAGCCCGCCGACTTGTCCGACTGGTGATCGCCGTCGGTGTCCCACAAGCGCGGGTCGGTCTCACCCGACAATACGGTAATCGTTCCGTCGAGGTTTTTGTCCTCTTCAGCATCGGCAACACCATCGCCATCGGAATCTGGCTTGGTCGGATCAAGACCCTGACAGACCTCTCCTGCTTGGCACTGGTCGCCGCTCGTGCAAGCCGGTGGAGGCCGACGCTGGTTGAACGGATCGGTGGCGGCGCAAATTTTTGGATAGGCCAGCTCGGCTCCATCGCTCAGTCCGTCGCCATCACTGTCGGTCTTCATCGGGTCGGAACCCGCCGCGACCTCGGCGCCATCCAGCGCGCCGTCACCGTCCGAGTCAGGATTGTTCGAATCGGTACCGCGCAGGCACTCGATGTCGTTGTTTAGGCCATCACCGTCGGTATCAACCCCCGACGCGCACTGGTCCTGTCCCGAGATGTCATTGCCACTGCATGTCGCTGTCGCGAGCAGAAACAGTGGCGCCAAGATCCAGTTCTTTAGCGTATTTCGTTTCATGTTGCCCCCATATGCAAAGGTCGAAAACCAGACCCGGCCCGCCTCGTCCGACGACAGCCGGTCTTTTTATGTTAAAGGCCGCGCGCGCAAAGTGGGGCTTTTGCTTTTTTCCTGGCCGCCTGCGCCGGGATACAGCGAATGTGCAGCCTCGCTTTGCGGTAGCATGGAGCCATGTGGCTTGAGCGGCTGGCGGCGTTTTTGGACCGAATCTGGTTGCCGCCAGTGCGCCTCTTTCTCAGTCTCGTCGAGGTGCTGGGGCAACATCTGCTGCTTTTGTTCGCGGTGGTCCGCTGGGCGCTGCGTCCGCCGTATCGGATCGGCGTGCTGCTGGAAGCGATGGTGTTTATCGGTTTCGAGTCGCTGCCGATCGTACTTTTGATCTCGCTGTTCGTCGGTGCGGTGTTCGCGCTTCAGCTCTCGAGCGCGCTGCGGACCTTTCAGGCCCAGGCCTTCACCGGCGCCACCGTCGGTCTTGCCTTGGCGCGCGAGCTGGCCCCGGTGTTTACGTCAATCGTCGTCGCTGCTCGAGCGGGCGCAGGCATGGCCACCGAGCTTGGTTCGATGCGCATCACCGAACAAATCGACGCACTGGCGACGATGGCCGTAAATCCGGTGCAGTACCTGATTGTCCCGCGCGTCATCGCTGGAACCGTCATGATGCCGATGCTGGCGATGCTGTTTAACGTCGTTGGCATGCTCGGTGCGTACACGGTTGCCGTCGGTGTTCAAAACGTCGATCGCGGCGTCTTCATCGAAAAAGCGCAGTGGCTGCTCGACCCGAACGACATCACCCAAGGCATGGTCAAATCGGTGGTCTTCGGCTGCGTGCTGACGCTGATTGCCTGCCAGCAGGGCTATAATGCTTCGGGCGGAGCCAAAGGCGTCGGCGTTGCGACCACCCGTTCCGTCGTCGGCAGCTTTGTCACCATCCTCGTCCTCGACTACTTTTTGACCGACATGTGGCTGACGCTGTTTACCAAGAAGGGCTAGTCGATGGCGGTCAACAAGTGGCAACCATCCGACGAAGACGCGAGCGTGCGCAGCGAGCGCTTCCACATCCGCGTCCGTGGCATAAACAAGACGTTTGGGCCCCACCACGTTCTGCGCGGCATCGATCTCGACGTCGAGCGCGGCAAAATCAACGTCATCATCGGCGGATCGGGCCAGGGCAAGTCGGTGATCATGAAGCACCTGATGGGGCTTCTAAAACCCGACACTGGGCACATCTATTGCGACGGTGAAGACCTGGTGCCGCTCGACGAGTTTCAGCTCAACCGGCTGCGCAAAAAGTTCGGCATGCTGTTTCAGTATGCGGCGCTGTTTGACTCACTGACCGTCGAAGAAAACATCGTCTTTCCACTGGTCGAACACGGCGATCCCGACAGCGACGGTACGGACGAACGCGGCAAGCCGAAAAAACGCCGCTTTTTTAGCCGGGCTGAACTCAACAAAATCGCCGTCACCCAGCTCGACAAGCTCGCGCTGCCGCAGGTGCTTTTGCGCAAATTCCCGTCGGAACTGTCCGGCGGTCAGCGCAAGCGCGTCGGCCTGGCACGGGCGCTCGTGATGAAGCCGCAGATCCTGCTTTACGATGAACCGACGACGGGACTCGATCCGGTATCGACCAAAAACGTCGACGACATGATCCGCGATGTGTCACGCGAACACGGCGTCACCAGCGTGATCATCAGCCACGACATGGCGTCGACATTTCGCATTGGAGATCGAATCTCGGCGCTGTACGGGGGGGTTATTATCGACAGCGGCGCCCCCGAAGAAATCCGCAAAAGCCGCCACAAGTGGCTGCGTGAGTTTATCGAAACCAGCGGCGCAGTTCAGATGGTGCCTTGCGACGACAAAGACCTCATCGTGGACGAACCAATCTAAGCGGAGCTTACCCATGAAGACCGTCAGCGCGGCGCTCAAAGTCGGCCTCACCACCCTCGCCATCTTGGCGCTGAGTGCGGTTGCCTATCGCTTCGTCGCCAAAGGCGTACGCGGGCAGGAAGGCCCGGTCGTCTGGGCGCTGTTCCGCGACGCCACTGGACTCGTCGACAAGTCGCGCGTCCAGATCGCCGGCCTGATCATTGGCGAAATCGCCGAGCGACGGCTGCAAGGCACCTATGCCCGCGTCAGCATC
>DAORGN010000128.1:0-14568 GCA_035340095.1 Pseudomonadota bacterium | reverse complement strand
GATCCGACCGTCACCACCGACTTCTTTGGGGGCGTTCGTCCGCTTGGTACAGCCCCCGACATCGGTTATCACGAAGCGAAGTAGTCTTTCCCCCTCCTTTCCCCCCCCACGCACTGCCGGTTGTCTGCAATTGACCGGCACAGTCTGTTGTCCGGCTGCGAGTTGGCCGGCTGACGCCGTTCCCTTGCGCGCGATTGCCTGCCATCCTCAAAAAAATGTATTCTTAGGTTGTCTTTTTGTGTGCTTTGTATTTTCCGAACCAGAAGGGGGCATCATGGATCGTTCGTTTCGCATTGGTGTCATGTTGTCGGCGGTGTTTATCGGTTTGGGAGTGGCTACTTGCAACGGATCATCGATCGGCGAGGAACTGCAAGACGCTGGTGTGAACGACGATCTAAGTGTCGCACTCGGTCCTGCCTGTGGCGGCAGCAACTGTCAGCTCGGCGAGGTCTGCGAAGTAGGGGTCTGTCACAAAGACTGCGGCGCTGGGGGCGTGCGCTGTTCAAACCCAGAGGTCTGCTGCAAGTCCGGTGACATCTGCTATCTGGACGCCTGTACCACTCCGGGCCAAGCGTGTACCGCAGGATCGCCAGACGGTGGCACAGGGGCTGGGTCTGCATGTCTTCCGGCAGTCTGTCCAAGCGGACAGTACTGCGAGTCATCCATCGGCAAGTGTCTGCCACTGACGACAACGGGCACCTGTGAATATAGACCGCCGACTGGCCAGTTTTCTCCCAAGGTCAAATGGGCCTGGAGCGGATCGAGCAGTCTCCCTACGTACAACCAGATCATGATGACTCCGGTGGTGGCAGATCTCGATGGAGACTGCATGCCTGACATTGTGTTTTCAACATTTGCCGGAGCAAACTACGGAGCAGATGGCGTCCTGCGGGCGGTGCGCGGCGATGGCAGCAAAGAGCTGTGGACTGTGACCGACACGACGCTGCGAGCGGTGCCTGGTTCCCAAATCGCGCTGGCGGACGTAGACAATGACGGCAAGGTGGAAGTGTTTGCTTGCCACCAAAGTGGCGCCCTGATGGCTCTGAACTTCGATGGAACCAAGAAGTGGCTGTCCACCAACAAGCCATGCTCGGCCTACGACGCACCTTCGGTTGCAGACTTGAATCATGACGGAGTTCCTGAAGTCTACGTCGGTTTTGCGGTGCACAATGCGCGGACCGGGGCGATCATGGGAACGCCGCCAGCCGTCTCTGCACCGTATAGTGTCGCCGCAGAGCTGGATGGGAATGTCGCCAACGGCATGGAACTGGTCGCCGGAGGTGTCGTCTACCACATGGACGGCTCGCTGTACTGGAACGCGGGGCACGGTACCGGCTATCCCGCTGTGGCGGATCTTGACGGCGATGGCAAACCGAACGTCGTGTCCGTGGTCGGAGCAACGCATGCAGTCTATGCGTATAAGCACGACGGAACGCTGCTCTGGGGTCCCAAAGACGTCAACAATGGCGTTGCGACTCCGTCGGGTCCGTCCGGTGGTGGAACGCCCACCATTGCAGACTTCAACGGGGATGGGATGCCTGATGTGGCAACGGCAGGAGGATACGGCTATCTGGTCCTAAACGGACAGAATGGGTCCGTTCTGTGGCAGTCGACCGCGACCACAGACACCTCTTCGCGCGTAACGGGGTCCTCTGTTTTTGACTTTGAGGGAGATGGGCCTGCCGAGGCTGTCTATAACGACGAACGGAACCTGCGCGTATATGACGGCAAGACAGGAAAGGTCCTGGTGAAGCTGTGCAACACGTCTGGAACCCTGTGGGAAAATCCAGTCATCGTCGATGTGGATGCAGATGATCACGCAGAGATCGTAGTCATGGCGAACAACTACGCCATCAACACCTGTGACACAGGTGGCGGTTCATCGACGGGATTCAAGGTGATTGGGGACACCCAGAATCGCTGGGTGCGGACGCGCAGAATCTGGAACCAACACACCTACCACGTCACCAACGTAAACGACGACGGAAGCATTCCCACGACGGAAGACAACAACTGGACCAAGACGGGGCTCAACAACTTCCGACAGAACGTTCAGACCAAAAATACCTTGGCGGCGCCAGACTTGGTACCGCGTGGACTGCGCCAGACGTTTGATCTTTGCACGCAAGGACAGATTGTGATCGTGGCGACGGTGTTCAATCAAGGTGCAGCCACTGCAGCAGCAGGCGTTCCAGTCACATTCTATGCGGTCGATCAAAGCGGAACCAGCACGCCCATTGCGACCATCCTGACGACCGTTCCGATTTTGGCCGGTGGATCGCAGGTGTTGTCCACGCCATGGGCACCAGCTGGGGGTTCGCGCGGCCCCTATCAGATTCGCGTCGTCGTCGATGACGATGGAAAAGGAAACGGAAGCACCAATGAGTGCAACGAAACGAACAACGCCTCCGCGACGTTTTCTGTGGGTTGTCCGAGCGTAGGCTGACAAGTCGTGAACCTGGGCGGCTGGCACCGTCCAGATGAAGGTATGAGCCCAGAACCTGACACCGTTTTTGCGCTGCCGCCCGCTTGCCCCCGCACGGGTCTGGTAGAGTTTGGTCAGCCGGATTCTGCCAGGAGATCGCGTGCTTCCGACCGTCACCGCTTCATCCATTACCCAAAATGCTGACATCCGTTTCTTGGGCAAGCTGCTCGGAGACGTGATTCGCGAACACGGCGGCGAGGCACTGTTTCGCCGCATTGAAGACATCCGATCAAACTCGGTCGACAGATACCGCGGCATCGTAACGGCGGACGTGGTCGACAGAGGACTTGCGGGGCTTGGGCTTGATGAAACCGTGGCGGTGGTGCGCGGCTTCATGCTGTTTTCGATGCTGGCGAACCTGGCCGAAGACCGCCAGAACCTGACGAACCGCATCGACGAGGATCTCGCCACTGTGCTGGTACGACTTGGTGCGCAAGGGATCGATCCGAAAGAGGCGCTGCGGCTGCTCGATGGCGCGCTGGTGGCTCCGGTTCTGACGGCACATCCGACCGAAGTGATGCGCAAGAGCATGCTGGATCATCGCAACCGAATTGCCCAGCTTATGAAGCTGCGCGATCACGGCAAAAGCGAAACGCCCGACGGAGACTTGATCGAATCGGCGATTGTCCGGCAGATTGCTCTTTTGTGGCAGACACGGGCGCTGCGTCGTGAACGCCTGTATGTGAAAGACGAAATCGAGACCGCGCTCGCCTACATGCGCGAGGTGTTCTTGCCCGCGCTGCCGGCGCTGTATTCACGCTGGGAACGGGTGCTGCCGCACAGACCGCAGAGCTTTCTTCGATTGGGAAGCTGGATTGGCGGCGACCGTGACGGCAATCCCAATGTCACGGCGTCGTCGCTCGATCAAGCGCTGCGGCGGGCGGGCGCGACCGTGCTCTTGAGTTATCTGGAACAGCTCGACGCGCTGGCGGCTGAGCTGTCGATTTCGAGCGAGCTTGCCACGGTGAGCGACAAAGTGCGGGCGCTGGCCGACGCAAGCGGGGACAACCTGCCGTCGCGCAGCGATGAGCCCTACCGCCGTGCGATTGCCGGTGTGTATGCCCGCCTGTGCGCCACCTATGTAGATGTGACGGGACAGAAACCGCCGCGGCCATCCAGCTTGTCAGCGACGGCTTATGCCGATCCAGACAGCTTGCGCAGTGACCTTTTGGACATTGCGCACTCGCTTGGCGGCAGCAGACAGACACAGCTTTCACAGGTGGGATCGCTTGGCCGTCTGATTCGCGCGGTCGAGACGTTTGGCTTTCACTTGGCGACGCTCGATCTGCGGCAAAACGCCGATGTGCATGCGCGTGTGGTCGCAGAACTTCTGCGTACTGCGCAAGTCGAATCGGACTACATGGCGCTGACGGAAAATGACAAAGTGGCGCTGCTCCGTCGTGAGCTTGCGAGTCCGCGACCGCTTGCCAGTCCGTTTGCCAAGTACAGTGAGGAAACCCAGTCCGAGCTTGCGATTGTGAACATGGCGCAGCGGGTGCATGCCACGTATGGTCCGGCTGCAATCCGTCACTACATCGTATCGAAGACCGAGAGCGTGTCGGACCTTTTGGAAGTACAGATTCTGCTAAAGGAAGCGGGTCTGTATCGGCACGATGACAGCGAGCGCGCAGGAATCATGGTGGTGCCGCTGTTCGAGACCATCGAAGACCTAGAGCAAGCGCCCGCGGTGATGAACAAGTGGCTGTCTTTGCCGGAAGTCGCGGTGCGCACAAAAGCGTGCGGTCATCAGGAAGTGATGGTCGGATATTCCGATTCCAACAAAGACGGTGGCTATCTTACGTCGGTGTGGGGGCTGCACAAAGCAACGCGAGGACTTGCAGAGAGCTTTGCGCAGAGCGGAACCCGGCTCCAGTTGTTTCACGGACGTGGCGGTGCAGTCGGTCGTGGCGGCGGTCCCTCTTTTGCGGCGATCTTGGCGCAGCCTTCGGGAACGGTACAGGGACGGATTCGCATCACAGAGCAGGGAGAAGTCATCGCGGCGAAGTACGGAACAAAAGAGAGCGCGATGAACAACCTGGAAGCGATGGCGGCGGCGACGCTGCTCGCTTCACTGGAAAAAACGACGACGTTTGCCCCACAAAAGCAGCGCTTTTTTGCTGCGATGGAACAGGTCTCGCAGCATGCCTTCCGCTGCTATCGCGACTTGGTCTACGGGACAGAGGGCTTTCGGACATTTTTTCGCCAAATGACGCCGCTGCGCGAGATTGCCGAGCTGAAGATTGGATCGCGTCCAGCGTCGCGTACAAAGTCTGATCGGATTGAAGACCTGCGCGCGATTCCGTGGGTGTTTGGCTGGGCACAGGCGCGGGTGATGCTTCCGGGCTGGTTTGGCGTCGGACAGGCGCTCCAGTCGTTTGCTGATGTGGCTCTTTTGCGGGACATGGCGGCGACCTGGCCGTTTTTCCGCGCAACGCTCGACAACATGGAAATGGTGCTGGCCAAATCGGATCTGCGGATCGCCGCGCGCTATGCTTCGCTCGTCGAAGACCGCGAACTATCGGCAACGCTGTTTGGTCGCATTCGCGACGGCTGGCAAGCGGCCCACGACGCACTGCTGGCGATTACGCAGCAGTCGAGGCTTCTGGAAAAAAACCCCGCGCTCGATACGTCGATTCGTCTGCGATTGCCGTACATTGAACCGCTCAATTTGCTGCAAGTCGAGCTGCTCAAGCGCTATCGCAGTGGTGAACACGACCCTCGCGTCAAAGAAGGCATCCATTTATCCATCAACGCAATCGCCACCGCGCTTCGCAACAGTGGATAAACAGCCTGCGCTTATTTTGCGAGCACGGCACGCTGCGACACTTCAAAGAACTTGCCGGTCAGCTCGGCGGGCGCGCTGCCACCGTTTATCATCACCGCGAGAGGCTTTCCCACGGGAAACGACTGCGCGAGCGTCCACGTCAAGAAGCCGGAATCGGTGTGGTAGCTGTTGCCAAACGAAGCCAGCACGTAGACCGACTTTTTGCTGCGCGCTTTTTCCTGGTCGACGATCATCGCCAGTCGCTTGGCTTTTCCTTCGGCATACGGAATCGGATCGATCACCCGATCGGTCAGCACACCGTCTTTGGTCAGCGCCAGCTCGATCCCGAAAATGTGCTGTTCGTCGATGCCCAGCGTCGGACCTGAGCTGCTGACAAAGACATGTGGCGCCGCGGAGATGACATACGGAATCACACCGCTTTGTTTCAGTTTTTGGAATATATCGATGGAAGATTCAAAATAGTAAGGCTTTAAGACTGTTGCATAATAATTGCCGGCAAATTTCTTTATCTCATCTGCCTTGGTTCCTTTCATGGTTTTGGGCAGATAGGTATAAGCAGGAATATGTCCCTGCTTTTGGTCCATTTCTTCATAATCGTGCCAAAATTTTTGAAATTCGGTCTTTTTGTACAGACCGGAAAAGCCGGCTTCGATGGATTTCTGCGCAAGCCCTGGATAGACGACGTGGTTGTCTTCGGACAGTCCTTCGCTCGCGTCCCCTTTGAGTATGGTTCCGTCGAAGTCCCATGCGGACAGAAACACGCAGCCCTCTTTGCACGCCGGGCTCGCTTCGAGCGCTCGCTTGCTTTGCAGCACGCGGTCCAGCACTTCGGCGACATGTTTTTCCGAAGCAGAGGCGGGCATCGCAAGCGCGAACGTCCCGAACAAGAGAAAGGAACAGAGAGCACGCATGGGCGGAATGCTACGGCGACAACGTGGGCGGCGATAGCTTTTTTCACCTGATTGACAGAACGCCGGATCGCAGTCGCGCGGCCACACGCGAGGCTGTCCTTGCATGTCACGCCGTCGCAGCGCGCATCACTCACGAAATGTATGGCCGGGGAGTCTGTCCGCCCTGCCCTTCTTTTGGCGCGTTGCGGATTCCCACACGATGCAGTGCTGTGGTGCACAAAGAGCCAGTTTCCTATTTCACATCTGCGGTACGAAAAGAATCGCTCTGTAGGCCAAGTTCCCGTCGCTGAATCGCTGCAATAGGGCGTGTCCCATAGTACAATGAACACGGGAACAGGCAAACGCTGCCTGCTTGGGAATCAGGGGTCTGTCATGTTGCACAACTGGCCTTTCTGGTTGGGAGGAACAACGCTCGCGGCGATCTGCGTAGCGCATTGGCTGTCGATCGGACGGATGTTGGGGGTGTCGGGTCGCTATTCCGCGATCGTAAACAGAATCCGCTTCGGCGCCGTCCCAGATGACAACATAGACGATGCAAAGCTGGCACAGGAGCTGGAAGCAGCAACGCTCGCGGCATTCGGAAAGGATGCGCTGGCGGAAGTTTTAGAGAGCCATGAACCCCCCCCAGCCGCACAAAGCGTAGCCAGCGAACAGAGACCACCACAGAGCCTGTCCGCTCACCTGGTTTTCCTGGCATCACTTATTCTGGGTGGGTTCCTGGCGGCAGTTCTCGATGGCCGTTTTTCCGTCGATTTTTCGCTCCGCGATGACGCGACTGCGCGCCTGCTTGGGAATTCCCGTGCCGCACAAGCGCTGCTGCTTTTCGGGGGAGGAATCCTGGTAGGAATCGGTACGCGCATGGCAGGTGGCTGCACATCAGGACACGGACTCTGTGGCACCAGTCGGCTTCAGCCAGGCAGCATTGTGGCGACGGCAGCCTTCTTCCTGAGCGGAGCCACTTTGACCCGACTTCTGTTTGGGGGATGACCATGAATCGCGACATCATCGGAAACAGCGTCATCGGGTTGGCTCTCGGATTTGCGCTCAGCTGCATCGGTTTTTCGTCGATGACCGAACTACACAAGATGCTCCGCTTTTCGGATCAGAGACTGCTCTACACGTTTTTTTTGGCCGTGCTGCTGCTCGCCGGAAGCTGGAAACTCATCGCCAAGCTGGCGAAAACGAAGCCAGACTGGGCCCCCAAACCGATTCATCGCGGCACGATTGCAGGTGGCTTGCTGTTCGGAATCGGCTGGGCGCTGTGCGGAGCCTGTCCTAGTGCGGTCTTCATTCAGCTTGGCGAAGGCCAGGCGATGGCGCTCTGTACGCTTGTCGGCATTGGCCTAGGAAACTGGATGTACGCCATCTTGCACGAGCGTGTGCTGCGCTTCGATACAGGATCTTGCCAAAGTGATTAGCTCGCTTCCCCAAAGGACTTGACCATGACCTGTCCGCACAATGAACGATGTCCCATGTTCAAGGTGTTTCAGACCAAGACGCTGCTGCGCATCTGGGTCATGCGATACTGTGAATCGGATCGCTATCCGACGTGTGAGCGATACATACTTGCCGCGACGGGAGCCCCGGTTCCGCGCACGCTTTTACCGAACGGACAAAAGCTTGCGGAAGGCCGAGCTGCGTCCGCCAACGAAAAAGACGTCATGCCGCTGCGGCGGGTCTAGCACGACGGGGCATCAGACGCTTCCTGGCTTGCTGCCGCGCAGTTCCGTCAGCGAATTTACGACGACACTGGCGCAAAACAGTCCAAAACTGCCGGTTACGTAGCTGGTGGTTCCGTAGATCACACGCCGTTCCTCGCAGGAATGGTGTTCGTTTTTTCCGCCCGGACAGACACACGCAAAGCCCATCCCATCATCGTAGTGAAGCTCGATCGGCTCGCGCGGTTTTTCGACGGAAAATACCGAGGGAATGCCAAAGAGCCCTTCTTGGGGAAAAGCAAACTTGGTGCGCAGAATCTTGCGGACTTCCTGCGCCAGCGGACAAATCCGGGTGTCGGCCAAATCGCCAATTCGGATCGCAGTAGGATCACAGCGACCCGCCGCTCCCATCGAGCTGACCAGCGGAAGTCCACGCTGCTTGCACGCTGCGATCAGGTGACATTTGGCCGTGATGTTGTCGATCGCGTCGATCACAAAATCAGGCCGCGGGTCGCGATCCAAGATCAAT
Source organism: Pseudomonadota bacterium (assembly GCA_035340095.1). Classification (GTDB taxonomy): domain Bacteria; phylum Myxococcota_A; class Polyangia; order Palsa-1104; family JAEUJZ01; genus JAEUKA01. The sequence goes on along the minus strand of DAORGN010000128.1, from coordinate 6,200 downwards.
TCGCTCGTCGCTGAATCATAAAATCGACTGATCACGGAAACCTTGGCTTGCGGATTCACCAGCGCCAACCTCTCGGCGAGCACTTGCGCTTTCAGCTTTCCCACCGTGCCGCGCATCGCTTGGAGCTGGCGGTTTGTATTGGTCACGCAGACCCGATCAAAATCGACCAGCGTAAGCTGTCCGATGCCGCTGCGCAGAAGCGATTCCGCCGCAAAAGACCCCACGCCGCCAACCCCTATCACGAGCACATGGGAAGCAAACAAACGCTCCATTTTTTCGTCGCCAACCAGGCGTCCCATGCGATCAAACCGGCGGTGCAAGCGGTAGCGCGTTTCACCGTCATCGGATTCCGGAAGGGAAGTGCCAGGAAGTGCAAGCGTCGTATCCATCGTGTGTTCTTTTTCTGTTTAACGCGGCAGACGAAAAAGCCGCCGCGCATTCTGTTCGGTCAAGATGGCAGTCTGCTTCACAGTCTGATTCCGTTGTTTCGCAACTGCCGCCAAAATTGCAGGCAAAAATGCGGGCTCGTTGTGGGCCGGACGATGTGCCATCGGGGTCTGGTCCGGAGCATCTGTTTCGACGAGGAGTCGGTCTTCAGGAACCAACGCAAGCGAAGCCCACAGCTTGGGCGCATGTTCGCGCGTCACCCCACCAGCAAACGAAATGCAAAGTCCAAGCTGCACATATTCTCTACACTGCTCGGCAGAGCCGGAATAGGAATGCACCACACCACCTGCGCGCGGAATTCCGTCTTGTTTCAGGATCTGAAGGACTTGGGCATGGGTCTTCAGGATGTGCAGCACAATCGGCAGATCCAGATCACGCGCCAGGGCAAGCTGCTGCCGAAACGCATGGGTCTGTGACGTCATGTTTTGCTGTGTCTGATCAGCTGCAGCGTCGAGCCCAAGCTCACCGATGGCATCGGGTTTTCCGATCAAATTCCCATCGATTTCCAGCGTTCCGCGCGCCGCACAGTGCAGCGCCGCGAGCTGTTCTTCCAGCGCAGAAGGGGAAAGCGAAGGAATCAGTTGGGGATGGACTCCGTAAGCGACTCCGATCGAAAAGTCCGGACTCCCAAACTGACGACGCAGTGCATCCTGCCGTCCCCAGGTATCGCGATCCACGCCCGCAAGCACAAGTCCACGCAGTCCGACCTGTTGCGCCCGCGCAATCATGTCCGGAGCCAGCGCAAAGCTGCGGTCATCATGCAAGTGACAGTGGGAATCGAACATCGCAGCGCGTCGCCTACTTCGGTGGACAGGTTACGCGATAGACCCGGATTCGCAGATCGTGCCGCGCAAAGCTGGGGACAAACAGGCTGTTTCCGACGCGGAAATTGTCTCCTGCACCGACGAACCAGGGCACAAGGATTCCCACCCGCAGGGCGCTTTCGATAAGCGGTTCTTTGTCCTGCGACACACTGGTCATCACCACGACATCGCCTTGGCACAGATCATCCGGCTTTGTCATTCGATGCAGCGGAAGCGTCGGAATCCAGTTTTCCAGATAGCCGAACTCACGCGGGGCCGGAAACATGTTGGCAAACGGAAAATCAGCAATCACCAGCTTGCTTCCCGACGCTGCGACCCGGCGTACCACCGCCACTTGTTCTTGCAAAAGGAGCCGATAGGACAGATTCCCTTCCAGTTCAAACGGCGGATTTTCGTGAAAGGAATCGCCGCGGAAACCGGACACCAGCACAAAGACCAGCAGCGTTGCCAACCCGGCTCGACGAGGAATCGGAAGAAGTGACACCCCGAGCGCAGCCAGGGCACACAGCGCCGGCAAGCTTGGCAAAAGATAGCGAACCAGATGACCCGGAAAGCAAAAGGGCAGCGCCATCCACAGCACTGCCGTCGCAATCACCCGGATTTTCTGCTCGCTTCCCAGCGGCATCCGCATCGCGAACAGATAGGCCAGCGCACACAGCGACAGCGCAAAGCGTCGGCCTTCGACAAAATTGTGGAGCAGCGACGGGAAAATTCCGTGCAGCCCAATCACTGCGGTGTGATCGCCGGAAATCATCGCTCCGGTGAGCCGCCGATGCACAAGCAGCCACAGAAACAGCGTGATGCCGGGAATTCCCGTCGGCCACAGCCGCAAAATCGTGGACAGCGCCAGCGGCTTGCGGCGATCCAACAGCACCAAACGACCGTACACCACAAGCGCCGCGGGCAGACAGACATAGTACGTGCTCTCTTTGATGAGCACCGCCATGCTGCCGGCCAGCGCAAAGCCGAGCAGATTTTTCCGCAGCAGACAGACAAACGCGATCGTACAGATTCCCGTCGCTGGCAAGTCCATCTGAACCATCGCCGATTGGGCGAAAAACGCCGGCGTCACAAAACACAGAAGCGCGGCCAAAAACGCGATTTTTTTCGTTCCACCAAGCTGCCGAGTCAGTGCATACGCCGACGGTGGAACCAGCGAACAGATCAGCACCATCGCACCGTGCTGAAGCACCCGCGACGGTCCGAAAAAGTGATGAAGCAGCGAAAGCAGCGACGTAAGAAGCGGCGACCGCACATATTCCGGCTTGGCCGCCAGATACGCCGAAAGCCGCGTCGACATCTGGTAGACCTGCGCAAAATAACAGCCGAGCTCGTCCCAGAAGTACGGATCGTTTAGCATCGGCGACTTGAGCGCCAAAAGCGCAAGCGACGTCACCAGCCAGCCGATTCCCACATCTGTCCAGATCGCGACCGACCCACCGTCGCTGTTTTGCGATGCGGGAAACGGCGCGGATGACAGGCCAGACGACCCAAGAGACGGCGCGTGCTTCTGCATGGCGGCGACTATATGCGCAACTGTGGGCAGCGAAAAGAGTCCACAGCGTCGAGCCACTTTGGCGCAATCCGCCGGCTGTCAGGAAACTGCGGTTTGCGCGTATAATTTTCGACCATGGCGGAACATCCTTCGGCATCCGAGCCAGCCCCTTCTGTCAGCGATTCAGCAGTCCTTGCGGCTGTGGACGAACAGACACCAGACAAAGCACGCGCTCGCATCCTCGACATCGCGCGGATCGACAGTGAAAACGCTGCCGACGCAGCCCAGCGCGAACGCGACAACGCAATGCGCGCCGAGATCGTGTCGAAGTCGGTGCCAGAGCGCTATCTACAACTGGTCCAAGAGCTGCGCGAAGCGGTGCGGCTGTTCAATCAGTCGCTGCGACATCCCGATGGACACCCGATTCCGACCATCAGCTGGGTCGAAACGCCCAACGTCGCGCTCGGGGACGCCAATTCGGGCGATGGCATGCGGGTGCGGATTGCCCGACGCGGGGCCACGTTCGATCTGATCCTGCGCTTTGCGACGCGAGCGGCCCGCGCCGATGTTCCGCTTATCGAGGGACACGGCGACTACGGCAATCCGCAGCAAGGACGCACAAAGACGATGCTGCGCATCGAAGGCTGGGTCGAAAAAGGCAAGCCCATCTTCTGGTACAGCCTCGATTTCAAGCGCCAATCGGTCGCCATTGATGAAGTCGCCGAGCGGATTGTTGCGTCGGTGGCCGCCAATGACTACTCGCTTTTGTCGCGCGATCTCGACGGTGAGATGCTGACCGACGAGCCCGCCGACAGCAAGTAATCCCGCTACGACACAGCGCGCCGCTGGGCTTGCCAGGTATGGAAAGCGCTCTCGGCAAGCTGCGAAAGCTCACCGAAACCCCAGCGCCCCTGATCCGTCAGCCGTTCACACAGGGTCATCGGCAGCGCATCTATCGACAGGTGTGCACCGCTCATCGCGCCGGCCATCGCCGCGGTTGTGTCTACGTCCCCACCGACGGAAACGGCGGTCTCGATGGTTTGTACAAAGTCTTCCGGGCTGCGCAAAAAACTGTACAGACTCCACAGCACGCTCGACACCACGTAACCGGAAATGCCACGCCATTCCCCGTCGCCATCGTGACCTGGACAGAGCCCAGCCCGCGCCATAAACGTCGCTGCCGCGTCAGGGGACAGCGACACCCACGACGCCACCTGATTTACATCAAACGCAACGGTTTCGTCGATGCAGCGCACCCACTCGGCCAGTTCATCGAGGAACGGTTCCACGACGATCGGCGACGGACGCAGCGCAATCGCCACCGCGCCGGCAATCGCCACCGCACCCGCGGCGCAGCGAATGTCTTGATGGGTGATGCGCGACTGTTCCCGCGCCGCCGCGACCAGCTTCACCGGATCGTCGGCGTACCACAGACCAATCGGCGCTGCACGCATCGCACTGCCATTGCCTGCTGACGGTGCTGGAATCCCCGCTTCATCTGAAGCAACCCCACGGGCGAGCCGATGCGCAACTTCCGCCGTCGCTTTGCCCGCCCCGACGACTTCACCTTGCACAAACAGCCGCACGATCCGCGCGGCGTAGTCAGCACTGTTTAGTTCGCCATGCTCACAAAGTCCCGCCAAGAGCTCCCGCGCGAGCTGGCTGTCATCGGTGTACTGGCCAAAGCGGGTCTGCCCAAGAAACGGATCATCCAGCAGCCCATGCCGCAGCACTTTTTCGGCGTGACGCTTGCAATCTTTGGGCAAAAGACCTTCGACTGGTGCGCCCACCGCATCGCCAATGCACTGACCGATAAGACACCCGACCCACTGTTCTTTGGTCGGATGTAGCGACGGCAGAACGTTTCGGGTGACTCGCTGAAACAGGGCAGACGACATGGCGGTTCCATACTATGGCGTCCGCTTTGCTTTCCGCAAATATTGTGAACTGCGCTGCTCAATCTGGCGTCGTCAAATAGGGGCAGTTCAATTCGCAGTCCGATGCTGACTTTGGGTCAACAATCCGCTTGAGAGCGATGGAGCCGCTTTGCTACGTTCCGCTCATTCTGGCCCGTTTCACTCGAAAAACACTCGGAGGTGGCGATGTCCGGTTCTGAAGCACGATCTTCAACTCGCGTCCCCAAAAAGCTGCCGTGGCGACGAGCAGCAGCGGTTCTTGGGCTCAGCTTTATCGTCGCCTGCGGCGGCAGCGGCGGCGGTGGTTGCGGCGCGGGAGGCCTAACCAAGATTCCCAATGGATATCCCGTCGACAAACGGATCGACAACGCGATCCAGTTGCGAGTCACCAAAGGCTTCTTTGACTTCCTGGAAACGAACGGCAAAGCCATCGTCACCAAGCTGCTTCCCGGCGGTGGTGACATCCCGGTGCCGTCGCAGTGCGGTGGTGACACCGAAATTTGCTGTGGCCAGATGTGCAAAGTCAAGCTCGACTACCAGTCGCTCAAGTTTGACCCCAAGCCGCCCACCACGACGGCGCTGACGCTGCGCGCGAAGATCAAAACGTCGGAACCGATGAAGGTGAAGGCCAAAGTCAAACTCGGCCCGATCCCGGTCACGGTCGACTGCAAGCTGGCGCTCGACACGGCCCGCAGCGGCAAGCCGGACGTCGGTGTGACGATGGCCGTCGCAACCAACGTCAACGCCACAACCAAGCTCACCAGCTTCGACTTCGACGACAAGAGCGTCGACATCCTCGACCTCGACAGCGGTGACATCGACATCAGCGGCAGCTTCGGCTGCGACCTTCTTGATTGGATCAAGGGGCCGTTCATCGGCACGCTCAAAGACCAGCTCAAGCGACAACTGGCGGCGCCGCTCGATTCGCTGATGTGTCAAAAGTGCAGTACCAAGCCGGACTGCTCGTCGCTGGCCAACCAAGGCTGCGTCAACAACTATTGCATGCGAGACGGGACTTGCTTGCAGCTCATTGGAACCGAAGGCCGCATCGACCTCGGCAGCGCACTCGGAGCGTATTCTCCAGCGGCCAAGACGGCGGCGCTCGATCTGTACGCAGCGGCGGGCAACTACGCGACGGTGGAAGCGCTTCCGACGGCAGGAATGTCGCTCGGCATGCTCGGCGGCACCACGTCGCAAAACCGCAGCACCTGCGTCCCTGTGCGGCCCGCCCCGACGGGACCGGCCCCCGGCAAGAGCGCGGCGTTCGCGGGTGGCACGACGCCCAATGGCAAGCCGTATCACATCGGTGCGGGCATCTCGACGCTGGAACTCAACTCGGTCGGCTACACGCTGTATGACACGGGCGCGCTGTGTCTGGATGTCGGAACCGCGCAAGTCGAGATGCTGTCGTCGGGCCTTCTGTCGGCGCTCATCCCGTCGCTGAACGACTTGACCCGCGGCGCCAATTCAGCGGTCAAGCTGGTCGGTCGGCCACAGCAGCCACCGACGTTTGTGCTC
>DAORGN010000127.1:0-14588 GCA_035340095.1 Pseudomonadota bacterium | reverse complement strand
CTTCCCACAGAGCTTTACGATCCGAAGACCTTCATCACTCACGCGGCATGGCTGGATCAGGCTTTCGCCCATTGTCCAATATTCCCCACTGCTGCCTCCCGTAGGAGTCTGGGCCGTGTCTCAGTCCCAGTGTGGCTGGTCATCCTCTCAGACCAGCTACCCGTCTTAGCCTTGGTGGTCTATTACACCGCCAACAAGCTGATGGGCCGCGGACTCATCTCGTGGTGAGAGCCCCTTGCGGGCGCCCCCTTTTCCAGCGAAATCCTTGGATTTCGATGTGACATGCGGTATTAGCAGTCCTTTCGAACTGTTGTCCCCCGCCACGAGGCAGATTATCCACGTGTTACGCACCCGTCCGCCGCTTTACTAGGGGCCGAAACCCCTTTCTCGCTCGACTTGCATGTGTTAAGCCTGCCGCTAACGTTCGCTCTGAGCCAGGATCAAACTCTCCAATTGAGATGTTTGAACCCGTTGCCGAATCAAAGATTCGACAGGGTACTCATGTATGTATTTTTCCCTGCTTCTCGCTATTCAGTTTTCAAGGACCAAACTTTTGCGCTTTTGATTTCTCATCAGCGCGGGGTCGCCACTCTATCAGCCTTTTTCAGCGCGTCAAGCTTTTTTATCGCTTTTTTTCGCTGAGGTTTCACTCGTTTGAGGAGCGGAACCAACCGGCGCCATCGCGGCGACAGGTGAAGGACTCTACTCGCAATCACGCAGGGGTCAAGCGGTTTTTCAGAATTATTTTCATAATTTACGTTTTCCCGTCGGGAAAATCTTTGCTGCAGCACTGCCTAACCCTGCGAAACGACCTGTCTTTTGCCTGCCGATCGCCTTTTTACGGGCTTATTTCGGCACCTGACCGCGCGTTTTCATCTGCCGATCGTAGTCACAGCGCTGCTTGATGCGGTTGGTTGTCTCGGTGAACTGGGGGTCGACGGGCAGTAGCGCCAGTTCCCGAGCGGCGTCATCACAGCGTCCGGTGCCCGCCAGCGTCGACGCCAAGTGCAGGCGCGCCGAGTAGAGCTTGGGGTTTTGCATGAGCGCGGCGCGAAACTCGGCTTCGGCCTTGGCGATCTCACCCAGTTTGCGACGAGCCAGACCTAAATCGGTAAGCACTTCGGGCGACGATTGCAGCGCTTTGGCTTTTTCCAGCGCAACCACCGCATCTGACGCCTGTTCTCGACGGGTCTGGACCACACCAAGTCGCCAGTACGCCCGGTGCAGCACTTGGCGAAAGTCCTCTCGCTCTTCAGGGTTTTTGGTGTTTCGGTACTGCTCGTCGGCGAGCTGGGCTGCGGCCAGAAGTTCGCCGACGGCTTCATCGAGTCGTTTTGTATCCGACAGCAGCATCCCCAGGTTGAGGTGTGCGTGAGGGCGATCGGGTGCAAGCTGAACGGCTTCACGAGCTGGCGCGACGGCTTCCTCCAGCCTGCCTGCGCGACGGTAAACGACAGCCAAGTTGTACTGCGCATCGGCTTGGCTGGCCTTTGGATTGGAATCTTGCGGGCTCAGCTTGATCGCTTTGCCATACGCGGCGATCGCTTCGGGCCAGTGCTTCAGCGTCTCGTGCGCGACGCCTAGGTTGTAGAACGCCTCGAACATCGTCGGACGCAGCTTCACAGCTTGGTCCAAGATCGCGATCGCTTCCGCCGATCGCCCGGCATCCGAGAGCACGGCGCCAAGCTCGGCCATCACCGTCACCATTTGTTCGTCTTTGCCCGACGGGTCGAGCTTGAGCGCCGCTCGCAGATCGTCTTCCGCCTCCTTAAGCCGCCCCTTTTTGCGCTGGCACTCGCCGCGTAGATAAAGCGGCTTCGGATCGGTCGGAAACTGCGCGGCTGCGTCGGTAAACACCTTGATCGCATCATCGAAGCGACCGGCGGCCATCCGCTGCGATCCCAACTCTAATAGAGCAATCCGCACCTTTTCGCCCGGAACCACGTCCCGAGGGGCCGCTTCGCCATGGCTTTCGCCCTTTTTTGCCGGGGGGGCCGCTTCGCCAACCGACATGCCCACCATCACAGCCAGAAAGCCAAGACCCGCTGGCAGCCCACAAACCCGTCGCGACGTTCGCTTTCGAGAATCCATGTTCGCACTTTAGCGCTGTTCTTTTGAAGCCGGCAACGTCGAGTCGTGGCCAAGGACTTCTCAGCGCGGGCCCGACGGCGATAAACTGACGAGGCATCGCTTGGGGGAACGACTGCATGGCCAAGTCTCGACGATCACCGCCGGTTTCCGCGCCGTCCGCCCCACCGCCCGCCGATTCGGACGAAGCGATCGCAAAATCCCGGAACCCGCAGTCGCAGCCGCCGCAGCCTCGGGATATCGTCGAACAAGCGGACGACGGCTACGTTCCTATAGGCGATCGGGTCGCGCGCGCGTCGCTTGGGGATGCCCGCGCCGAAGATCCGCTTGGTGGGGCATTTTGGACGCTTCAGTTTGCCCAGGCGGTGTCGCTCATCGCTGACGGAGGGCTTTTGTGGGCGCTGGTATTTTGGCTGTCCACGGACGGAAAATCATCGGGGCTGCCGCTGCTTTCGGTCGTAAGTCCGGCGATTCACCTTTCGCTGTGTGTGCTGCCGTTTTTTGGCCTGCTTGGCGATCGGCTGCCGCGAAAATTGCTGCTCGTTGGGTCGCTGGGGCTGCGAGCGATCGTTCAGCTTGCGCTGGCGCTTTTGCTTGTCACAAAACAACTTGGGCCCAGCGCGCTTTCTGTCTGTCAGATCGTGTCGCTTGGCGGGACGCTCTTGTTCGAAGTGACCTGTCCCGCCATGGTTCCGACGCTGGTGACGTATCCGCAGGCTCCGCGAGCGCTCGGCTACGGCCTGTCGCTGCCACGCGCCGGCTTTTTTCTGACTTCGGTGTTTTGCCTGCTGATGGTGGCAGTCATCGGCCCGATCGCGATGCTGCTGTGCGGCTTTGGCTTTCTGATGCTGGCCCTGGCGCTGCTTCGAAGCCTCACGATCAGCGGACAGCCGGCAAGCCACTTCTCGGTAGCCGCTGCGCCTCGTCAGTTTTTTGATGGAGTGCGGCTGCTGCTGACGACCAAGGGCGCGACATGGCTTGCGGCGCTGGCGCTGCTTTCCAACTTCATCGTCTATCCGCTGTTTGCGCTGTCGCCGTACCAGCGACTGCATCCGACGACGCCTACGCCGACTTCACAAGCGATCGGGCTTCCCTTTTTGAGCAAGCTTTTGCCCAGCGCGCCACCGCCGCAAGAACAGCACGACCTGGAGTTTTGGCTGGTGGTCGGCGTTGTGATCGGTGCGGCGCTTCTTCAAAGAAGGCTGAAAGAGGTGTCGACCGATCGGATCTTTGCCGCGAGCTTGCTGTGGTTTTCGCTGGGTATTTTCCTGCTTGCGGTTTCGACGTCGGACGTGGTGGCAGTGCTGGCCACGATCTTGTTGGGCATCGCCCTTTTGCCGCTGGCGGCGCTGACCGCTGGAGTGACGCTGCTCGCGGTGGCCGATGGGTTTCGGGCGCGCGTCGCAGCGCTGCTGTTGATGCTGTTTTTGGCCGGGGGTGAGCTTGGCCAAATCGTACTGAGGCCGCTTTTTGTGCAGCACGGCGCCCGACCTGTGATGCTGGGAATCGCGGTGGGTCTGCTGCTCGGGGGGACGGCGCTTTCGACGGCGCAAACGCTGCCCAACTGGCTGCGCAGTCCCGAGCGATCCTAACTGTCGCGGCGCACGATGCTGGGTCCAGATTGGGCGTTTTGCGCCAATTTTCACGACGACTCGCTGTGATATCATCGCCGAATGCCGCTTGCACCGACGGTGCTGGGGATCAATCTATGGCTGCTTGTGCAAGTGGTGCCGCTGCTGCTTGCGCAGAGCCCACCGTCGCGTTTTTTGTTTGCACTTGTGCCGCTGCCGCCGCTGCTTCTGCTTTTGGGTTTGCGGCTGCGGGCGCGACTGCTGGCGCAGATCCTGTTGCTCGTCGGTTTTCCGCTGCTTTTGACATCGACGGATGCGCTCGGGTCGATGCCGATGGAACGGCTGAATCCGGCACTGGCGCAGCTTTTGAAATTGGGACTTTTCCTTCTGTATGTAGCGTCGGTTTGCAACTTGCTTGCAACTCAGGCTTCGTCGCCCGGTCCACAAGGCACGCCGGCTGCGTCCTGGGACGTTCGCGCCATCGGCGGCGCCATGCCACCGTCGCCCAAGCTGCGACGACGAGCCGCGACGCACTACATTCTTTTGGCGCTGTGCGTGGCGCTGCCGAGTCTGTTTTTTTATGCAATTTGCCTGCATCCAGCCCATGTCCGGCAGCTGCTGCGCTGGCTGGGGAATCCGGCGAAAGTCGCCGCGCTACAAGCGACACTGCTTGCGGCTTCGGCGATGCTGTGGTCGACGCTGTTTTATTTTGGCGTGATGCGACCCCTGAAGCTGCACATCAGTCACGATGGATCGCTGCGGCTTTCTCTGTCGCAGATTCGGCAGGTGGCACGGCGAGGTCGTCCGCGGCCACACTTTTATGTCGCGATGACAGTGGCGCTCGTCGGGATGGCGGCGCTACTCTTTTTCAGCTGGTGAGTTTGGAATCGAGCCGACGATGCGAAAGCTGCCGTTTTTCCAGATCCTGTGCGCGCTGCTTCTCATAAGCAGTCTGGTGTTTTTTTGGCAGAGCATCGGCCACCTGGCCCGACGAGATTACGTGGCGGCGGGGATGCTGACGGTGATCGGCATTGCGACGCTGTGGGTGGGTAGCGAGCTGGCGCGGCTGTCGCTTGTGGAACGAGACTCATGACGGTTTTGTCCACGCTCGCACTGCTGGCGGCTTTGGCGACGGGTTCGGCGACTGATGGCGTGTCGCTGGGGCGCGATTTTCACGTCGGGCACAAAGGCTGGAACGGTCTGTCGGAACTCAAGCGACTGGCCGATGATCTGGGCTGTCCGCTGCAAGTGCGTCGCACGCTTGATTGGTCGAGTCTCGACGGGCAAGACGTGCTGATTGTGCTGCATCCAGAAACCGAGCTGTGGGACAGCGCGACGACGGCCTATCTGGCGGCGGGCGGTCGAATGGTGATCGCTGATGACTTTGGCAAAAGTGAAAAAGTATTAGATTCCGTCGGGATTCATCGAAAAACCGCGAGCTGGCCAGCGGGAGTGCGTTTCTATAGGCCGGATCAGAGCCTGCCGGTGGCGCTGCCCGTTCGAGGGACATCACTCGGGAAAGCCACAAGCGAACTACTGGGAAACCACTCGTCGTATTTTTCGAGCAGCCTGCCTGCGACGTATGCGTTTGCCCCCGGCGCTTCGCTGGTGATCGAAGCCAATGTCGGTCACGGGCGGCTCGTCGCCATTGCCGATGCGAGCGTGTTTATCAACAACATGCTCGAGCTGCCGGGCAATCGAGAGTTTGCCGCACATCTTATCGTCGACCTGTGTCGGCTCCAGCAAGACCATCTGGTGCTTTTGTATGGACCGTTTGCGCAGTTTGGCACGCCGCCGGCGGCACTTCTCGGGGCGCCGACGAGTGATTCGGGACACGACGTACCCGACAAGCTGAACCGGGCGCTCGGCGGTGCCAACCTGAACATCCAGCAGACGATCAAAGGGCGCGGCAAGATCGATGATCCCGACGTGGTGACGCTGCTCGGTCTGCTGTTTTGCGTCGGATCGCTGCTTCTGTTTTTGCGCTATCTGCCGCTGCCGGGACAGGGCCAAGACGCGGGTTTTGCGCAGCCGGCAAGACCGCCCGATACCGGACTTTTTGCGTCGGTGCAGCGCTATGCCGGTGGCGCCGGTCAAGTGACCTGGGGCTACATCTATCCGGCGACGCTGATTCGCGAAGAGACACTGCTGCGGTTGGCACGGTATCTGCCTTCGAACCTGTCTTCCGACGGAATTCCGATGGAACCCAAGCAGGTTCGGGACGCGCTGCGCGACAAGGCAAGTCCACGCGCGGCAGAGCTGGGCTACAAGCTGTGGCACGGCTTGCGTGGGTTGCGTGACGGGGCTTCCGCGAGCAGTCCGGCACAGCTTCTGCGCACGCAGATTTCGGAACGGAAGATGGCCGAGTGGTACAAGCTGGCGACGGAACTGTTTGCCGAACTGGATCGGGTCGAGAAAGTGTGAGGAGAGGCCTCGTGGCGACGGAAACCAACCCCATTCACCCGCAGAGCCTGATGCAAGCTGCCGAGCTGTGCCAGGCCGTCGTCGAAGAAGTCGGCAAGGTCTTCATCGGCAATCCGGGTTTGACGCAAGGTCTGCTCATCGGTTTGCTAAGCCGCAGTCACATCCTGCTCGAGGGCGTGCCCGGCGTTGCCAAAACGACGCTGGCCAAAGGCTTTGCCCAAGTGCTGGGCTGTGACTTCAAGCGCATCCAGTTTACGCCCGATCTGCTGCCGTCGGACATTACTGGGTCGTACATCCTTGATCAGAGCAAAGGGACGTTTGAGCTGCGCGAAGGGCCCATTTTTTCGCAGATCATCTTGGGCGACGAAATCAATCGCGCGCCGCCCAAAACGCAGTCGGCCCTGCTCGAAGCGATGGCGGAAGGTCAAGTGACGCTCGAAGGGCAGACGCGACCTTTGGCACAGCCTTTTATGGTCGTGGCGACGCAAAATCCCGTCGAGCACGAAGGCACTTACGCGCTGCCGGAAGCACAGCTCGATCGCTTTTTGATGAAGCTGTATGTGAGCTATCCCGAGCCGGCGGCGGAAAAACAAATGCTGCGGACCTATTCGCAGCCGCGTCCGACGGTGCGCACCGTGCTTTCGCCACAAGCGATCGTCGAACTCCAGGCGATGTCAGCGCGGGTGCATCTGGATGATGAAGTGCTCGAATACGTGCTCGATCTGATTCACTTTACGCGCAAACATCGACGGGTGGCGATCGGCGCTTCGCCACGGGCGTCGCTGGCACTGCTGCATGCGGCGCGGGCCCGTGCGCTGTTGCTCGGTCGCGACTATGTGCTGCCCGACGATGTAAAAGCGCTCGCAGCACCGGTCATTTCGCACCGTCTGGCGCTAATTCCCGAAGCCGAAATGGAAGCGGTCAGTCCGGTCAGCGTCGTGCAGGAAGCGCTGGGCCAAGTCGCGGTGCGTCCAAGCGAACAGCGCCGCAGCAAACCGCAGGTTGAAAGAGGTCGCTAGGCTGGATGGCGAAGGGTCGTTATCCCACGCTGCACGTCAGTGGCGGCTCGCTTATGTCGCTGGGCCTGATCCTGCTTGTACTCGGGGTGGCGGTCGGCAAATGGTCGATTGCGGCGCTGGGTTTTGCGTCGCTGTCGCTGCTTTGCGCAAGCTATGTCACGTTCGCTTGGCGGGTGTCACTTTTGTGGCGGCGGCACCTCGAACTTTTGTGGTGGCTGCCGCGTGCCGCAACAAGCGAAGGTCTTGTCGCTGGACGTCCCGTGGAAGTGCAGCTGACGTTGCGCAACCTGTCGCCGCTGCGGATGCGCGTCACCGAGCTGCGGATTTTTTGTTCGCGCTGCATCCATCCCCAAACGTCGCCGCCGCCGATTGATCTGCCAGCGCACAGCGAAGCGACGACGCAGTTCACCCTGTTTGTCGCCCAGGCGGGAGAGTGGTTTGTCCACGGCGCGACGGTGCGGCTGTGCGATACGCTCGGACTTTTTTCGTTGGAAGCGTATTTTCCGTCGGCGCTGCGGCTGAAAGTGATGCCGCCCAAACTTCCCAAAGTGGTCTTTGATGTGTCGCGAACAGCGACGGGTGTTTCCGAACAGCGCGTCGGAGTGCACTCGCTGCGGCAGCGTGGTTTGGGCGGCGATCTACGCGAGCTGCGAGAATATGTGCCCGGCGATCCGTTCAAGCTGATCGCCTGGAAAGCGACCGCGCGATCGCCCAATGGACGGCCTTTGGTAAAAGAGCTGGAGCGGGAAACGCTGCGGGTTCACTACCTGATCCTCGACATCGGCGTGACGATGCGCGAGGGCATGCCGGGACAGTGGAAGCTCGATCACGCGCTGCAGCTGTGCCAAAGCTATTCCCGCTCGGTGCTGGAGGGCAACGATCGGCTCGGTTACGTGTCATTTGACGGCGAGGTGTATCAGCACATCAAGGCCGGTGATGGTCCGGTGTTGCGTCGGCGATTGAGCGAAAAACTGCTCGAAGTGATGCACGTCGTGGAACCGTCCTTTGTGGCGATGACCGACGGTGAGCTGTTCGCAGCCGTGGCGCGATATCTAAGGCAGCAAGAGGCGATCGAGGCACGACTGCCGGGACCGCCACCGCCCGACGACGCAGCGGCATGGGCGCAAGTTGCGGTCGCTCCGACGGGAGAACGGATCTCGCGGACCCAGGTGGTGCAGGCGGTGCGCCGGCTTCTGCGCAGTGAAGCGCCCATCGTGACATCGGCACAAACGGATGATCAGCTGCTGCGCCAGTTTTGCCGCGAACGAGGCATCGAGCTGCCTTACGGTCAGCGATCTTCGACGGAACGAGCCCGCGGCTTGGCCCAAGCGCTCGAGCTTGCGGCGGCGATGCCGGGCGCGCAGGTTGTGCTGATATCTGATCTGCTGGGGCTGTCGCTCGACGAACCGCGCTTGCGGCAGGCAGCGGCGCTGTGCCGTCGGCGCGGTCTTGGGCTTTTGTGCGTGCGTCCGGAAGCGCGAGCTTATCTGCCCAAGACGCTGCTCCACGATGAAGAAGGCGCGCGCGCGGCGACGATTTTTTCGTGGGAAAACGATCGTGCCGAAGCCGCCGCCCACCGCGAGCTCAGCAAGCTTGGCTTCCACGTTGTTCCGACCGGACCCGAGGAAGGCTTTGCACAAATTCTGTCGCGCAAAACCGGACGCGGCGGACAAAGCAGCCAAGCTCGCGACACCGAACAAAGGCAGCAAGGCAATCAGCTGGTCGCGTCGCTGCTCGTCCGATCGTAAGCGACTAGTGCGCCTGGTTCGTTGGTGCCGCCGCAGGTCGCGCCGGGACTTCGGCGCTCGCAGCGGGGGCAGGTGCCGCAGCCGCAGTCGGACGATTTGGCCTGGGCGATGGTACGGGGGACGGTGGCGCCAGTGCCCGATGGAATGTCAGCGCTTCTTCGGCGGTGGCAATCTCGTCCAGAATCGAGAGCGGATCGGTCGCTGACTGCTGGGCGGCTTGCGCAGCGGCGTTGCGTTCCATGCGCCGACCGACCAGCACACCGATCGCAAACACCAAGCAGGCAAACACCGCACTGCCAATCAGCAGAAAGAAAATCTGCCTGCCGTCGAGCCCACTGCCCGTATCCGGATCGTCGCGTTCGATGGGCGCGCTGCGCGAGCGACCGCTTGATTCGGACACCGTTTTTTCCACGCTGGCTTCGCTGTCACCGTGCATACGTTGTGCAGTTACCCACGAGGCAGAGACGGACGCAAATTCTCCGCGGCTCCCTTTACAGGCAGGCTGGGCGCTGTCATCTTCGCGTCGATGTGCCAGAAGGAGACATCCCCAAAGTGACCGTGGCTCGCCATCCATCCCGTCGGGAAGCGATGGGACTTGGGCTAGGGCTTGTCCTTTGCCACTGCCGAAAACAATCGGCGACGACTATCCAGCCGCTGCGAGTGGCCGCGGCCTCGGATGTCGAGCCGGTGTTTGGCGCGCTTTGTGAAAGCTACAAACAAAAGACCGGACGCGATGTGGTGCTGAGCTTTGCCTCGTCGGGCGCACTGGCCAAACAGATCGAACACGGCGCACCGTTTGATTTGTTTGTCTCGGCCAGCGAAGAACACATCGCGCGGCTGCGCAAAAAAGGGCGGCTCGTGCCGTCGACCATTCGATCCTATGCGCGGGGCCAGCTGGCGCTGTGGACGGCGGGAGATGGACAACTGCCGGGCAGCTTGGCGGAACTCGTGGCCGCACCGAATTTGCGAATTGCCGTCGCCAATCCTGAACATGCACCGTATGGATCGGCTGCGGTGTCCGCCTTGCGATCGCTTGGGCTGTACGAAAAAGTGCGGGCTCGGCTGGTGTTCGCGGAAAACGTGCGCCAAGCGCAGCTTTTCACCGAAAGTGGCAACACCGACGTGTCGATCATTGCCCGCAGCCTCGCCGGTCGATCGGGTCGGTTTGTCGAAGTGCCGCTTGTGCTTCACCCGCCCATCAACCAAACGCTGGCGGTGATCAAAGGCGGCGACGAAACGCACGCCGCCGAGCTAGCCGAGCTGCTCGATACCCCACAAGGCCGTCGCCTGCTGCGCGACAGCGGTTTTTTGCCCCCGACGGACTAAATCTCGTCGCACTCGCGCAGAAAGCGCTTGAGCAGACCATCAATCATCAGGTTGCGCTCGCGGGCATCCATGCGATTTTGCCGATAGCCGGTCTGCGATTCGTCAAACGATGCCTTGGTGCGCTCGATCAGCTCGCGAAACCGAGCCGTTTTGCTGACGATCTCGCGCTGGTGCCGCACAAAAAACGCGACCAGACCCGCCACCGACACGCCCGTCAATATCAGCCCTATCGGCCCTGCCAGCACGCGCGTCAAAATCACCCGCAGTGCCATCACTCCGACGGTGCCAAGCGCGACGGTTTTTAGTCCGTCCCCGGTCGACAACGCATTTTTGGCAAGGCTCGCTGACTGTCCCGAAGCGATGAGCAGTGCGACGAAATTGGGTCGCTGCCAGCCTCGGTCGGCATAGTCCTTTATCGCCGCCTGCAAAAAATCATCAAACGAATCTGCTGCCGCGCTGTTGATTTCAGTTTGCGCCATGGGGGAAGCCTACTCTGGCTTGGTTTGGTTTTGGAGATGACACGCCACCTGCGACGGCAAATCCCCGGGTTTTCCGACGGAAATCGTGACCAGCTTGGGCCGTTCCTGCCGACAAATCGCGGGCCGACCTGCTTCTTCATAGCGACGGCAGCGGGGATGAAATGCACAGCCGCTCGGCGGCGACATGAGCGACGGCGGATCCCCACCCAACAGCAGCGGACGCGACCTGTAGCCCAGCGTCACCCCATCGCCACTCGCGTCGGGCAAAGACGGAGCATCCGGTGGCCGCGGGATCGCCGCAATCAGCGCCTGCGTATAAGGATGCAGCGGCTTGCGAAACAGCGTTTCCGTCTTCGCACGCTCGACGAGTCGCCCAAGGTACATCACAGCGACTTCCGAGCACAGGTGCTGCACCACTTTGAGGTCGTGCGAAATAAACAGATACGTCAGCCCTTTTTTCGTCTGCACATCGCGCAAAAGATTGACGATCTGCGCTTGGATCGACACATCGAGCGCACTGACCGGCTCGTCGGCCACCACCAACAGCGGATCGACCGCCAGCGCCCGCGCGATCACGATCCGCTGCCGCTGTCCGCCGGAAAACTCGTGTGGATAGCGGTCCAGGCTCTGCTCAGACAGCCCAACTTGTTCGGCCAGCTCGGCGACGCGCTGTTTTTCGATGCTCGCACTTGCGCACAAGCCGTGGACTCGCAGCGGCTCACTGAGCGTCATTCGCACCGTCATCCGCGGATTGAGCGAGCCATACGGATCTTGAAAGATCATCTGCGCCCGTCGACGAAACGCGGTCAGTTCTTTCGCAGAAAGCGCGGTGACGTTCACGCCGTCAATGGTCACTTTGCCCGACGTCGGATCCGCCAAACGCAGCACTGTGCGCCCGAGTGTTGACTTGCCGCAGCCCGATTCACCGACGAGCCCAAGGTTTTGCCCGCGCGCAATGTTCAGCGATACGTCTTCGACGGCACGCACCACATCGGACTTGTGAAACAGCCGCCGTCCCAGCGGATAGTGCTTACACAGATGCTCGATTTCGACCAGATTGCTCATGCGCAAGCCCCGCTGCCGTGCTCGTCGATCGGATGGTGACAGCGCACCAAATGCGCAAGGGGCAGATCAAACGGCCTATTGTCGACGCTGCGCAGCTCGGGCGCCTGTTGTCGGCACAGCGATGTGACCCGCGAGCAGCGATCGGCAAAACGACAACCCGACGGCATTTCATCGAGTCGCGGCACCCGGCCCGGAATCTCGCGCAGCCTCTCTACACCCCCGTGCAGCCGCGGCACCGCCGACAAAAGACCCGCGGTGTACGGATGTCGCGGCGTCCGAAACAGCTCGTGCCCGCCAGCCTGTTCGACGATCTGGCCGGCATACATCACCGCGACGACGGAACAGACTTCGGACACCACGCCGAGGTCGTGACTTATCAGCAGCAGCGCCATCCCCAGTTCCGCCTGAAGCCGAGCGAGCAAATCGAGGATTTGCGCCTGCGTCGTCACATCGAGCGCCGTCGTCGGTTCGTCCGCAATCAGCAAGTCCGGCTGACACGACAGCGCCATCGCAATCATCACCCGCTGCCGCTGCCCGCCTGACAGTTGGTGCGGATAGTCACGGGCCCGCCTTTGCGCATCGGGAATCCCCACCGTATCGAGCAAGTCCGCCGCTGCCGACAGGCTCTGTTTGCGGGACAGCTGACGATGTGTGCGCAGCGCTTCGCCGACTTGGTCGCCTATTGGATAGACCGGATTTAGCGCCGTCATCGGTTCCTGAAACACCATCGCGATCCGATTGCCGCGCAGCTTTTGCAGCGATTTCTGATCGAGCTGGGTAAGGTCCAGCGGTTCACTGTCTGTCGTGGCCGTCGTCCCGTCGGGCGTCGAGGCATTCACACCGCGGTACAGAATCGAGCCACCGCAAATCTTCGACGGTGGCTCCGGCAAAAGCCGCAAAATCGACAGTGCCGTCACCGATTTGCCCGAACCTGATTCGCCGACGATGCCGACCGAGGTTCGATGTGGCACCCGCAGGCTCACTCGGTCGACGGCAAGCAGATACCGGTTGGCTTGTTCCGGTCCGGTGCGAAAGCCGATCGAAAGATCGCGGATGTGAAGTAGCGGTCCTCGGCTCATGTGCGCCCGAGCATGCGGGCAGCGACGAGCGTTGGTCAATTTTTCGGGGATTTTTGCGCCAGCGAGTGGCGAAAGAGCACAGCAGAAAAGAAAGTCTGCCGTGAGGCGTGGGAAGAAGCGCGCTTACGACGCGCGACGGACGTTGGCGGCCTGCAGGCCTTTTTCGCCCTGGAGGATGTCGAACTCGACTTCCTGCCCTTCCGCGAGGGTCCGATAACCGTCGGCGAGAATCGCCGAGTGATGAACAAACACGTCCTGCACATCCTGTCCGTTGGGATTGCTCACCGAGATGAAGCCGTATCCCTTCGCGTCGTTAAACCACTTCACGTTGCCCTTGGCCATTTGCTACTCCTGCGACGCCCCGATCGCTGGCTCCATTGAAAAGCCGCGACGGCAAAACCCCAGACTTCGGGCCCCCGGATGCGTCAAAAAGATCCTCGACGGCGTTTGCCGAACACCAGAGAGTCGGCTTGAAGTCGTTTGCTTCTCAATCCATCCGACCATCTGCGACGGAACTTGCCGCGCCTCGCCTTCAAAGTCAAGAAATTCTCCGATTTCTACGAAATCGCGACTTCTTCGGTTCGCTTGCCGCGCGGACTCGCCACGGGGCTTGACGGGCACGCCATCCGTACACTACCGTTCCCTATTCTCATCGTGTGATTTCCGACGGAACGTCGCTGAAATCACCCACTCGTGGAGGTAGTCAATGCGTTCCCTCTTTTTGCTGTGTGCGCTCAGCTTGTCTTCGGTGGGCTGTATCCATGTCACCGCAGTTCCGTCGGTGCAGGGCAAAGCCTTCGTGGTCAAAACGACGCCATTTGGCGGTTCGTTCTGGAACTGTGATGCAACCTCGGGCGAACCGACCTGTTACAAGGTCCAAGAGATCCCGGCCTCGGCCAAGTAAGGAGCACCCAAGATGCGCAAAATCGCCATCCTGTTTGCATTCGGTCTTCTTTCGTCGTCGCTCTCGGGCTGCGCCAACATTGGTTCAGCGATGGGCGGCAACACCTCGATGACCGGCGAGGCTTGGTACGTCAAGACCACCGGCATGGGCGGTCTCATCTTTTCTAGCAAAGTCTTCTACTGTCCGCAGCCGAACACCGCCGGCCCAGCGCAGTGCAAAGAAGCCAAAATGGTCGAGGGCAAGTAGCCCACCGCCCAGCCCCGATCCCCCGTGAAGCAGTCTTCCTTTGCAAAGGCCGTTCGTGCCCAAATCGCGGCTCGGCAAGAAGCCGAACGCTGTCTGATACCGACGCAGCGCGGCAGCGTGCTCCGCATTCCACTGATTTACCCGAGTCCGTATCGCGTCGCGATGTCGTCGCTCGGTTATCAAGTGGTGTTCCGGCTGCTGCACGATCCAAAGCGCCCGCAGGTATCGGCAGAGCGCGCTTTTTTGCCCGATGATGTCGACGGACACAAACAAGCCCGGCTGCCGCTTTTGACCTATGAGTCAGGCAGCCGCGTCAACGAATCGCCAGTCATTCTATTTTCCGTTGCCTACGAGCTCGAGATCACCGGCCTGTTTGCTTGCCTGGAACTGGCCGACATTCCGGTCTTGCGCAGCGAACGGACGACGGCTCATCCGCTGGTGATTTGCGGCGGCCCGCTGACGTTTTCCAATCCACTGCCGCTGTGGGCGTTTGCTGACGTGGTGGTCATGGGAGAAGCGGAAAATGTGCTCCCCGTCGTCGTGGAAACCCTGCTTCAGTCGGGCCTCGGCGATGCGCCACATGATGAAGCGCAGCGGCGGGCGTTTTTG
This sequence comes from Pseudomonadota bacterium, assembly GCA_035340095.1. Taxonomy (GTDB): domain Bacteria; phylum Myxococcota_A; class Polyangia; order Palsa-1104; family JAEUJZ01; genus JAEUKA01. The sequence continues at coordinate 30 of DAORGN010000127.1, read as the reverse complement.
CGGACGCTTGGCCAACTGCCCGGTGTTTGG
>DAORGN010000126.1:0-14811 GCA_035340095.1 Pseudomonadota bacterium | reverse complement strand
CTTGGTGTTAAACAGCGGTGTGATGAACCTGATTCTGCTGCGGAAGACATAACGAAAGGCTGGATTTCCGACGAGAAAACGAATCTCGCGGGGGACTATTCCGCCCAGTGGTGCGCGTAATATTGGGCACGCGCGATGGTGTCGTTGCCGTAGTCTCCGCCGGTGGTTCCGACATCCGAACGCGAGCCAGGCAGTCCGCGACCGCCGTTATAGCGAGATACCGCTGTGCGCATCTGGTCTTCAGGCGACATGTGTGGGAACTGATGTCGTACCGCGGCCAGCTTGTGATCAAAAATTCCTGCCGCTTGCTCTAGGTGCGCGTGTCCATACGGGCCTTGGCTGCGATCGGGATGCTGTCCGTGACGGTTGTCGACCTGCATCACGCCGTAGCCGTGGCCATGATCCCCGGTGCCGTTGCGCGCAAGCGCCGAACCACCATGGGTTTCTCGACTGGCAATCGCGGCGAGCAGCGCTGGCGGAATGTGATGTTCCTGACCCACCGATTCGTATTCGTGACGGAGGTTGTGCTGATCCAACACCCGATGGGTATCGCGCGCCGCGATGGTCTGCGACGCTGCCACACCGCCATGGCGCAGACCTTCGGCCCGAGCCGTCCGCGAACCAGCGCCAGTGACGTGGATGTGATCCAAGATTCCCGATGGGTCGCCAACGTGCCCATGATCCGTCCAGTGTGAAACCGGCGACGGATGTGGGGCCGGATGATGCGGGGCTGGATGTGGGGCCGGATGATGTGGCGCTGGATGCGGCGCCGGATGATGCGGGGCTGGATGCGGCGCTGGATGCGGTGCCGGATGATGTGGGGCTGGATGCGGCGCCGGATGATGCGGCGCTGGATGCGTCGAGTGGTTCGAGTCGAAGTGATGGAAGATATCGTGCAGACCGTTTTTCAGATGAGAGTGGAGCATCGCCGGCATCCTTTCCAACTCGGCTTGGTATCGAAGATTGTCGGCAGCGGCTAGGCAGGGTTGCGGTGTTTTCGCGGCAATCTCGTGACATTCAGACAACAAAGCCGACAAAACGCCGCCCCAAACGACCTACGCCCGATGTTACAATTGGTTCCCGTGTCAGGATTCCAGCCAGTTCGCGACTATCCACTTCTGCGCTTTCACAAAGAGCGCGACAACATCGTAAAAGAAACGACGCGGCGAGCGCTTCAGACGGTGCTTCTCACGAGCCCGCCCGAATACGTGCTAAACGATGCCTGCTTGCAGGAAATCCGTCGGCTGTCCGAAAGCCCCGCGCAAGAAGAAGTGCGCAGCCCGTCGGAATGGAAGCGGCTGTGGCGATCGATTGGCGGCAAGTCACGCACGACGCTGGAACATGACCTGGAACGGTTGATTGCCGACTACGCCAACGATGTCGCGGGAGGCTTCAATAAGCAGGTCTATACCTTTGCTTCGCAGGTCGTGCCGCCCGCGCTGTCGCTGCTCCTGTCGCCGGAAAGTCCGCTCAAGCTGCCGCTTCATATGCTGCAGCCGACGGCGCTGCTCCAGCAGCTTGGCGAACGGCTACAGCTACAAGGCCCGCTCGACAAGCTGCGAGCGCTCGCGCCGCACGGCACGATGGTCTGCGTACCGACGCACCTGTCGAATCTGGATTCGCCGGTGATGGGCTATTCGCTGCAAGCGGCGGGGCTGCCACCGACGACATATGGCGCGGGAAAAAACCTGTTTACCAATCCGATGTTGGGTTTTTTCATGCGCAACTGCGGTGCCTATCGCGTCGATCGCCGCATTCGCCATGAGCTGTACAAAGACGTGCTCAAGACCTATTCGCAGGTCATCTTGGAGCGCGGCTATCACTCGATGTTTTTTCCGGGTGGCACCCGTTCACGATCGGGCCGCGTCGAAAACAAGCTCAAGCTGGGACTTTTGGGCACCGCGCTGACCGCAACCGTCGAAGGTTTCCGTCGGCAAGCCGGTCTTGTGGCGGGCGTTCCGGTGCGTCCGATTTTCATCGTGCCCGTCACCATCAATCAGCAGCTTGTGCTCGAAGCCGAAACGCTGATTGCCGACTATTTGAAAGAAACCGGTAAAGCCCGATTCATCATCGAAGACGACGAATCGGCACAGTGGCGCAAAGTGGTCGATTTCGTGCGTTCGACGATGACGCACACGGGCGCGATTGTGATTCGCTTTGGCGAACCGATGGACGTGCTCGGCAATCCGATTACGGACAGCGGCGAATCGCTTGGGCCGCATGGCATGGTCGTCGATCTGGCGCGCTATTTCTGGTCCGGTGGAAAGCCGGCGCATGTGCCCCAGCGCGACGCCGAATACATGAACCAGACCGGCCTGGCGATTTCGCGTGCATATCGTCGAGAAACCGTGCTTTTGCCGACCCACCTGCTTGCGTATGTGCTGTGGCGACGGGTCTGCGTGGCGCTGCCCGGACTCGATGTTTATCGTCGACTGCGCCAGCCGCTGGATCTGCATGTCCCTGCACAGGAACTTTTGGCGGACATGGAGCGGCTGCAAAATCATCTGCGCAATCGCAAACACCACTTGGGCCCACGCGCCGATGGCAGCGCCGAACAAGTGGTCGATGCAGCGCTCACTGCGTTTGCCAGTTACCACACAGAACCGGCGGCGATTCGCACGCCTTCGCAGGCCGTCACCGTCGGAGACAGACAGCTTCTGTACTACTACCAGAACCGAATCGAATCGTTGGGGGATGAGCTATGACAAGCCTTTCTGTTGCGGTCATCGGCGGCGGTCGCTGGGCCCGCGCGCTCGCGTCTTTTCTGCTGCACAACCAGCGTCGTTCGCCCGAACGAATTGCGCGAGTGCTGCACTACCGCCCCCCGCGTGAGCTGATTCGCGCCGGACAGGAAGACAGCCGAGCAGAACAGGAAGCCAGCGTACATCACACCGACGTGCCTGCCGCCGCAGGTGAAGTGCCCGATGTTCATGCTGTGCACTCTGCACCGAGCGCCGAGCGCGCCCAGGTTACGTCGATTGTTCTGTCGGATCTAGCGGCTGCCGATGTGATCTTCATGGCCGTGCCTGCCGCTTCGGTGCGCAAAGTGCTGCGACTCGCTGCGCCGCATCTGCACGGCAACCAGAGCATGATCCACGCGATTGGCAGCGTCATTCCCGCGAGCGACGAGTGTCCACAGTCGCAGCTTATTTCACGCGCGATCGAAGAAGAGACACCGATTCGCAAGATCGGCGTCTTGGCTGGCCCGGCGCTGGCCCCCGATTTGGAAGAGTTTGCCCCGGCGGCGCTCGTCTGCGGCAGCCGCTTTGATGAAGTCGGCGCGCAAGCGATTCAGGTGCTGTCGGGTCACTCGCTTTTGGTGTACACCACGCGCGATCTCATCGGTGTCGAACTGGCACGCGCAGGATCGTCGGTGATTGCACTCGCCGCGGGTGTCGCCAACATCCTGGATTTGGGAACCCCGGCCCGCGCGATTTTGATCACCCGAGGTGCTGCCGAAATGGCGCGGATTGCCGTCCAGCTCGGTGCCGATGAACGAACTTTTTTCGGTCTGGCCGGGGTCGGAGAGTTCGTCGCAGCGACGGAACGCCGCGGGTCTGCCGATTTCGAGCTGGGTCGACTGTTGGGCCAGCGCATTCCGCTTGCCGAAGCCCTGCGTCAAGTGGGACGGGTCTGTGACAGCCCGCAGATGGTGCGAGAAGCGCATCTATTGGGACATCGCAACCATGTGCGGACCTCGATTGTGTCGGCGCTGTATCAGCTTCTGCATGGCAAGTTCGACACCAAAGATGCGCTGCTGGCGCTTTTGTCGACCGACGTTCACAACGAACGCGAATAGGCCCACCGCACTTCCGCTTCCCCACCTGCCCAGATGGTGAAGTAAAGTACCCCAAAGGACAGATGGTTTGACCCGCGACATGCCACAGCCGGCGTCAACGCCTTCGCTTCTGCGCTCGGTTGTATCGACGCTGGCGACACGCTTTGCGATCCTGCCGCTGGGACTTATCCAGGGTGCACTGACGGCGCGGGCGCTGGGACCGGACGGACTTGGGCGCTATAGCGCGGTGCTGGTCGACGTAAACATTGTGACGACGCTGCTCGGGCTGGGACTGCCGGGCGGACTGGCGGTGTTGACCGGAGAATCGCAAGGCCAGCCGCGCGCGGTGCGTGATCTGTGGTGGAAAGGAATCCGCCATGTGCTTTTGGCTCTCTGTTTGGCTTCGCTTGTGGGAATCGCGCTTGCAAGACTTCTGCCGTCACAGTTTTTCAGATTCCTGACCGATCGAACGCCGCTTGTCACGGCGCTCCTCATCCTCTGTGTGGTCGGGCAGCTCGGTCGCGACATTCACAATGCGCTGCTGTGGGGGAGCCAGCGCTTTGCCTCCCAAAATCGGCTCAGCTTGGCGCTCTCTGTCTTTCAGCTTGCGTCGGTGGCGGGTCTGTTTCTGTGGAAAAAACTCGCGCTCGAAACCGCGCTCGGACTGCAAGCGCTGAGCCTGTGGGGACTCTGTTTGGCATTCCTATTGCGCGTGTTTTTCGATTCCCACAACAAAGCAGTGTCTTTCCCAAAGACTCCCGAACATTCCGATGTCCCGTCGACAAAACGACTGTATGGGACAAGTCTCCGCAACTTCTTCCACATCTTGCCGGACATGCTGCTGCTGCGGATCGATGTGTATCTGATTGAACTGTTTTTGCCGCCGCTGGCGATGCGGCATCAGCTCGGTCTTTATCAAGCCGGCGCGCGCGTTGCCGAGCTGATTCTGATGCTGCCGGGTACGCTCAATGCGGTCTTGTTTGCCAAAGCGGCAGCCAAAGAAGACATCGGGGAACAGGCGCTGCTTTCCGCCAAGCTGGGACTTTATCTGGGTCTGGGCAGCTGCGTTGCGATGTTTTTCATCGGAAAACCGCTGCTGCTGCTGTTTTATGGCGACCGCTTTGCCGGATCGTTTTTGCCGTGTCTGCTCTTGCTGTTGGGCTGCTCGGCGCTGTGTTTTTCGGGACCGCTCGCTGGGGCGCTGTCGGGAGCGCGCGGCTATCCGCCGAGTGTGATTTTGGCGCAGACGCTGGCGCTTGTGACAAACGTCGCGCTCAACCTGTGGCTTCTGCCGCGGTACGGAATCATCGGCGCCGCGTGGGCATCGGTAGCAGCCTACACCGTGAGCGCGCTGTGCATCAGCATCGCCTTTGCACGACACTTCGCCCTGCCCTTGCGTAGGCTGATTGCGTGGGTTCCGCCGCACACGATCTACCATCGCCTGGCTCGCCGATAGACGAGCGCACAGGCGCTTTCCTTGTGTAGACTGGCCAAGATGCTGTCGCGTGCTGCTCGGATGCTCGGTCTTGTGTTGCCGCTTGTCGTTTCGTCGTCGCTGGGCTTGGCCAGTCCACCGCAGAAACCCATGCAGCAAAAGCCCAGTCCGACGGCCAAAGACACCGAACCTGTGCAGCCCGCGTTCCGTTTTGATGGCCCACTTGCCCAGATTCAACACGCGCTGCGCAGCGGCAAGCCAAGCGACGCGCAACAGCTGGCGGAAAAGCTGCGCCCGACGACAAAAGACGCAAAAGTCCGCGACGATCTGGAAGCGCTTTTCGCGCAGAGCCTGTGTCTGCAAGGTGACGTCCCGCAGGCGATTCAAAAACTTGAACCGTTTGTAAAAGATCATCCGCAGGCACTCGCAAGTCGGCTGGCGCTGGGACAAGCGTATCGGCAGAGCGGACAGCGCGACAAAGAGCGCGCGATCTGGAATGGCTTCTTCGACGATCACGACGCTGACAAGCTCAACTTGCAAGATCCCCGATCCGTGCGTCTGCTGGGCCTTGCGGCGCACTACCTGGGGGTCTATCAGGATGCTTACGAACAGCTTACAAATGCGGTGGCGCTGGCAAAAGAAAAGAAGCTGACCGAGGAGTTCGTTCTGGCGTCGCTGGCGCTGAGTACCCTGCGGATCGAAAAGTACGAAGTCGGACATGCAGAGGAATCGACCCACGACGCGCTCCGCCGCGATTCCCAGAATCCGGATGCCAAAGCGCTGATGGCGCGGATCAAGCTCGAACAAGGCAACGACGTCACCGAGGCCAGCGAGCTTATCGATGAGACACTGAAAACCAATCCGATCCATCCGGCTGCGCTCGCGATCAAAGCGGAAATTCTGATCGACAATGAACAGTACGAAGATGCGCTTGCAATCTTGGACCCGGCAATTGCCCGCAATGGCTACGATCTGCCCGCGCGTGCGCTAAGGGCCGCCGCACTGCTCCTGCTCGATCGACAGAAAGAATACGAAGCAGAAAAAGCCGAGACGCTGCGCCGCTCGCCGCTGTTTAGTCAGTTTCACCGCATCGTGTCGGACCGACTGCAAATTCAGCACCGCTATGAACTGCAAGTGACGGTGCTCGAAGAAGCGGTGCAGTTACAGCCCAAAGACTATTATGCGCTGGGGGATCTGGGACGCAGTTATTTGCAGCTTGGCGACGATGAGCGGAGCTATCAAACACTCCTGAAAGCGTGGAAGGGAGACCGCTACAATCGCAAGACGTTTAACCTGCTGGAGCTTTTCGAAAAGTACCATCAGAAAACGTACAAGGTTCTGACCGTCGACATCGATCCGCAAAAACCCGGCAAAGGGGGTCTGCGGATTCGCGTTCACAAAGACGAAGAGGAACTGCTGATTCCTATCCTAAAGCCGCTCGTGCAAGCAGAATATGTGGAGTTTTCCCGTCGCTACGGCTTTTCCCCAAAGCTTCCGATTTCGATCGAGCTGTACAAAGAACCAGACAACTTTTCGGTGCGGACATTTGGGCTTCCTTCTGCGGACCCTGGCATGCTCGGGGTGACGTTTAGCCGGGTCGTCACAGGTCGCTCACCGTCGCAGGGCAAGCTGCCTTGGGGGCTTATGGTCTGGCATGAACTGGGACACGTTTTTGCGATCGAACTGTCGAACGGAAAAGTGCCACGCTGGTTTACTGAAGGTCTGTCGGAATGGGAAACCATGCAGATCCAGCCATCGTGGAGCCGGCGAACCCACGCGGAAGTCGCAGCAGCGCTGCGTGATGACAGACTCCTTTCGATGGCGGATCTGAACATCGGTTTTACGCGCGCCCGTTCGCAGAGCCACGTCGTCGTTGCGTACCACCAAGCCGCGCTGTCGGTCGCTTTTTTGGCCAAGCGCTTTGGTTTTCCCAAGATCGTCGAAGCACTGAAGCTGTTTGGCGCCGGCAAACGGACCAAAGACGTGCTGCAGCAGATATCGGGAATGCCGATTGCAAAGCTGGATGAGGAATTCCGTTCCGATCTGCGCAAGCAGCTCGCCGCCTACGATGGAACGTTTTTCATCCGCCCTTCCGATTACGCAGATGGTGAAGGACTGCGCCAGAAAATCCGCCAAAGTCCGCAAAATGCGCAGCTCCAAGGACTGCTTGCCGTCGCGATGGCGCGAAGTGGTGCCGACCCCGCAGAAACCGCCGGACAGATCGCGGTTGCGCGCAAGCTCGATCCACGCTGCAAAGAAGCAGTGCTGGCCGATGCCGAGCTGCAACAAAAACTGGGACGCCGCAGTGAAGCAGAAAAACTGTTTCGGGAGCTGATTTCCATCGGAGGAGACGGCTTCGATGTGCGGCAGCGACTGGGCGATCTGTATACCGCAGAAAAGAAATTTCCCGCTGCGATGGCGGAATATGAACGCGCGAAAAAGCTCGATCCAGATAGAAGTGAGCCCTACGAAAGTCTGGCCGCGCTGTATCTGCAAGACAAAAAAGAAAGCGAAGCGCTGCGCGAGCTGTCCGTCGCTGCTGGGCTAGATTTTGGCAATGACAAAGTGCTGATTCAGCTTCTCGATGGGTATGCAAACAAGAAACAGACAAAAGAAGCGATCAAGTACGCTGACATGCTGATCTACATCGCGCCGTATCGGGAAAAATCACGACTGCAAATGGCAGAAGCGTGGCTTCAGCTGGGCCAGCCGCAGCGCGCCGCCTTGCACCTGGACGCGGCAAAACGCCTGCTTCCCGACGCGGCGGACATCGAAGAAGACGAGCTTCCCAAGCTACAAGCAGAGTCCGCCCGCGTGGAAGAGCTGCGCCGTCAGCTTGCCAAGACCAAGTCCCAACCCTTTTCTGGACCCAGCACGCTGCTCGATGTCGCGCGGCAAAAAGCCGGTCTGCCACTTGTTCCATAACACTACATCGTGGTGATTTCGATGAAACTGCGTCGCTTGCTTGGAACTGTATTTGTCGTCGGTCTGATCGCCTATGGATGGAAAGCCAGCGGTGATCTGCGGCCTTTTGTAAAAATCGATCCGGTCGGAGTCCAGAACTGCCGCGTGGTGCAGACGGAAGGATTGATCGGCGCGGAAGACATGGAGTTTGATCACCAAACCGCAACGCTGTACATCGCTGCATCAAACCGGCGCAAAAGCGGAAACTTCCGTCCCGATCCAGGCGCGATTTTTCGCTGGCAGCCCGACAAAGAACCGGCGCCTGTCCGGATGGACGTACAGGGAAACGACGACGCGCTGCGACCACACGGAATCGGTCTGTATCGACATCCTGGCGGAGAGCGGCGACTGTTTGTCGTGAATCACACGTCCCGCGGTGAAACGGTGAGCATCTTCCGCATCGAGACCGCAAACGGAATCGAAAAGCTTGCGACCATACGGGAAGTCCGCGCGCCCCAGTTTGTCAGCATCAATGATGTTGCACCGTCGGGACTTGAGTCATTTTATGTCACAAATGATCACGGCAGACCGCCCGTTCTGGGACACATCTGGGAAGACTTTGCGATGCTGTCGCGCGGATCGCTGGTCTACTTTGATGGGACATCTGCACGGACGGTCGTAAGCGGTCTGCGTTACGCAAACGGAGTCACGCTGTCTGCCGATCGCAAGCTGCTTACTGTGGCGGAAACCACCGCGTATCGGATCAAGTTTTTCCATCACGCGGACGACGGCAAACTACAGCTTATCAGCGAGCGATCCATCGACACCACACCAGACAATTTTTCCCAGGACGAGCGGGGAGAATTCCTGATCGGTGCGCATCCCAGTCCGTATCAGTTCATCCGATATGCGGCGTCCGCCAGCGATCCTTCTCCGTCGGAAGTGCTGAGCATGCACGTCACTCCGGATGGAAGTTCCCAAACCTTTTCGACCGTGCTGCGCGCGCCCGGCGAAGTGTTCGGAGCATCCAGCGTTGCCGCAGCGCATGGTCCGCATCTTGTCGTCGGTGGCGTCTTCGATCGCGGAGTCCTTTATTGCGCAAAGCCCGCTTCCTGATCGGTGTGCCGCACAAGTAGCATCACACCGCCAAGCAGCCTACCGCGACGCGAAGTCAGTCCCCCGTTCAAGCGATCAGAACGACCGGGTTTCCACAACACAGACACAAGGATTCCGCGACGATGTGCATGCGTTCACATTCGCGTCGCAATGTCGCTATCGCGCCCAAGGACACCGCGATACGATAGGAACATCTGCCATGTTTGGGGAATGGGGGAACCAAGGGGCGGGAATGCAATCACACATAGGAGCGCACGCACATGTTTTTACGTTCACAAACCGCGTCCACAGGCAGTTCTTTTTCGTCGCATAATGCTCGCCCTCTATCGCCTTCCCGCCGATTCCTTTCCATCGCTGCGCTGCTTTCCGGTTTCACGCTGTCTGTCCTTGCCCAAGGCTGCGGTGAAACGCTGGAAACAGACACCGTGATGCGCGGCATCGTAAACGGAACCGATGACACCCAAAACCGCTATCCCAACGTCGGCGCGATGGTTGTCTACATGAATGGTCAGTGGACCGCGCTGTGTTCCGGAACACTGGTTTCACCGACGGTATTTTTGACCGCAGCACACTGCACTGGATACGTGGTCCAAAACAACCTGCTGCCGGCCTATGTGAGCTTTGATCCGCTGTCGATAAACGGAACGACTCCGTTTCTGCCGGCCACGGTCTATCACAACCCTGGCTACAACAGCTCGATGAGCGATTCCCAAGACGTGGCTGCCATGGTGCTTGCAACGCCGATCACAAACATTCAGCCGGCGCAGCTACCGACGGCAAATCTATACGACACGACCGATCTGCACAGCGCCGAGTTTGTCGCGGTCGGATACGGAGGCAACTACCGCACCACAGGTGGCGGCAGCGGCAACTACTGGAATTACGACGGCACCCGCCGCTATGCCAGCCAGTCCTATCGCAACATTCACGATGCGTGGATCTATCTGTCGCAGAACGACTCACAGGGCAATGGCGGAACCTGTTACGGCGACTCGGGCGGACCGAACTTCATCGGTCAGGGCAACGTCATCGCCGGCATCACGGTCAAAGGCGACAGCGCGTGTCGTTCGACCAATGACATCTATCGCATGGACATCGCCAACGCCCGCAACTTCCTGTCGCAGTTTATGGCCCTGCCCTAGTCCTGCCAAAGCGCATGTTCTGATGGGGAACACAGCTTAGTGGCTGTTTTTCTGGATGAATTCGATTTTGTAACCGTCGGGATCTTCGACAAACGCAATCACCGTCGTGCCGTGCTTCATCGGGCCGGCCTCGCGCGCGACTTTGCCACCGCGCGCTTTGACTTCCTCGCAGGTTCTGTACGCATCTTCGACTTCGATCGCGATGTGTCCGTAGCCTTTGCCCAGGTCGTAACTTTCCGTGTCCCAGTTGTGCGTAAGTTCCAGAACCGTGTGCGAACTCTCTTCGCCATAACCGACAAACGCGAGCGTGAACCGTCCGTCGGGATAGTCTTTCCGCCGCAAGAGCTTCATCCCCAGCACTTCGGTGTAAAACGCAAGCGAGCGGTCCAGATTCCCAACCCGCAGCATCGTGTGAAGCAGTCGCATCGCCGTTTCTCCTTGCCTGTGTCCGTGGTGTGCGAGGCCGAATCTTAACGGAAACCAGAGGTCTAGGACGGCGGACATTGTAATTTTTGCGCCGCTGCGCTTTACTTCCGCAAACGATGCGCACGAGCAAGGTCGACGCGCCGCAAGGTGCGAAGGGCGGCGGGATTTTTGGCACAGGCAGCGACGAAAACACACTCCATGTGTACGCATATGCCTATGCCGCGACGTTTCGACTGCGTGACCTTTCGCCGGTGTTTGGCGACGCAGAAGTCGAACACGACAAAGACTGCCTGGTCGCTCGCTTCTCCGGCGTGAAGACCCGCATGGCGGTGCTGTTCGACTTTGGCTCGGTGGTGCTCATCGGCCTGTCGCGCGAAGAGCGTGAGCGTCTGATTTCTGCGATCGGCGCCCGCATCGCCCCCGAGCCGCATCCGCCGCTGACCGAAGATTTTTTGGTCGAAGTGCGCCCCGGTGCCGAAATCGAGGTCCAGTTCGATCGCGTGATCTTGTCGGAAGCGTCGGTGTCAGCGCTCAAAGTGATAAGCCTGGTCCTCGCGCAGTCTGCGGCAATGGACTACTACGACGAAGATGTGCAGGAAATCCAGCAGCGCACCCACGTCATCACCCGCGCGCTGCAAGCCGAAGGACGAGTGCCCGGTCGACTGGACAAGCTGGTGCAGTTTATCGGTTCGTGCATCGAAACCAAAAACGGCATGATCGCGACGTTGGCCCTGTTCGACAAACCGGATGCGACTTGGGACAATCAGCAGATTGATCGCATCTACAGTGGTCTGCGCGTCGAGCTGGAAATTGACGATCGCTTCCGGGCGCTGGAAGCCAAGCTGCGGATGATTCAGGAAAACCTGGTTCTTCTGGCCGACCTTTATCATTCGCGCAGCACCTGGCGACTGGAGCTGACCGTCGTTCTGCTCATCCTGTTTGAGATCCTCCTTAACCTGTGGAACCTGTTCCGTGGCGGCACACACGCTTGAAAAATCGCGGCTGATTCTCGATGTCCTGATTCCGGCGCTCAACGAAGAGGCGGCGGTGGGCCAGGTCGTCACGGCACTCAAAGCGCTCGGGCATCCGGTGCGTCACGTCGTGGTGATCGACAATGGTTCAATCGATGGCACAGCTTCCGCGGCCCAGAAAGCCGGCGCGCTCGTCGTCAAAGAACAGACCCGCGGCTATGGTGCGGCCTGTTTGCGCGGAATGGCTTTTTTGTCCAAGCAAGAAGTAAAGCCCGATGTCGTCGCCTTTCTGGATGCCGATGGTTCAGACGATGCCCAAGACATGTCGCGGATGATCGACGCGATTGTAAGTGGAGCCGATCTGGTGGTCGGTTCACGCACGCTGGGCATTTCGGAACCGCAAGCGCTGTCGACGGCACAGCGGGTTGGCAATGCCGTTGCGACGACGCTGATCCGCGCCGTCTACGGGCAAAATTACACCGATGTCGGGCCGTTCCGTTTGGTTCGCTATCCGGCGCTGCTCGCACTGGGAATGACTGACGAAGACCACGGCTTCATGATCGAAATGCAAGTCAAAGCGGTCCGCCGCGGCCTGCGCATCGTCGAAGTCCCGGTCCGCTATCGTCCGCGCATTGCCGGTGAATCGAAAAACGTCAAAGGCAGTCTCGCGGCTGGCCGCAAGATGCTGTTTACCATCTTGCGTCACTCAACACAGCGCTAGCGACGTTCCACATTCCACCAAATCAATATGAGGACTTTTACATGCCTCTTATTGATTCCCCCAAAGGTCGTGTCGCATTACTTTTTCGATGCCGCGCGCTGACTCAGTTTAAAATGAAAGTCCATGCCGCACAGCGATCGATTCGCTCCCTTGTGGAGCGCTCTTGTGAACTCTGTTCTTGGCAAAGGCCGACACACGATCGAAACACAGCGACGCGCGGTGTTCGATCGGCAGTTCGATACAATCGATGAACCGCTGCGGCAACTGCTGGGCAAGACGGAAAGCGCAGCGTACCGCGTCACCGACAACGACTTCGCCCCGCTCGCGACAGACCGAGAGGGAAACCAAGATTCCTTGTTTGAACTGATCGTCAGCACAGCGATAGGAGCCGCTGATCGCAGTCTGCGCACCGGCCTGGCAGCGATTGAGCAAGCAGAGCGGGGCGCGACACAGGCGGGCGATTCCGCTGCAAGCAAGGGAGTGTCCTAAATGCGTCTTTCGATTCTCGACCGACCCCATGGAATGTGGCAGCGGGCAAAGCTTGCGATCATTCGTCGCGTGGCCGGCGGCACCGCCCCTGATCCGGTCAAAGTGATCTTGTTCCGCTATGACTGGTTTGGCGCCCACCTCGTGCGGCTTTTGCAAGCTGTCCTGCGGGGCGACTCCGAATGGAGCGCAGGTGAGCGTGAGCTTCTGGCCGCGTTTACGTCCAAGCTACGAAAGTGTGAATATTGAATCCGTGATCACGACGCGGTCGCGTCGGCACTGATCGGAAAAGATCGAACCCAAGCGGTTCTTGCGGACTATCGCAGCGCGGACATTTCGCCGCCGCTGAAAGCGACGCTGGCGTACCTGGAAAAACTGGTGGAAAAGCCCGACGAGCTCAGCGCAAGCGATGCACAAGCTGCGTTTTTGGCCGGGGTCAGCAAGCGGATGCTGCAAGATGCCGTGTACGTCTGCGCGATCTTTCAACTGATGACACGGCTCGCCGATACACTCGATTTTTCGGTCAAGGGCGCAGACGGCAGCAAGTTCCTGCTTCGCTTCGGCTACCGACTGTAACAGGCGATACCGCCGCGCTTACAACATGCCCGGCGGCAGACCCATTCCCATCGCGGTGCGACGCATCTCCTCTTCTTCGAGCGCTTTGGCTTTTTGCAGCGCTTGATTGACCGCCGCGACGATCAGGTCTTGCAGCATCTGCGGGTCTTTTGCGTCGATGACTTGCGGATCAATGCGCAGCTTCACAAGCTCGCGGGTGCCGCTGACCACCGCGGACACCATGCCGCCACCAGCGCCGGCTTCGACGGTCTTTGTGCCAAGCGAATCGTGAGAGCGGACCAGCTCCTCTCGCATGCGCTGCGCTTGCTGCATGATCTGACCGAAATCCGGCATACCAGGAATCGAACCAAAGGGATTGTTGGGATCGGACATCTTAGGACACCTCGTCTAGCAGAGTCGGTGCCACAAACGATACCGCACCGAATGCCTGGGAGAGAAGCTGCCTTGCAGGATGTGTCTCTGCTTCGCGCTTGCGTGACGCTTTTTCGTCGCTGCTTTGCTGTTCATGGGTTTCGCGCAGCGACCAACGCGACGGGTCGGCAGATCGCGGACCCTGATCAAGCTGCACCGAAAGCGAAACCTCGCAGCCGCAAATGGCCGACAGCACCCGCTCGGCATCGGCCCGCTTTTTTTCGATCGAATCGAGGAAAAACTCTTTGGGGAACCCGAGCACGATCTTGTCCCGCTGCCAGTGAAGCTTGCGCGCTTCATGTAGCACGACCAGCGTCGGATCTTGCGCCATCACTTGATTGAGCGCCGTGTGAAAATCCGGCAGCTCACCCGGCGGGGACAACGTGGCAGGTGGCGCAGCTTCAGGGGCAGGCGGCGCAGGCGCGGCAGCAGGCTCGCTTTCGATCGCGGGGATCGTCGCCGGAACGACGGGCGCGACATGCTCCGCGACAGAAGCGATGGCAGCCACTGCCGGGGCCACAGCAACCGCCGCAGCTTGCGAAGCGCCTGTCGCTGCCACATGGCTTGTCGTGGGTGGTTTTGCTGCCGACGCAGGTCCTGCCGACGCGGGAGGAGAAAGCGGACGCTCTGTAGACGCACCGACCGGAGCACTCGGCGCAGCAGACCGAGGCGTGGAGAGGCCGGTGCTAGCGGCGAAAGGGCGCGGATCTTCTCCGCTGGGAGCCCCCGGACCACCGCTCGGCGCAGGACGTGGACGCGCAGCGGCTGCCCCGCTGAGCCGCTCTTCCAGTGATTCCAGTCGATCGACCAGTTCACCGACGGGCTGCATCGGTTCAATTCCGCAC
>DAORGN010000125.1:4795-14823 GCA_035340095.1 Pseudomonadota bacterium | reverse complement strand
TCGGTACGCTTGGCAAACAGCGAGTCGGCTTCGTCGAACAAAAGCACCGCGTGCGCACGTTCGGCAGCGTCGAAGACTTTGGCCAGTTGCTTTTCCGTTTCACCGACCCACTTGCTGACCACTTGCGCCAGATCGACTTGATACACATCAAGGTCCAGCGCCTGCGCAATCAGTCCGGCGAGCATCGTTTTGCCGGTGCCCGGCGGTCCCGAAAACAGCGCGATCATGCCTTTGCCGTACCCGACGCGCATTCCGAATCCCCAGTCGGAATACACTCGGTAGGCATACTTGCTGCGGCCAATAAACTCTTTGATCCGCAGGATGTCATCGTCGGGCAGCACCAGATCATCCCAGCGAGCTGAGACGGCAATGCGCTTGGCCATGTCGCCCAGATCGTTGCGCAGCCTGCGGTCGATGCCTGCGCGCAGCTGATCGTGGGTGACGGTCCCGCTCGGGCTCAGTGATGCCAGCTCTTGGGCTTCTTCGCCGGTGTTGATGATTTCGCCGGGCGAAAGGTGAAAGGCGCGAGCGATGCTTTCCAGCGACAAATCCTTGGCGCGAATGGACTCGGGCACCACCCGCTGCCAAAGAATCAGCCGCGACGGCTCGGGCGGAATCGAAAGCTGCACTTCCTGCATGCTGTGGTCGATGGTCATGCGCGGCGGCTGCGTCTGTTCCACACCGAGCACGAGCATCGACGGATAGCTGATGATGCGCTTTATCAGTTCGCGCCCGTTGTCGTTTAGCAAGTCGCCGCGCAGCGGGCCAATGTACAGCACCGCGCCTCGCAGCAAGGCTTCGCGCTGGGCACGGCGCAGGAGGTCATCGAGCGTTCCCTGTTCGGCCTGCGTCGGATCGAACCACAAAAGCGATCGTCCACAGTAGGCCGCTAGCCGCGACGCCAGCTCTTTTTTGCCGCTGCCTTTGGCACCGTAGAACATCACCCACGGCATGTGCTGCGGTTGCTGCTGCAAAACGCTGTGGTCCGCCATCGTGCACAGCCGTTCCATTTTTTGGCGCAGCTGCTCGTCGAGAACCACATCATCCAGACGTTTTTCCGCGCGCAAAAGCTTCGATGTTTTGGCAAGCGCTGGCGACAGTTCACCACGGCCACACAGCGTCGACAACACGTCAAACGTCGGCATGATGGCGCGATAGTTTACCGAGCTATAGCTTTCCATCGACTCTGGCGAAATGATCTGGATCATCCGCCACGCCAAAAGGGGCCGCTCGGGGTCGAGCGCATCCAGCAGCTGCAGCCGGTCGCTCCGCCGGAGCTGATACAGCTGTGAAACCAGCGAAAGATCGACGCCGCGGCGACTTGGCGAGCTGCGCAGCAGCGAAAACACATCCGACAGCGGCGCGTCGATGTGCGGCGACATCGCAACGATCAGCGTTTCGACTTCCAGCGGCGACAGCCCCAGGTTTTCAATCACCCGTCCGATCGGCGCAGACCGTCGGAGCGCATAAAGCGAACTCTCGACATCGGTGATCGCACGCGACAGCTCGGCTTCATCCATTGGCCCGCTCGACAGACCACCACGCGCCGCCCGACGAGCGGTGAAGATGCCTTCGACCTCGGCGAGCGACGGGTTGTCCGGCTGCGGTCGCAGCTGGGCGCGCTGGAATTGGCGCAGACAGCGCTCGGCGACCAGCCACATGCGATTCAGCTCGGCGGCTAGCCACTGCTCGGCGGCTTGCCGCTCAGACTCGGTTTGTGCGCTCATCGGCGACGTCATCTCCTTGATCGTTTGGCTTCGGCGGCGCTATTTGTCGCTTCCCGAAGGCTTCTTTTTGATACCGGCTTTGCTGGGCTGTCCCCGTTTGCGACGGCGAGGGCCACTTCCCCCCCAGTCGATTCCATCGTCGGGGCTTGGATGGACATCAAAGTCCGCTGCCGAAATCTTCGTATTGGGTACGAAATCACCTTCGATTCCTGTGGCAAACAGATCGTCAGGTTCGCGGTGTTTCGGCTCGGGCGAGCGCAGGCCGGTCTTGCGATCGACCTGGGTCATCGTCCGCTGCGTTTTTTTGATCGCGTCCGTCGGCGGCTTGTCTTTTTTCTCGACGAGATGATGGAACAGCTGCTCGACCGCTGCTTTCGTTGGCTCGCTCTGCTTCGGCAGCTCGGCGAGCTGGCTTGGGGAAAATGCCTCGGCCTTCAGACTGGACAGGAGCCGCGACTGCTCGACGCGCTGTTCTTCGGCAAGCAGCCGCTCGCTCTGCTCGTGAACCTGCGCATGTTGCGGCAGTTGCGAATGCTTCTGCGCCTCTTCTTTTTTTTCGAAGAGTTCCTGCTCGCGGCGAAGCTGCTCTTCGTGCGTCGGCATGTAGCCCCCGGTCGGCTCGGCAGCGACAAGCTGCCGCAACCATTACTATCGCCCAGATCGCCTGGCGACACAACGCTTGCGCAGCCCGATGCGCCAAATGGGAATGCTACAAAAACTACATTTTGACCAAACGAAACTGCAAAAAGCTAACCCTACTTGTCGGTAGTTGGGTTACTTCTTGGTCTGTTCGCAGCTGCGGCTGCCTGCCTCCCGCTCGGCTTCGCTTCGTTTTTTGTTAACTGCTCCACTTCTATGGAGGCGACATGCGTCAGCGTCCACTCCGCCTTTTCTCGACGGTCCCGCTTGTGTGCTTCCTTTCGCTGTTAGGGTTTCCCCAGGAAGGCGCGCACACAGAACCAATCCGTCCGACGGAAAAGACAGAGTCGGTGCATTTGGTTCTCGACTTGGGATCGTCGGGGACTCGCTTCTGCATGTATCCCGTGCTCGTGGACGGCAGCGCTGCTGAGCGACGGCGGTGTCGCATTCCAAATGCGGGCGCCAATCCGACTTGCGTGAAGATGAGCGGTGGCATCGCGGCCCTCGTGCGTGGGCACAAGGCCGACGAAGTTCCGGGTCTTATCGCGCCGCGGCTGCGGCAAGCGTGGGAAATGCTTGGTGATCCGCTCAGAAAAGGCAATCCGCAGCTGCGGGATCGGATTCGCGGCGTGGTGGCGCTGGGGACGGGCGGTTTTCGCAATCCGAGCACCAACCTGCCCGACGACAGGCAGGAATTTAAGGCCGTCTGGACCGAGATCGAGCGCTTCTTTCATGCCGAAGCGAAGCAAGAACATGTGGTCGCCAAGACGATCAGCGGTCTGATGGAAGCGCGGCTGGCGTGGCTTGGCGTGGCGCAGCAGGTTCCGGCAAGCCCCAAAGACAGCTTTGCGATCATCGAAGTCGGTGGCGCGTCGATTCAGTTTGCAACAAGCGGGCGCAGCCTCGATTACGAAGACCTGTACGCCGCGAGCGAGTACCGCGGCCAAGACTACGTTTTTAACAAGTTTGTCACGTCGAGTGGCCAGGTCACACCGGGCTTTGACGCCTGTTATCACCCCGAAGATCCGACGCAGCAAGACGGCGGCAGCTGTATGGCGTTTTTGCGCAAGACGGTGTTCTGGGGCAGCTCGATAAATCAGCTCGCGTTTCACTTTTCATCGCGGCGGCTGTACGGGCTGGGCGCGCCGTGGCTGGGAATTTTTGCCGACTGGCCGTCGGGGCCACCGTGGACGCTGAAGGCTGATCCGTCGTATAACGCGAACTTGTCGACGATCAACTTGGCTGCGCTGGCCAAAATGGTCTGCAAGCTCCACGACGAAGAGATCGCGGCATTTGCGCCCAATGCGTTCGACTTGCGCAAAAATCCAGCGACGGGCCAGTCATCGGGAAAAGCCTGTTTCACGCTGTCTTATCACGCAGAGTTTCTCGCATCGGTGATTGGGATTGCCCACGACGGCGTCCTTTTGCCCGGCGGCGACGATCAATGGGCCCGCGGCGCTGCGGTCACGCACGAGTTCTTTCCGGACTGCTGATACGCTGTGACAAGGCATTGGGGGTTTGGGAAAGACGATGAAGCTTTGTCCGCTGATCGCCGCGCAGGTGCGTCCGCTGTCGACCCAGCTTCACCTGCCGTTTCACATTTCGCAGGGCTCGGTCGAGCTGTTGGAAAACGTTCTCATCGTGCTGCGCGATGCCGACGGACGAGTCGGTCTGGGGGAAGCGGCGCCGTTTCCGGTGCTCACGCATGATACCCAGCAGACGGTACTGCCGGCTTGCCGCGCGATTGTCGACCAGCTTTCGGGTCTGACGCCGGCAGCTGCGCTCGATCGGTTGGTTCGTGATCTGTGGCCGGAATTTTCGCAGACACCGACGGCGCTCGCTGGGGTGGAAATCGCGCTGTGGGATCTGCACGCAAGGCAGCTCGGCCTGCCGCTTGCCGCGCTGTGGGGCCGGGCATTTTGGTCACAAGCCGAAACAGACATCACTTTGCCGCGGCTTTCCCCGTCGGAAGTGCCGGTCTTTTACCAGCAGTTTGCCGACCATCACTTTCCTTATTACAAGGTCAAAGTGGGGGGCGGCAGTGTGGCCGATGACGTCGAACGGGTGATGGCGCTGCGGAACATCGTCGGGGCCAGTCTGCGCATCAGTCTCGACGGAAATCAGGGTCTTTCGGAAGCGTCCGCGCTGTCGCTTTGCGAAGCGCTTGTGCGCCACCAGGTTGTGCCCCTGTTTTTTGAACAGCCGCTTCCGGCTGCGGATCTCGATGGGATGGCGCGGCTTGCGCGGCGGCTCCCGATCCCCGTGTGTGCCGATGAATCGGTGCAGACCATCGACGATGCATTCGATGTACTGCATCGGTCGGCAGCTGGGATGGTGAATCTCAAGTTTATGAAGTCGGGCGTGTCGCAAGCGCTGCAAATCGCCGAGCTGTGCCATCGGAAAAAAATTCCGCTGATGATAGGTGGCATGGTCGAAAGCGAGATTGCGATGACGGCGGCGCTGCATGCGGTGTGCGGAACCGGAATCATTTCTGTTTGTGATCTGGACACGCCGTTCTTTTTGACTTCGCGCTTCACCAAGCACAGTCCGTATCACGGAAAATCGGCGATGCTTCAGCTGCCTGAAGGGGATGGTCTGGGAATTTCGCTGTGCGACGAGCTGTTTGCCGATTCCTAAACGATTCCGAGCCGATTCCTAAATGATTCCTAACCGATTCCCAAATCGCTGCCAGAGCGGGTCTGTTTCGCTGTCATTTTGCTCGGCGTCTTTTCTTTTCACCAGACGCTTTCATGGGTTTCCACCACGCCGAAAAGTCCATCCACAGACAGCGAAGGAATTCCTGAATCCGTCGGACAGACCGTTCCTTGATAGGTTCCGTAGGGCTGGATAAAGTCGCTTTTGATAAGTCCCAAGTGTACGTGTTCTTCTCGGGTGCCAAGCGGCGTAAAGAGAAGATCGACTTCTTTGGTTCCGCCGGATCGGCTGTGGATTCGCCAGGGCTGTTTGCGTGGGTCTTTGGGCAGAACGAACTTTACACCACCCAGCGGATAGACTTTTCCGTCGACCCACAGCGCATTTTCTTGGGAATTCCCGTTTTCATCATCGTAGACGAGCGCCGACAAGTTGAGACCGACTCGCTGTCTCTGCGGCGTCACTCCTTGCAGTGCACTCCACAGCCAGCGGGTTTGGCGAGGCGCCACACTTCGGGTCCAGTCGATTCCTGCCATCGCATCGGTTAGATCAATGGGCTGACCATTGGCCGTCAGTTTTCCGCGCAAAAATAGACCGGCAGCTTTGTGGGTATATGCCGGATTTCCCGTCGGTAACTTATACAGAAGGGCCAGCGCTTCGGCATCTTCGATGTGAAGCTGTCCCTGCAGCACAACGGGCCCGAGTTCCAGGTTCACATCCAGGTTCCAACCAGGTGTCGGACTCTGAACATACTCGATCTGAAGCGATCGATTTCCTTTGTGCCAGACCGTGCGGCCCGCGATCGAACTGGATGCAAAACGGACGCCCAGACTCAGCGGATGGAGTGTGCTTGCCTCGACGGTGCGATCGGGATGTTCACGATCGACCAGATACGCAAACATCTTGGCGGCGTATCCCAAGCGGACCACTGCGCAGGCAAAAAAATGGCGCGGAGTGGACACGCTGACGTAGTGCCATTCCTTCAGCCGCAGCGGAGCCAAACATCCTGATGCACAGACGTTGGGATTGGCAATGGCTCGACGGTATACACCAAAAGAATAGGAATCTGCGCTGCGGGCGAAATCTGGTGTCTGATGGGAAATCTGCATGTCGTGATTCCTTCGTTTGGGATTCTATCTACGGGCCAAATCGTGGGGCTCTGTTTGCAGCGGAGCCTGGTCTTTTTCGCGCAGCATCAGGATGTGCAAAATGCCATCTTCGTCGTAAGGATCACTGACGGTGACGAAGCCAAACGACTCGTAAAAACGACGCAAATACGCTTGGGCACCGATGCGAATGGGAACTGGCCCAAAGGCCCGGACAAGCTGCGAAATCGCTTCTTGCATCAGAATCCGACCGCAGCCGCTGCGCCGAACAGCGGGGTGATTGACGACGCGGCCAATCGACGCTTCCGGATAACAGACACCGGGCGGCAGCAGGCGTGCGTAGGCAACCAGCCGTCCATCGTCGCTTGACCCGAGCAGATGCAGCGCTTTTTGATCTTTTCCGTCACAGTCCAGGTAGGCGCAGTTCTGCTCGACGGAAAAAACCAACTGCCGCAGCGCCAAAAGTTCGTACAGCGCAGCCGGTGAAAGCTCATGAAACGGAGTGACAGAAAAAGACAGCACCCCGGCACGTTACCGAAACTGTGCGCGGTTTGTCACACGCGAGCGAATCGCTGTCGGTGCGGGGGGCTTTTGTGCAGACGGATTTACTTGCACTCGCTCGGATTTGCAGCGGCAGAAACCAGCTTGGTCCCGTCGAGACGGAAGGGCACGTAGCAGCGCAGCCACTTGGCGACTTCCTGCGGCGTGCGCTGCTCGGCGCGAATGTCCCAGACGATGTGGCGGCCACTGTCGTCGGTCGAAAACAGCGTCCGGCTGTCGGGGCTTATCAAGATGCGGGCGCCGGCCAGACCTTTGAGCTCGGCGACCAGCTTGCCGGTTTCGACGTGCCACTGGCGGATCGCGTCGTCGTCGTGGGTGGTGAACAGCCGCTTGCCGTCGGGGCTTAGCACGGCGTCGCGCAGCGGGCTCTGTGGTTTGGCCAAAGACATCACCAGCCGGCCCGTCGCTGTTTCCCAGATTCGCACCGAGTCGT
The DNA here is from genome assembly GCA_035340095.1 of Pseudomonadota bacterium. GTDB lineage: Bacteria > Myxococcota_A > Polyangia > Palsa-1104 > JAEUJZ01 > JAEUKA01. The sequence goes on along the minus strand of DAORGN010000125.1, from coordinate 7,705 downwards.
CGTTGTGTACGGACAAAAGATGGGTTCCGCCGGGTCCAAACTGCACTTTCTGAAAGTCCTGCATCGCCGACGGCAGTTCCCAGGTTTTTTTGCCAGTCTGGGTGTCGATGACGACGGGGGCCATCTCGGGCTGGGCGCTAAAGATGCGATGGCTGTCGTCGTTCCAGGCAAACACGCCGCCGAGCTGTTCGACGAGCGCATCGCCAGCTGGAATCGGTCGCAGCCAGCGGCTCTTGCCTTGTGCTTCGATAAACAGCTGTTTGCCGTCGCGGCTGAAGTCGAACACCACCGGCGGCGTCGATGTTTTGCCTTGCTGAACTTGAATGGGCGCGCTGCCGTCAAATGGGAACAGCTTGATCGTGCCGGGGATTTTCGCCGTCGCGGGAATCGCTACTGCGGCATATTTGGCATCGGGGGAAACGGCGACTTCGGCGGCATTTGGCGGCAGGCGACGCTGCTCCGCGACGGTGCGACCGGTGTTGGCATCAAACACTCGCGCAATGGGCAAGTCACTGACCACGGCGATCCGTTTGCCGTCGGGAAGCCAGCGAACACTGCGCAGCTCGGCACCGAGTCCGGTGCTTTGGCTGACCATCCGTCCGTGCGTCAGATCCCACACCGTGACGCGACCGCGTGCGTCGCCAATCGCCACGCGCGGACTGCTTGGCGAAAACGACAGCGAACCTTGCGGAACTTCGGCGAGCGCTTTGCCGGTCAGCGCGTCATGCAGCCGGGTTTTCCCGTCGGGATGCATCAAGATGAGTGATCGTCCGTCAGGACTGAATCTGCGTCCGTCGGGACTGTCGGCGTGTCCTTGCAGCCGCACGAGCTGTTTTCCCAATCGCAGATCCCAGACCAAAAACGTCTGACCCGCGTCGCGCACGAGCAGCCTTTGTCCGTCGCTGCTAAACTGCGAATCGACCGCTTTTTGCATCGTCAGTGGCAGCACCGTATGGCCCGTCGCCACTTCGCTCAGCGAGCGTGTCGTTTTGGCGGTGGCGCCTGGTTCGACACGACGAATCGAGATCCGCTGCTGCGTATCGACGAACGAGACATAGCGCACGTCGCTGCCAAAAGACAGGTTGGTCGTGCTGGGCGGCGTCGGCATGGAAAAGCGCTGTTTCGACTCCGCGACATCCCAAACGGTGAGCTGGTGCTTCTTGTCGATTGTGCCAAAGTAGGCGCTTTCGGGGCTCCACTGTGCGTCGGTGATGGGGTTGCCACCTTGGTTGATGACGCCGACCTGCTGACCCGTGGCCGTGACCCAAAAACGCACAGTTCCATCGGTGCTGACGGTGGCCAGATAAAGCCCGCTTGGACTAAACGACGCATCTTGCAGCGTCCCGATGGTGCCGGAAAGCTGGACCTGCCGACCGCTCGGCAGTTCAAAAACACCGAGGCTGCTCGGGTTGCGGATCAGAACGTGACGGCCACTTTGACCAAACGCGAGCTTGGTCTTGCCTTCCTCGTTTTCATCGTCGTCGTCTAGAACTGCCAGCTTTCGACCGCTGTCGATGTCCCACAGCGACGCCGTGCCGGTGTCTGTCATGGTCACGACCAGCTTGCCGTCGGGACTTTGCACAACTTGGCGGATGCTGCCTTTCTTTTCCGCCATCACCGCGACAAACGACCCTTCGGTCACGTTCCAAATGCAGGCCACCTGGGCCGCACCTTCACCGTCGGAATCGTTGCTTTTGTGGATGGTGATGGCGCGGCGTCCGTCGGCAGAAAACTGCGCTTCCACAATCGCGGTTTGCTGGTAGCGAAGCTGGGCGTAGTTTTTGCCCGTCGTCAGGTCGAAAAGCTGGGGCCGGGTTCCGCTGCCAAACACTGCTGCCCGGCGACCGTCAGACGAAAACTGGACGCGCTGACCTTCTTCGACGAGCTTCATCCGGTTTTCGACGGTGTCCCAGACGCGGATCTTGTGCACCGCTTCCGTCCGTTCGATAAGCACATAGCGAGCGCCAGGGGCAAAGCGGACGTCGGTGGTGCCTTCTGCATCGGCACCGCGCAGCTCGGCGAGCATGCGGCCCGTCGCCATGTCCCATAGCTGGATCAAATCGGTCGGACTTGCGCCGCGGCTGACCGTGAGCAGTCTTCGTCCGTCGCTGCTGAGCCGGGTCACACTGACATCAATCGCCGGCAGACTGGCCAGGACCGCACCACGTTCCGCATCCCAAATCTGCACTTGGCTGCGGTTGTCGATCGAATAAAACCGCGTGCCATCCGGTGACAGCACTGCGTCGACGATGGGCTGGCTGGGGACCGACGGCTGCGGAATCCGTCGTCCGGTCGTCCCATCCCACAGCGACAGCGAACCAAACCAACTGAGCGTCAGGATGCGCTGGCCACTTGGGAAAAAGCGCGCCAGCTTGAGGTCCGCCTGCTGTTCCACCAGCGCACTTTCAAGCGAAGACACCCGGCGCATCGCGTCGCCCAGCCATTCCAAGGCCAGCGGTTCTCCGACGCCTTGTTCATACGCTTTGCCAAGAAACAGCGCCGCTTCGTAGTTGCGACCTGCGAGCAGCGCGCGACGACCCTGCTCGAGGTTCACAAACGCGGGAAGCTCCGGCCCGCTCGGACGCGCTTCGACTGGCGCAGGAGCCGGCGCGGGTGCAGGCATCGGGACAGGCGCAGGTTGGGCGATGGGCTGGGCCACAGCGGGCTTGGCTGCCGGTGCCTCGGCGGTCTTGGGCGGCGCGGCGACGGGTTTTTCGGCCACCGCTTTTTCTGGCGCGAGCTTTTCGGGGGCTGGTTTTTCGGCCACCGCTTTTTCTGGCGCGAGCTTTTCGGGAGCCGCTTTTTCCGCTGCGTGGGTTTTGGCATTCGCAGTGGGCGCGACCGGCTTGCCTTTGACGGCTTTCCACTTGCCGGCGGCACCTTTGGCCGCAGGGATCTCTTTGGCCGCGG
>DAORGN010000125.1:0-4695 GCA_035340095.1 Pseudomonadota bacterium | reverse complement strand
ACGGCTTTCCACTTGCCGGCGGCACCTTTGGCCGCAGGGATCTCTTTGGCCGCGGTGTCCGCTTTGGCTGCGGATTTGGGTTGGGTCGCGGGCTCCGCCTGTGCCGCGGGATCTGCTTTGGCGGCGGGATCTGCTTTGGCAGCGGGTTCCAGTTTTGCAGCAGGCGCTGCTTTTGCAGCAGGTTCCGCCTTCGCAGCGGGTTCTGTCTTCGCAGCGGGTTCTGTCTTCGCAGCGGGTTCTGTCTTCGCAGCAGGAGCTGCTTTTGCAGCGGGTTCCGGTTTCGCGGTGGTGCCGGGCTTTGCAGCGGGTTCCGGTTTTGCAGCGGGGTCCGGCTTTGCAGCGGGGTCCGGTTTTGCAGCGGGTTCGGGCTTTGCAGCGGCCTCTGCTTTGGCTTTGGGCTCTGTCTTGGCCGCGGGGGCTGCCTTGGTCGCCTGCGCTGGTTTGGCGTCCGGTTTTGCCGCGGCGCTGTCTTTGGCCGCTGTTTCCGTTTTGGCCTCCGCAGCGGGTGCTTTGACCAGATCGGCTTTGGCATCGGCGGCGGGGGCTTGGGCCACATCGGCTGCCGCTTTGGCTGCGGGCGCTGCGGCTGGTTTGGCTGCTGCTTTCGCGCCGGTTTTGATGCCGACTTTACCGGCTTTGGCTGCTGCTTTGACCGCGGGCTTTGCGGCTGGCTTGGCCCACTTGGCGGGGGCCGCTGCGGGCTTGGCCGTCTCTTGGACTGGGGCTACAGGCTTGACAGGAGCGCTGAGCCCGCTGTCCTTGCCATCGGTTTTGGTCGATGTTCCGACCGACTGTGCCTCTGCTGCATGAAGGCCGAGAGCCAGCGAAAGAGGAATGCCGAGCGAAAGAAGCCGCCGTTTCATGTACCGCCCCCCCAAGGGCAAGCCCCGCTTGTGCGGGTAGCGGCTCATTTTACGATGGCTATGGGCCTGAAAGCCATCTGGAATTGCGTGCCAGGCGCGGGGCGGGCCGCTTAATCGTAACGCAGGCCGTCGACGGGGTGCAGGCGTGCTGCTCGCACCGATGGATACACGGTCGCCAGCAGCGAAATCAGGATCGTGACCGATCCGGTGATAACAAGCTCTATCCCCGAAACTTTCGTTGGCAACCGCTCAATCATGTAGACGTGGGCGTCGAGCAGATAGCCAAGCCGTTCGATCAGCTTGCAGGTCAATACACCCAGCGAAAGTCCAAGCGACACCCCCAGCGATCCGATGGCCATCCCTGCGACGCGGAACAGCGACGATACGGATGCGCTGCTCATCCCCATTGCTTTGAGGATCGCGACCTCGCGGGTCTTGTCTATCACCATCATCGTCAGGCTGGCGACGATGTTAAACGCTGCAACCAAGATGATCAGGAACAGCACCAGCGACAGCACCGCTTTTTGCATCGCCAGCGCCGTAAACAGGTTGTGATTTAGCTCTTCCCAGTCGAGGCTGCGGTACGGCGCACCACCGAGCAGACTGATCACTTCGCCGCCGGTCTGCCGTGCCTGTTCGACCGATTGGGTGCGCAGTTCCAGTCCGGTGACGACATCGCCTTGGCCGACGAGCTGCTGCGCGGGACGCAGGCCGGTCAGCACCAAGCGGCGATCGTATTCATCAAAGCCCGACGAAAACACGCCGGCGAGCCGAAATTCCTGTGAGCGCGGCGCCGCGGCTTGGCTGGGATCGGCTCCTTGCAGCGTATCGAGTCCAATCTGCGGCGAAATCAGTCGTAGCTTGTCGCCGGGCTGCGCTTTGAGCTTGCGCGCAAGCTCCTGTCCCAAAAAAAGTCCCGGCAGCGGCGGTCCACCTGGCGACGGCGCCGCGTCGGTATCGAGCGAAGCCAAAAGCGGCTTTTGTCCCGACGGCAGCGGCACAAGCCAGCGCGTCAAGTCGAGCACGGCATTGGCCCGCGCCGCATCAATGCCTTTGACCAGCACGCCCGATGTCAGCGCTCCCTCTTTGGCGATCAGCATTTCGTTATAAACAAACGGAGAGCCGGCCACCACCGACGGATGGGTCTGACATTTTTTCAGCGTTTCTTCGTATTCGTGAAAGTCGATGCCGTATTTGAGCACCAGCACATGCGCGTTCAGACCGACGACGCGGCTGCGAATTTCGGCCTGAAAGCCCGAAGTCACCGCCATCACCACCGTCAGTGCCGCGACGCCCAGCATGACACCGAGCACAGCGACGGTACTAAACACCGACAAGATGTTGAGCAGGCCGCTTACCACCGTCACCACGGGGAGAAGCAGCGCCACAATGGCCATCTGCGGGGCCTGCCAGCCTGGGACCAAAAAGTACAGGCTTTCGACGACGGCAGTTGCGGCGAGAAGCGCCAATGAAACGCCAACCAGCCCTCGGCTCGGCGCGCGACGGAACAGGTAGCGACCCGCGATCAGCAGTTCGTGTCGACGGGGCCACAGCGATGAAAACCAGCCATCGCCGGGCGCTTTGGGGGATGCGGGAGGATGTGGCGGTGCAGTTGCCATGAAATCGAAGAAAACGACTTATAGCAGCCTTTTTCGACGAAAACGGACGAAAACGGACGAAACCAGCCACACCGGATCTAGTGGCCTGGGCGGTGGTGTCGGCCCAAAATGCGGCGAATTTCCAGCGCAATGCCTTCCCAGTCGTCGGACTTGCGAATGACTCCGGCGGCGCCACACATGCTGGCAAGCTGTTCGAGTTCGCTTCTGCTGCGGTCGGAAAACAGCACCACCGGACAGATGTTCGTGGCGCCGTGCCGATGCGCGATCGAAATGAGCTGGGGGCCTTGCAGCGCGGGCATCGACACGTCGACAAGCGCGATGTCGGGTTTGCGATCTCGCAACAGCTGGCTAAAGCCGATCGGCGAGTTCACTGTGAACACCTCCAGGCCTTGGGCTTCCAGCTCGTGCTTGGTGATTTCGAGCACGAACTCGCTGTCATCGACGACGACAACTTTGATCGGACGGATGGCCATCACCTACTCCTCACTTTGTCCCCGTCGCTGTGCTTGGTGTGCTGCGGGGTAAATCGAAAACCTGTCAGCGATCCTCGGGTCCGATGCCGCGCGAGCGCACAGGCTTCTTCGTACCAGGGACCAAATTCCAGCAAATCGATCAGCGCTTCTGCCTCTGGCGTCGGGGCTGGGTGGCGCTGGAGCTGAAAATACACATGTTTGGCGTCGGCTTTTCGCCCCAGTTCATCGAGGCTGAGCGCAAGAAAATGCAGCACCGGCCAGCAGGTCGGATGTTGCGCTTTGGCGCGTTCCAGAAGCTGGACTGCTTCGGCGTGATGAGCCAGCAAGTGATGGGCGATCCCTGCGAGCAAAAGCGCCGGCTGGCGGTCGGGCTTTTCGTGGAGCTGGGCGCGGGTCAGTCGCAGCACTTCCGCTGGTGAACCCGCGAGCAAGAGCGACGAAAGCTGCTGGTCGGACAGCGGGGCTTCGATGGTGCGTGGGGTCTTGCGCTCGGTCGTCGGCTGCCCGCTTGTCGGAATCGGCGGCGGTGTCGGCGATTCGGTAAGTTGCGTCGGTACTGCAATCGGCATCCGCGTCGGACGCTGGAGAGCAATCCGGTTGGCGACGTGGACCGGCACAAGCCGCGGCGTGCGTTGGTGAAATTCGCTGGTTCCCAGGAACAGGTGTCCGCCGGGGGCCAGCGCGAGTGCCAGCTTGTCGAGCGCTTGGGCGGCATGCTCGGCGCGAAAGTGAATGAGCACGTTGCGACACAAAATGATGTCCCACCCCGAACCGTCCGTGGGCCGTAGCGGTGGCTTCATCAGGTTGTGATGCACAATGCGCACGGCTTGCCGCATCCGCGGCGAGACTTCGATGTACGAACCGCGGTTTGTGAAGTCAAACAGGAAGCGGCGCGGAATCCGCTCAATCGCTTCGGGGGGATAGACGCCAGCCCGTGCTGCATCGAGCGACGCCTGGTTCACATCCGATGCAACAATTTCGATTTTCCGATGCTGCGCGAGCGCCAGGAGTGCCACCGAGTAGGCTTCTTCTCCCGTCGAACAACCGGCCACCCAGACCCGCATCTGGGACGGTCCGCGACGCAGCAGTGTTTCCACCGCGTCGAGCTGTTCGATGTCGCGGAAAAATCGGGTATGCGACACCGTTAGCGAGCGAACCAAGTCGGGCAGCAGCGGGTGATCTTCGCTCAGAATTTGGTCGGCCATTGCTGCGATGTCAGCGGCGTCTGTCGAATGGCACATCATCGTAAGCCAGCGGCTGACTTCGCCAAGACGCTGACTTACGTCGATACCTGCCCACCTGGCGATGCGCAAGCCGAGGTTTTTGACTGCATCATCGGCTGCCATCTTGCACCTTTTCCTTGGCAAACGAGAAGCGCAGCGAATCGGCGATGGCGCTTGGGTGTTGGCAGAACATCGCCGCTCCACTTTCCGACGCAGATCGAGGCATTCCGTTTACCGCCGAGCTTTCTCCGGTTTGCGCAAACGTCAGTCCACCCGCTTCGCGAATGGCTGAAAGTCCTGCCGTTCCATCGCTGCCAATGCCGCTCAGGATCACGCCCACCGCAGCAGAACCGTAACTTTTTGCCAGGGACAGCAGCAGCTTGTCGACCGATGGCCGATGACCGAGGACTGGCCCTGTATGATTCAGTCCAACATAGCCTTTGTATTCGACGACAAGATGGGCGTCATCGGGGGCCAAAATCACCTGACCGGGCACCATCTGCAGACCCGGTGTCGC
>DAORGN010000124.1:0-14904 GCA_035340095.1 Pseudomonadota bacterium | reverse complement strand
TTGGCATCGCCAAGCTCGCGGACAGCAGCAAGGGGGCGTTTCGGACTGGGACGAACATGCTGCTGGGAACGCCGATTTATATGTCGCCGGAGCAGTGTCGCGGTGCAAAAAACGTCGGCGATCGCAGCGATGTGTATGCGCTCGGTGTGATGCTGTTCGAGATGCTGGCTGGTCGGCCTCCGTTTGAAACAGAGATGCCGGGCGAATACATCGCGCTGCATATTTTCCAGCCGCCACCGTCGCTGCGTCAGTTTGTCCCGAACGTCGATGAGCGACTGGAACAACTGCTGCTGTCGATGCTGGCCAAAGATCCCAAGATCAGGCCCCCGATGCTCGAGGTGGCGCAGCGCCTGAAGTTCCTGGGCAACTTGCAGAGCGATCAGCTGGGTCGCGGACCGCACGAGCGATCTTCGGGACCACTGCCGGAAATGCAGCCGGCCAAGCTGCCCGGACCCAAACCGGACGACGCAACCGAAATCCTACCGCACAACATGGGACCACCGGATTGGCAGGTGATGAATGTTGTGGCAGGTCGTCAGCAAACACCGACGAGCGTGGTCGAAGCGCTGAAGCCGCAGGTGACACGACCATCGGGGGAACGGAAGCGAGAAAACCTTCGCCCAAGCGGATTCCTAACACCCCAGCGGCGCGCGCAGCTTGTCGCCCTCCTAACCATCAGCATCGCCATCTGCATCGGGATTCTGATCACCCTGCTTCTGGTGGGGAGCTAGAACATGAAGACCGGTTCTACTCACCAAACGCTGTTTCGACTCTGCACGCCGATTCTGCGGCATTTCCGTCGATCTTTTGCCACCCTGCTGCTCTTTTTGCTGTTTCTGTCCGGGTGTGCAAATGGCGAACGAGAGTTCCCAATCGAAGGTGCAGTCACGACCTACACCGGATCATGGGAATACCGCTACGGACCCTGTCCTGCCGATTCCCTACAACGACCACAGTGTTTGAATGCCGAATGGAATGACGGATCATTTGTGTCGGGAGGAGTCGAGAGTCCTTCCGGTCGGGATGGCAGAAACGAGCTGTGGCTGCGCACCCGACTGACCGGACCGCGGCTTTCCGATCCGGTGATGTATCTGAAGTTTGTCGATCAATTTTACGAAGCCTACGTCGACGGAAAACTGATCGCAAAATCACCAGGCAGTCTGTTTTCTACCGCACGGCTCACAGGAGTCTACCGGGCCTATCTGCCGCTGGGCTCAGACTACGTAGGAAAGACGCTCGTGGTTCGGGTCCACTCGCGCTACTGGCACATCGGAATCCATCGCGAGCAGCTGATTGGCGAGCGAGCGACGATGATCGCCAGTGCCGTCCGCAACGGTCTGTCGGCGATCATGATTGGATCCATGCTGATGGTGCTCGCGCTGATCGGCCTTACGCTCGCGGTGGTGCAACGGCAGCGGGCCTTTGCGATGTACGGAAGTTTTGCGCTGTTGTCCGGAATCTATCTGCTGGCACGCTCGCAGCTACGAATCTTTCTGTTTGGTAGCCAGGAACTTGCACGGCTCTTCGAGCTGTCTGCGCTGGCACTTTTGGCGGCGGCGTTGTGTGGTTTTGTCGAAGCGCTGTTTGGCCCTGGTCCGCTCCGACTCCTTCGCATTCTGAAGCGCACCTTCGTCGCCTTTTTCATCGGCAGCGTCGCCCTCATTTCCATCGGAATCGTTCCGGTCGAGTGGCTGCTGTTTCCGCTGCAGATTCTGCTTCTGGCCATGGTTCTGGTGATGCTGGTCAATGCGTTGCGGATCGGATCACTGGGTCACATTGACGGACGCATCCTAAGCGTCGGCCTGGCGATCGCGCTCATGCCGACGCTGTACGATCTGCTTTCCGCGATGAACGTGATTCGGCGCTACGTCGTCCTGACGCAGTATGCCGTCGCGCTGTTCGTGCTGACGATTGGTCTTATCGTGGTGCGACGATTCATGGAATCGCGCGGTGAAAAAGTCAGGCTCGCGATGGAAGCGGCGCAGGTCAAAGCGCGACTTGCCGAACAGGATGCGCTCCTGCAGGCATTCCGGCGGGTGGCGGATGGCGATCTCGACTCTCCGATTGAAGTGGCTGCGGACAGCTCGCTCAAGTCTCTGGCCGACGCGCTCAATCGTCTGCGCGAAGATGTCCGCTCGCGGCTCAAGCAGCTATCGGCAAAAAATCTCGCAGCCAAACAGCTCAATGATGAGCTTCGCAGACAGATTGAACAGCGCTCGCGGCGGCTCCTGAATTTGATGATTCAGCGCCCCCTCAAGACCAAAGAACAGAGCCAGCTCAAAGTGCAGTCGTTGCTTGGTGAACACTACCGGATCGTTTGTATGCTGGGAACCGGTGCAAGTGGCGTCGTTCTGGAAGTCGAGCGAATTACCGACGGAAAACGACTCGCCGCCAAGGTGCTTACCAATGCGCAAGATCAGACTGGGGTGGTGCGATTTTTGCGCGAAGCACAGATTCTGTCGCGGCTGGATCATCCCAACTTGGTATCGATTCAAGACGTCGACATCACCGAAGAAGGAGTGCCCTTCCTGGTGATGGAACTGGTCGAAGGACAGACGTTGCGCCAGCTCCGGAATCGGTATCGCGATCGCCGGTTTGCGCTGCAAGCGCTCAAGCAGATCGCCGATGCACTCAAAGCGATTCACGATGGCGGAATCATTCATCGCGATCTGCGGCCCAGTAACGTCCTGGTTGTCGACGACGGAGATACGCCGCGCATCAAGCTGTTTGACTTTGGTGTCGCCGCACTCCGCGCCAAAGAAGGAACCGAGTCAGGAACCTATCCCAAGCAGAAACCAGGGGTCTCTGTTTCAAGCTCTGCCGATCGCATCGAGCTGTCTTTGCCAGGTCTTTTGATCGGTTCCTCGATGTATATGGCGCCAGAGTGCAGAGGCGGTCCGCAAGCAGTGGGAAGCGCTGCCGATGTCTACAGCTTGGGTGTGATTGCGTGGGAGCTGCTCACCGGAGAGCTGCCGTTTTCACGGCCTCCGGTTGAAATGGCGGCCCAGCAGGAACCGCTTACGCCACCGTCGCTTCACACCAAGATTCCTGATGTGAATCCCGCGCTGTGGGCGCTGATTTCAAGCTGTCTGCATCCCGACCCAGGCAAGCGCATCAGCGCCGCCCAGGTCGCAGCAGAGCTGGCCCTGCAAGTCGAAGAACAGCAGGCCCAGACTGCCGGTTAGGAATCACATTCCCTGGTATGGGAATGACGACTAGAGCGGCTTGCCGAAGTTCTGCACCCAGTAGTGCTTGTACGTCGAGCTTGCGCCGTAGTCGTAGCCGATTCCGATCTCGGTAAAGTTCCGGCTCATGATGTTGGCGCAGTGTCCTGGGCTGCTCAGCCACTGTTTCATCGTCGCATCCACCGTGGAGTTTCCGGCTGCGATGTTTTCCCCCGCTGCCGAATAGTTGTAGCCAGCCCGCTTCATCCGATCCCACGGCTGCGAACCATCAAGGCCCGTGTGGCTAAAAAAGTTTTTCGCCGCCATGCTCGCCGCGTGTCCCTGCGACGACGTATCCAGCTTGCTGTTTGCCTTGAGCGCAGGCACCGCCGGATAGCTTGTTGTGCCACAGGTTCGCGCCACCGAACGCGCTTTGTTCACGGCCACAAGCATGTCGGCGCGGAACTTGGCAAGCTGCGTCGGATCGACGGCTTGCGCAGTTCGATCACTGTCCACCACGTCGGTCGCAATCGGGGCGGGGAAGCCCTCTGCTTCGTTCTGTTCCGTTTCCGCTTGTCCACAGGCAAAAAGCGCAAGCGAAGCGACCAGCAGCGACGAAATACGCAGCGAAGAGACAAGTGTTCCAGTCTTCATGAGGAGCTCCTTCCGGCTTGGGTTTGGGAATCAAACCGCCGCATACCGCAAAAGCTTCCGCATGGGAAGGGAAAAGGAGTGGTCGGCAGTTAGCGTGCGTAGACGATCAAACGATACGGCCACGGATACTTGGGGGCGCTCGGCAGGACGACTTGCAGACAGCGCTGGGCCGCCGGGGTCGCTGTGTTTTCATAGGCGAGTGCATGCGTTGCCGTGGTGCTGCTCACCTGCGCGGCGCAGCTCCCGCTTGAGTGTTCGACAAGCTGGACCGAAGCGCCGGGCGCGACAACCTGAACGTACAGGCGCGTAGTCCCCGCTGCCGCGGTAAAGCGAATGAAGTCACTGTCCCCCGCAAAGTCTGCTTGCCCATCGGTTGCAAAGTTTGGCGACGTTGCAGCCAGGCTCGCGATCGTTGCAAGTGGAGCCGCAGCGGTATCCGGAATCGCGGGTTCTGTCAGCGCAAGCTTTGTCCCCGTAAGTGCAGACAACAGAAAGGAATGACCATACTGCGCCACAGCGCCTCCGCCAAAGTCTGTCGGCCAAGACGCGATGTATCCGGTTCCCATCTGCGGTGCATAGGCCAGCATCGTGCGGGTGTTTGCAGCCAGGTTGGCAGACGTCGGAACAAGCTGTCCCCCACCAAATTTTCCGTCGCTGCCTGCATATGCTGCGCCCACGGTGACATTGCCGCCGGCAAACGCAGATCCCAGTCCGATAAACTGACCAAACAGCACCTGATCATTGGCCGATGTGCTGAGCTGATACAGGTTGTCAGACAGCGGTGCGGCAAAGTTTTGTCCCGGAAGTGCTACTGTCAACGTGACCGCTGTGGCCGTGCGTGCCGTCGCTTTGGGGGACAGGGAATCCGCCGGATCGGTTGTGTACGTGATGGGCCGAGCCACAGGATCCACAAAGCTTGCCTGGTAACCAAATGCGCCCACCGGAATCAGCGCATCCGCCAGACCCATTCCGACGGTGCGTGTCGCGGAAAGCGAAGTCTGTGACACCGTATGAAGACCTCCGTTTAAGCGGAATCCGCTGGAAAACGGACTCACTTGGTAGTCCACATTCAGCACGTCATACGGAATCAGTCCTCCCTGCCCCACTGACGGTGCCGTCAGCGTATTGGGTTTCAGCGATGCCGCCACGGTGAATCCGCCAGCAAGCTTGAACACATCGGTTCCCGATACCACCGTCACATCATGCGGACCGACTTGCGCCGACGGACCGATCGATACGGAAGCACGCAGGTTGCTTACGCTCCCAGCAGAAACGGAATCGGTGTTTATCGCGACGTCGGCAAAGTCGATCACTTCACTGCCTGTAAACGCCGTTCCACCGCCGCTTATCTGGACGCTGACAGTCCGTCCCGCAAACGCCACTTGCGGCGTGAAAAGCGTGAGCGCCGGCGCTTGGTTTCCGGACTTTCCTTCTGGACCTGCGGGCCCCACTGGACCCGCCGGACCAATCGTCGTTCCGCCCGCACCACTGTCCCCACAACCACAGAGCACAGCGCCCATCGCAAGCCACACCGAAAGCCTGGTCTTTGACATAAGCTGTTTCCCCCCGAAGCTGGCATCCTGAACAAGCGATCTCGCGAAGACGAAATCGCTTTCAGTGTAATACGCCGAGCCGGAAGGAATCGCGCTCTCTTTTTGCTGCGGGCTTAGACCGGAATGATGCCGCGTTTGCGGGCGGGGCGCTCGACGGTGCGGTTCCACGCCATCTTCAGTCCCAAACCAAGCATCCGCCGGGTATCCCGCGGATCGATCACGTCATCGCACAGACCCCAGCCCGCGACTTTCAAGATGTCGATGTGCTGCTGGATCATCCCGACGATCTGCGCTTTCACTTCCGCTGGTGGTTCCATGCCGCCAAACAGCTTCTTGCCGGCGATTCCCACCATTCCTTCCGCACCCATCACGCTGATTTCGGCCCCCGGCCACGCAACCAAAAGATCCGGTTCATACGCCCGTCCTGCCATCACATAGTAGCCCGCACCGTAGCCTTTGCGCACCACCACCGTCAGCTTAGGAACCGTCGCGGATGCCATGATGTGCAGCATTTTTGCGCCGTGGCGAATGATTCCTTCGTGCTCGACTTTGCTACCGACCATGAAGCCAGGAACGTCCATCAAGAACACGAGCGGAATGTTAAAAGCGTCGCAAATTTGCATAAAGTGCGACGCCTTGTCTGCGCTGTTCACGTCGAGGATGCCCCCAATGTGACGCGGATTGTTGGCAACGATTCCGACCGGATAACCGCCGATGCGCGCAAGACAAGTGATGATGTTCTTGGCCCACTTTGGCTTGATGTCGAGGATGCGCCCGTGATCGACGATCGTTTTTACGATCTGGTACATGTCATACGACTGGCGCGTGCTCTGCGGCAGCACATCGAGCAGGGCATCATCCCGCCGCTCTAGTGGATCATCACACGGAATGATCGGCGGTTTTTCATCGCAGTGCTGCGGCATAAAGGACAGGTATTCCTTGATCAGCCGCAGACAGCTTTCTTCGTCGGGAACTTCGACATCGCCGACCCCGGATGTCTCACAGTGGATCTTGCTGCCACCAAGTTCCTGTTCGGTGATCTCCTGTCCTGTCACCGCCTTGACCAGCGGAGGACCGCCAAGCGCCATCGAGCCTTGGTTTTTCACCATCGGAACAAAGTCGGCCAGACCCGGAATGTACGCGGTTCCTGCCGCCCCCGGACCGACCATCGCAGCGACAAGAGGAACCACGCCCGACATCAGCACTTCTTCGCGAAACAGGTGTCCCGATCCAGCAAACAGGGAAATCTGATCGCCGCCCTGCGACTGCGGATCGATCCGTGCCCCCGCCGAGTCAATAAACCACACCATCGGCATCCGCGCCCGCAGCGCCAGCTCGCGCATGCGAGTCACTTTGGTTTCGCCCGTCATGCCAATCGATCCGCCCTTGACCGTGAAGTCATACGCGGCTGCGGCCACCATGCGCCCGTTGACCGGGCCAAAGCCACAGATCACAGCGTCGGCTGGCGGCTTGTCGGTGGGATTTGAACCGCCCATTTGGGTGCCAAACATCCCGACTTCAAAATACTGTCCGCCGTCGAAAAAACGCTCCAGACGCTCGCGTGCGGTGAGCTTGCCGCGCTCGTGCTGTTTCTGCACTTTGTCGGGCCCGCCCATTTGTTTTATGCGCTCACGCTCTGCTTCAAGCTCTGTCACCCGCTCTCGCATCGTCTTGCTCATCGCTTCTGTCTCCGAAGTTTCGCGCACACCGTGGTCCACAACACTCGCACAAACCCAGCCAGCTTGAGAAGCATCCGCCAAAAAGTGCTATGTGCAGCGCACGGTCCAAAGCCAGAAACGACCGAGGATGCAGGCAATGAAAATCCAAAACACCTTTGTGCTGTGCGCCGAAGACTGTCCGGTCGATCACGCTGTCGTGCCGCAGGAAAAGTCCGGCAAGCCGACGGTGGCGTCCCTTGAACATCAGCTCCTAAGCCAGACGCCGTACCACTACACGCGCGACGATCTGCTGGTGGAAGTGGCGCTGCGCAAGCAAGGACTTTCTGCCCCGGAAAGAGAGGCCCAGCGTGAAGCGCTGCGAACAGAACTACTCCGCCGTCCACAGGCGTGCATGCGCGCCTCGCCACTGCCGAAAAGCTATGGATTTGGCGTGCACTACGATGGGGAAGGACGGCTCGCAATCTATGAAAAAGGCAGTCCCGACTATGCGCGACTTGCCGCCGCCAGCGATGTAACGGTCGTCAAAGCCATGCGAAACCGCCGCAGCAGCTAATCCCACCCGTTTTTCCCTGCCCGTTTTCTGCTAAGTCTTCGCCATGCTGACTGCTTTTCCGCTGCTCTTTGGTCTCTCGCTACCGGCGGCTCCTGTGGCTGCGCTTGCGTCTTCCGACCTGCGCACGGTCGCCGAGCAGAGTGGTTTTGCTCGCACCGGGCGTTACGACGAAGTCATCACGCTGTGCGAGCGCTTTGAAAAGACATTCCCCCAAAAGGTGCGCTGCCAGCAGTTCGGCCAAACGCCGCAGGGCCGGCCCATGTTGGCGCTTGTGGCGTCCGCCGATGGCACGTTTTCGCCCGAAGACATCGCGCAGAAGTCGCGCCCCGTGGTCCTGGCCCAAGGCTGCATTCACGCCGGGGAAGTCGATGGCAAAGACGCCGGTTTTTGGCTGCTGCGGAGCCTGCTGTCCGGCGAAACACTGCCCGGCGTGCTCGGCAAGCTGACGTTTGTTTTCGTCCCGGTTTTCAACGTCGATGGCCACGAACGTTTCGCCGCCCACCAGCGACCCAACCAGAGCGGACCCGTCGAAACCGGCTGGCGCGTCGGAGCCCACAACTTGAACTTAAACCGCGACTACGCCAAAGCCGAAACCCCGGAAATGCTGGCGATGCTCGGTCTTTTGCGGCGCTACGATCCGCTGCTGTACATCGACCTGCACGTCACCGACGGCGCTGACTTTCAGCCCGATGTCGCGGTGCAGATTGAACCCCGGCTCGGCGGCCCGGCCCCCCTGCGCGCAATTGGCAGTGATTTGTCGCAGCGGGTTCTCGATGAGCTGCGCCGCCAGGGTCACATGCCGCTCGACTTTTACCCAACGTTTGTCAAAAAAGACGATCCGTCCTCGGGGTTTGTCCAAGAAGTACCGCCGCCGCGTTTTTCGACCGGATACTGGCCGCGCAAAAATCGCTTCGCCGTGCTCATCGAAACCCACTCGTGGAAACCGTTCGAGCGCCGCGTCCGCGCCACCTATCACGCCGTTTCGGCCTTGCTGCGAAATGTCGCCGAGCGCGGCAAAGACTGGCGCATGACCGCCCAGCAAGTCGATCACAGCGACGAAAAACGCCCGCCCGGCAGCCGCATCCCACTGGGTTATGAAACCGGCCCAAGCAAAGTCGAACTCGACTTTCCCGGTTACGCCTACAAGATCGAGCCATCGCCGGTATCCGGGGCGCTGCGCATCAGCTACGACCCACAAAAACCGCAGGTCTGGAAGATTCCGTTTTTC
This sequence comes from Pseudomonadota bacterium, assembly GCA_035340095.1. Classification (GTDB taxonomy): domain Bacteria; phylum Myxococcota_A; class Polyangia; order Palsa-1104; family JAEUJZ01; genus JAEUKA01. Next base: position 6,073 of record DAORGN010000124.1, on the reverse strand, counting down.
CCCACCGTCGTCGAAAAAACTTCGATCCCGCTGCCCGCTGGCTACGTCGTGCCCCCCGAACACGCTGGGTGGCTTTCCGACAAGCTCCGCGCCCACGGGCTTCAGTTTTCGACGGTGCAAGACAGCCACAATGGTCCGTGCGCGGTCTACCGGGTAAAGTCCCGCACGTTTGCCGACGCCCCCTACGAAGGCCGCCACACTGTCTCGGTGGAAGGCGAGTGGAAGACCGAATCGTGCAGCGCGGCCAAAGGCTCGCTGTGGATTCCGACCGCCCAGCGCGGCGCAACGCTCGTCGCCCAGCTCTTCGAACCGGACTCCTCGGACTCGCTTTTGCGCTGGGGCTTTTTTAATAGCATCTTCGAACAGAAGGAATACCTCGAAGACTACGTCGCCGAGCAGGTCGCCGAGCACTTGCTCGCCAGCGACGCCACGCTGCGCAAAGAGTTCCAGCAGCGGCTCACCAATCCGGCGTTTGCCCAAAGCCCCACCGCCCGACTCCAGTTCTTCGCTGAGCGGCACCCGAGCTACGACAAGAGCCACAACCGCTACCCGATTCTGCGCTTTGACAGCCCGCTGCCGACCCGTCGCCCCGTCGCCACCACGCCCGAGCGATATGGTCAGAACACCCAGGTGGATTCCGCGCGATGAAGCTGGTTGCAGTGCTCCGCCCGCTGGGGCTTTGGGCCGCGCTGGCCGTCGGCAGCGTCGGGGGGACATCCGCCGCCGGGGCTAACGGTGGCCCATCGACCACCCCGCCCGCTGGTGTGGTGCGCCTGGTCATCGACGGGGAGCCAGTTCACCTAAACCCGCTGCTCGACCCCGATCTGTGGGGCCATCGGATTGTCCACGACCTCATCTGCGAGCCGCTCATCCGTCGCAGCGAAAGCGAAAGTGGTCCCGTCTATGAACCGGTCCTCGCAGAGCGCTTTCGGCTCGACAAAGACGGGCGCGGCCTGGATCTGTGGCTGCGCAAAGGAGTCCGGTTCCACGACGGTCGCCCGCTGTCTGCCTACGATGTCCAGCTCTCGCTCCAGATGGTGCTGGCATCGGAACACGTTGCCCCCCAGACCCGCGCCCTTCTGCGCGATGTCGTCCGCGTCGTCAAAAACGGCAATGAGTCGATCCATCTCGACCTGCGGCGTGGACAGACCCAGATCCTCGACGCGCTGAGCCAAGTTTCGATCGTCCCCGCCGCCCACTTTCCCGATGGTCGCTTGATCCAAAAACCGTGGAGCCGCAAGCCGATCTGCACCGGCCCCTATCGCTTCGTCGAGTGGAAGCGCGGCAGCCAAATCACCCTGCGGCGATTTCCCGGCTACCATGGACCGCCTGCCGCTGCCGAGGAGCTTCGCTTCCTCATCGCTCCCGACAGTGCCCGCGGACTGCATCTTTTGCGCAACGGCCAAGCCGAAGTCATGCTGCGCGTCCCGCTTCGCTATCTGCCCGACCTGATAAACCCAGCCGTCGAGCGCGGTCGCTGGCGCAAGCTCGAACCGCTCGCCAATCAGCTCGTGACGCTGGTCTATAACGGGCGACACCCGCTGCTCGGACAAGCCGCGGCGCGTCGGGCGCTGGCGTCGCTTTTGGATCAGAAACGACTGCTTCGCGACGCCCGCTTTGGCCAGGGTTCACAAGACGTCATTTTGCCGAGCCAGCCCCGACAAACCGTCGAACAAGCCGGCAGTCTGCTCGATGCGCTTTCGGCCACTCGCGCCGCCCCCGGAAGCGCCCGGCTGTGGCAAGGCCGCCCGATTTCGCTGCGCCTGCTCTGTCCGCAGGGTTCAAGTGAGCTGCTCGATCTGGCGACACACATCGCGCAAGCGCTGGCGCCGCTTGGGATCAAGGTCGAATCCGAAGCCGTCGAGCTGTCCGCGCTCACCGCCCGCCTGCGCCGTGGCGGCTTTGATCTGGCGCTGCTCGGCTGGGGCTGGACCGGCAGTGACCGCTTGTTCGATCCCGAGCCGCTCCTCCACTTTGCTTATCCCGATAGCCATCCGCTGTGGACCCAGCTTGGCGGTCGCCTGCTCGATCTTCAGCTTGGCGGCGATCTCAAAAACCTCGGCGAAGTCTGGCAGCGCGAAGAACCCCTGACCCTGCTTTACCGTCCCCGCCAGCTCCTCATCGCCCAGCCCGGCATCAGCCTCACCCAGCAAGCCGACTTCCTCAACCTCCGCACCCTCCACCTGAGCAGCCCATAGCGAGGATCTAGCGTGGCCACGGTATTCGCAAACGGTCGTTCCATCGTGCACAAAGGCGACGGTCCGACGAACACGTCGGCACCGCCGGATGTCTGCAAGACACCAACCCCAGGCGGCCCAGTACCAATCCGCCGCGATTTGCGCCGAAATCATCAAAAAGCTGCAAAAATTGGATTACCCAGATGGTTTCATGGTTGCGGTCGCATCTTGCAAATGTAACAAAATTCTTGTCGGGACATCGGGAGATACCCCATCCGATTTTGACACAATCGCTCGATCGTCGGGGGCCAATGTCGTGGTCCTAGATTCGGTGATAAGTCTTTTGGCGATGAGCGAGATGATGTACAGTCCATCGAAAATGGACCGCTGGTAGAAATGGTACGATTTGCGCGTCACTATCGCCGGGACCACATCGAAGATTCCCTTTCATAACCAGGCGTCACGAATTCTTGATGAGCCGAAAGGGGTCGCATCGTGCCACACTTGCCAAATCTTGCTACCAATGATGTTGTGCGACAAAGATCGATCGTGTTAGAGGGCCGCCCATGATCACCGGATCTGAATTTCTGGCATTCATCGAAAAGCGACAGCCACACACGGCTCGTGAAATCATTGGATCATCACGAACAGAGCTAGATGAATTGCAACATAGTGCACCGATGACGCTTCCACAAAACTATGTGGCGTTTCTTCGCTTCATGGGAAGCGCGCACGGCGGATTTCGTGTTTTCCCCGAGCACGATTATCTCATCCAAGACCTGCTGAACCGTCCCCACGAAGGCGAGGACTGGGATCGTCGGCGCTACTTCCTTATCGGATTCCAAGATCCACGTCAGAGCCGAGAAGATCCCCATTCGCTGTTTCTCGATCTCAAGCGGAGCGATGGCATCGATGCGCCCATCGTCGGCTTTCAGCCCGGACCATCGCCCACCGTGATGAGCATCGAACACGGCATCGCCGACTTCTTGATCTTCCGAATCGCCTGGCTTTTTGCCATGGATGACAAGCCGGCCCGCGCGCGGCTGATTTCTTTTTGTGACTCGTCTCCGGACGGCCATCCCGCACGAGACCGCCATCGCGAAATCAAACAAACGGTGGAACGGCTTGGGTTTGCACCGTGCTTGCCTGCCACACCGTATTCGTGGTTTGGCCAGCGGGACGACGAAACATGAACCTGGCCAACGAGGACATCGTGCTCCTTGTGGTCGCTGGGTGCTTTGCAATGCCCGCGCCCGGAACCAGTGCTTTCGATGAACCACTCGTGCCTCTTTCGGAACAGCCGCCCGTGCCACTTGCCGACAGCTATGTTGGACATCCGGGTCAGTCCAGCCTGCGTTGGGAAGGACAAGCTGGCTGTTTGCGGACTGGAACGGATAGGTGGCCAAACGCGCCCCCTTGTGGCCCGCCGATGTAGATCCCCACTTCCTGTCCGCCGCGGCACCAGGGCTTTTCGCATCACCGCATCTGCAAGGAAATGAAAACGTCGTGCTGACCGGACTGCACCCGCTGGGCACCATCCAGTTTCGCCTTCCGCACTGGCGGCTCGCAGCCAAATTCCGCTTCGCCCATCACACCGAACGCCGCAGGCTCCTGCTCGACGCAGTCTTCCTTGCACCTGACCAGCTTACGGTGACGCTGATCTGGCGAACCAGCGTGCCTGCGCGTCCCAGCATGCTAAACCTACGGCAGTGCATCCTCCGCGTCCTCGAACCGTGGGAGCAGAGCCCTGCACATGAGTAGTCCTCTCCTTGCCATTTCCCAGTTTGCGCTCACTTGTCCGCTGGGTCTTTGTAGCCGGGCGTCGCTTGCGGCCATGCGCGCTGGCATCACGCGGTTTGAACAGACGGACGCATTCGACGCCACGGTCAGCAGACTCTCGACGATTCCCCCATCGGCCAGCCGAAGCGACCGCATGGATGCCGGAGCCACTGCGTTTTGTTTCCATCGGAACCGATCACGGAGACAGCGGTGCAGCAGCCGGTGCAGTCGCGCTGCTTCACGCGGTGGCGAGCTTTTCGCCGCCAACGTGGGCCCAGACGGCTCCCGTCGAAAGCGCGCTTGTGTATGGCGTTGATGATGGTGGCGCGATGGGTGCATGTCTTGTCGCCTCACCGCAGAGCCGTTTCGCCGCGTAAGAGCAGACGACGGACTCCCTCCCCGACCTGATTTCTGCGCTGGGGTGGCTTTCCATCCCGGATTAGGCTGCGATTCCGAACGTGCGATTCCGTTTGCGTGTGCGCTTGTGGTTTTGTCGATTGGGAGTGGTCTCGCGGAAGACCCCCATGGCTGCGCGTAGCCCTCCTTATCGGACTCCCAAAGCGGGCCAAACTGGGGGGGATTTTCACCCCCTTTGGGTGGGGGTCAAGACCCCACCCCCCGTCGGAATCGGTAAGATCACTGAAACACTGAACTATTGGTTCACTCTAATCGTTGTTTTGCGTATCTATGAGGAACGAGCCGCACCTGCTTGCTGCTAGGATTGCGGCGCGTTTAAACGCAGCGAGTACTGAGTTTCTTAGGAGTTTCCCAATGCAGTTCCCTTCCCAGCTTGCCAAGCAGACCTCGAAGGCCGCCGTCGCCCTCGCGAGGGCCACTTGGCCCCTCGTCAAAGTCCTCAATGAAAAGTTCGAGCGTCCCTCGCCACACCCGTCGTGGGCGCCTGGTCCGCTGCTCAAGACCCGCGAACGAACCAAGCCGCAGCTCGGCTGGCCGCGTGAGACGGATTCGCTATGTCCAAAGTGCGTCAAGGAAGTTCGTGACGACATTCTGTCGGGACGCCGCAAGCTGACCGATCTGGTGGATGGTCGCCCCGGTGAGGTCAAGGCCCGCATCGTCGAGCGCGACGGCCAGATCATCATGGAAAAGAGCTGCGAAAAGCACGGCGTGTGCGTGGACGTCATGTCCATCGATCCCAAGTTCATGGCGCGGATCGAGAGCCTGTTCCCTGGACGGGACTTCCCGACGGTCGAGACCACGCTGCGTTCACACGGTAGCTCGTCGATGAAATATGGCCGTGGCGCGGTCATGACCATCGATCTGACCAACCGCTGCAACATGATGTGCGATCCGTGCTTCATGGACGCCAACCAAGTCGGCTTTGTCCACGAGCTGTCCTGGGACGAGATCAAGCAGATCCTCGACGACACCATCAACATCAAGCCGCGCCGCCAGATGAGCATCCAGTTTTCTGGTGGTGAACCGACGCTGTCGCCGCACTTCCTCGATGCGATTCGCTACGCACGGGACGTCGGTTACTTCGCGGTGCAGTGCGCGACCAACGGCCTGCGCTTCGCGATGGAGCCCGGTTTTGCGCAGAAAGCCAAAGAGGCCGGTCTGCGCATGGCGTATCTCCAGTTCGACGGCACCACCAACGAGTCGAACGCCCACCGCAAGATCGCCAACCTGTTTGACGTCAAGCTGCGAGCCATCGAAGAACTCCACCGCGCTGGCATCGACGTCATCCTGGTGGTGACGCTGGTGAATGGCGTAAACAACGATCAGGTCGGCAAGATCGTAAACTTTGCGATCGAAAACAGCGACAAGATCACCGTCGTATCGTTCCAGCCGGTGAGCTTTACCGGTCGCGATGAGGATGTCGATGATGAGACGCGCAAAAAGCAGCGCTATACGCTGTCGCACCTCGTCCACGACATGAAGGATCAGCTCGGCGTCACCGAGCCGATGCGCGACTGGTTCCCGCTGTCGGCCATGGGTCCGTTTTCCAACCTGACCGATCTGCTGATCGAGCAAAACGCGAAGTTTGGTGCCGTCAACTGCGGCTGCCACCCGAACTGCGGCGTCGGCACGATCCTGTTTGTCAACAAACGGACCAAGCAGATGGTGCCGCTCCTCGAGTTCCTTGATGTCGAGCAGTT
>DAORGN010000123.1:0-15125 GCA_035340095.1 Pseudomonadota bacterium | reverse complement strand
GGCGGGGTCTTTACCCAAGGCTGGCGACTCGATGAGTCGATCAGGCGGGGTCTTTACCCAAGGCTGGCGACTCGATGAGTCGATCAGGCGGGGTCTTTCCCCAAGGCTGGCGACTCGATGAGTCGATCAGGCGGGGTCTTTCCCCAAGACAGACGAGACGATGGCGTCGCAGTGGCTATGACCGCGGTGCCACGAGGTCTTTCCTGTGAAGAGGGAACCGGCTACGGGACCAGATCCATTTGGTTCCGCGGCCAGATCGTGCCGCAGAAGTCGCCAAGCACGATGCCAGTCACCGACTTGTACGTGGTGCCATCGGGCAGCGACGTATACATTCCTTGGGCTCGGATGTAGTTGGTGGTGATCTGCGCGCCAGGTGCAGTGCCCGTCGTGCTGACACTGAAGTCCTGGTACGTCGCGTTGCGTCCGTAGCTCTTGGGATTTACAAAGCGCACCAGCGCTGCATGTCCATCGACAAACGTCTGGGCCAGCGCCTTGGGGGTTCCAGTGGCGACCGGGTACTTGGCCGGGTCGACATCAACCGGAGTGGGCATCGTTGCCGCCATCCCTTGACTTACGATCTTGCCGCCAAACATGTTGAGCTGTCGGGTCGTTCCGCCGCAGTTTGCACGGGTGTCGTAGCTGCCTTCGACCTCGACCATCTGTCCCATGGCCAGGGTGTCCATCGCCATCGCCACCGTATCGGTCTTTGCCCGATCCTTGCACTGCGTCAGCGTGGATCCATCCGTGAAGCTGCTGTTCTTCAGGCTGAGCGTCAGGATCATTCCATCCCCGAGTGTGGCGGGGGCCGGCTCGGTCTGGACGATGTGAACCCGGTAATAGCAGTAGCCTGCCGAGGTGTCGGCATCGACCCAGCGCAGCGGACTGGTTACAACGCCGCTGACTTTGACCTTGGTGCCCGGCTTGATCGTGTTGTTCGGGCTGTTTAGGTCGCGGATGGTGGTGGCCGTCGCGGCTGGAGCCGTCGTAAGGTCAGCGACGTCTCCCCCCATATCCGTCCGTGCACTGGGGTCAGCCGGGCGACAAGCTACAAGCCAAAGCGGGGCGAGGACACACAAAAGGAGTGATCGCTTCATCGGAAAACCTCTTTTCCTGGGCGGTTGGAGCGCCGATTTTGGTTTTGCTTGGGCCGAACCCTAGTCGCAAACCTGGCCTCTGGCAAATCGCTGAGGCAGCAAAGACCAGGGGCCACAAAGTCGGCCCGTCCAAGCCGCGTCTCGCCGAGCCGGCCCAAAGTTGCGAAAAGGCTTACCCAAAAGACCCACCGACCTGATATGATGTCGACGGTTATTGGGTCAGAAGAACCAGGCTGTCTACAGCGCTTCGAGTCGAAGGACTCTTTCATGCCTTTTCAGAGTGTAATTCGCTGGCTGCTCCCGAAAGACGACCGATTCTTTTCTCTGCTGGAAGAACACGCTGGCGTTTTGGCAGAAGCCGCCAAGCAGATGCTCGATCTTCCAGCCACACCGAACATCAGTGGCAACATTCGCCAGGTTCAGGAAATCCTCGATCGAATCCACCAGTTAGAACACCGTGGGGATGACATCGTCCGGGCGGTGATGTTGGCCCTTGATGAGACGTTCGTTACGCCCATCGACCGGGAGGACATTCACTCTTTGGCCACGGCGCTCGATAACGTGCTCGACTATCTGTACAAAGCAGCCCAGTCGTTCGTCGCTTTCGAGATGCACGAGCTGACCCAGGCCATGCGTGAGATGGTCCAGCTCTTGGCCGAATGTACAACCCACATCAAGGACACCCTGCCGTTTATCCGCGCCCACAAGCTGGAAAAGGTGGCGCCCGCCCGTATGCAGGTGGTGGCAATGGAAAAACGCGGAGACTCCATCTACCAAAACGAGATGGCCTCACTGTTTAAGAACCCGCAGGTCGATGCCAAAGAGCTGCTGCGGCAGCAGACCGTGATAGAAGCCCTGGAAGCAGCGCTCAACAGCTGCCAAGACGCAGTTGACGTGCTTGAAAACGTGGCGATTAAGCATGCCTAAATTCAGTGGTCGAAACGCGGTAGCGTCTGTCTGCAGTGCTGAACATAGGAGCATGCTGGCATGCTGACCCTGCTCGTCCTGGTCATCGCCTTCGCTCTCATTTTCGACTACATCAATGGTTTTCATGACGCGGCCAATGCCATCGCGACGGTGGTGTCAACGGGCGTGTTGCCGGTCCGTACTGCTGTGCTGATGGCGGCGGTCCTCGACTTCACCGGGGCACTGACCGGAACCGCAGTCGCCAAGACCATCGCCGCAGGCTTTACCGACCCCAAGATGGTCAGCCAAGTGGTGGTGCTGGCGGCCCTGTCCGGTGCCTGCTTCTGGAACCTGTTTACGTGGTGGTTCGGGATTCCCTCTAGCTCGTCGCATGCGCTGATTGGTTCGCTGGCGGGAGCCGTGGTGGCCAAGGGTGGCTTTTCGGCGTTTAACTGGACGGCGCTCCAGCGCAAAGTGCTGGTGCCGCTCGTCACGTCGCCGGCAGCGGGCTTTTTTATCGCGCTGAGCCTGATGATCGGCCTGACTTGGATGCTGCGGCGAAGCCGGGCAGCGACGGTCAACCGAATGTCGAGACGAGCGCAGCTTGTCTCATCGAGCCTGATGGCCTTTGCGCATGGCTCTAACGATGCACAAAAGTCGATGGGCATCATCACGCTGGCGCTTCTGTCGTTTGTGGCCAGCGGCGATTCGCATCACTTGCCAGCGTGGATGCTGCCCAAGCAGGCAAGCGGACAGTGGGGCGTTCCGCTGTGGGTCGTGATCGCTTGTGCCGGCGCCATTGCGATGGGCACGGCGGCGGGTGGTCAGCGGATTATCAAGACGATGGGCAGCAAGATCATCCGCATCTCGCCGATTCAAGGCTGCGTGGCCGAGACCGCTGGTGGGCTCACCATCCTGTTTGCGAGCTGGCTTGGCATCCCGGTGTCGACGACGCACTGCATCTCTGCCTCGATCATGGGTGTGGGCGCCGCCAAGCGACTGTCTGCGGTGCGCTGGGGTGTGGCCGGCAACATCGTGACTGCATGGGTGCTGACCGTACCGATCTCGGGAACGGTGGCCTTTGGCATGTACCGCTTGCTGGCGTATTTGTTCGCGAGCAGCTAGCTTCCCATCGTTATGTTGCAGTGCGCTGAGTGCTTGACCCGCTACGCGGACGGCACGCATGCTTGCCCGCTCGATGGTGGAGCCCTGCTGACGGTTGCGCCAGCTGGGGACTACGGTCATGGGGTGACGCCCCACCTGTCAGTGCAGGCTCCAATCGGACGATCTAGCATCGGTCCGGACAGCGCAGACGCGGACGACACCCTGGTTGGGGAAGTGCTCGGCGGCAAGCTCAAGGTGCGACGGCGGATCGGCCAGGGAGGGATGGGGACCGTTTACGTCGCCGAGCACCTGCACCTGCACAAGCAGGTCGCGGTCAAAGTGCTAAATGCCCAGCTTGCGTTGACAGAAGACCTGGTTTCGCGACTGCACAGCGAGGCGCGGCTGGCATCGTCGATTTCTTCACCGCACATCGTCGAGGTCTTCGATGTCGGCTTGACCGCGGATGGTCGTCCCTACGTGGAAATGGAGCTGCTTGTGGGCGAGAGCTTGGCCCAGCGACTCGCCCGCTGTTCGGCGCTATCAGAGGTCGATACGCTGCGGATTGGCGAGCAACTGGCGACGGCTCTATCTGCAGCGCATGAAAGCGGCGTGCTGCACCGAGACATCAAGCCAGAAAACATCTTTCTGTGCGCTCGGGACGATGGGGACTTTGTGAAACTGCTCGACTTTGGCATCGCCAAAGCTGTGCGGATAAACGACGAACCGCGACTGACCCGCACCGGGGCCATCCTGGGAACGCCGCTTTATATGAGTCCAGAGCAGGTGCGTGGCGATGCACTTGACCCACGGGCCGATGTGTACGGGCTGGGGGTGGTGCTTTACGAGTGCTTGACCGGCAGCGTGCCGCACTGCGCAGCGAGTTACCTATCGGTGGTGGCCAAGATCCTGACCGAGTCCGCCGAGCCACCGTCTTCGCGTTGTCCGGATCGACAGATTTCAGCGGGTCTAGAGTCGATTGTGATGCATGCCATGGCGCGAGATCGGGACCTGCGCTACGGGACGATGGCAGAGCTTTTGGCAGACTTGCGGCGTTTTCGGGATGGTTTGCCGCCGCTGGCGCTGCCGCATGCAGTGCCAACGAGCCCTGCGATGGACCCAGGGACGCTCAGCAACACGCTACGGCAGGCGATGTTTTTTGGTGCACTGTGTTTGCTGCTGGTTGGTCTGTTTGGTTCGCGCTGGTGGGTGCAGCGTCCGATCTTGGCACCGCCGGTTGTGGCACCTCGTCCCGTGCCGCCATCGTCCGATCCGCTTGGTCCGGCACCAGCCGGCGCACCACTGCCGTTGCCGCCGAGCCCTGCACTGGCTGCCCAACCGGCCCAGCATCAGGTCGATCGGATCGAGCCCAAGCGAGCGCCAGTCCTCAGTCGAAGGGGGGGCAGATCGATTGCGGTGACGCAGCAAAAAACTGCGGAAGCCGATCCGCTGGGAGAGGAGCAGGCCCCCAATCCGTTTGTCGGTAAGCCCGATCTGGGCAGGGGGCGCTGACGTGGTACAAATCGGCACCTGACCGCCAGCAAGAGGTGCCAAGTGACGATTCAACGCTCGAAAGTCTCCTCGTTTTTCGTGGGTTCGCTGATCTGTGGACAGCTTTTGGCGCTGACGATGATCGGCTGTGAGCCGCCGGAACCGGTGACGGGGGACGATACGGTGATGCCGCCGCCGCCGCCACCGCCGCCGCCGCCCCCCAGTGAGGACCCCGACTGTCCGCGCGAGCTCAAGTGCGAGGACATCCCGGCGGCCTACAAGGCGCGCAGCGCGACACCTGGCGATTACGGCAACTACGACCTGGCCAATCGTCCCAAGGACGGGATGCCGATCCGGTACATCGTCATCCACACCACCGAGGGCGCTTGGGACGGTGTGGTCTCGCACTTCCAAAACCCGACTGCATCGGCGGCGGCCCACTATCTGGTGGGCTCCACAAACGGGCGAGTGGCCAAGTTTGTCGCGCCAAGTCACGTCGCATGGCACGCGGGAAACTGGTACTTCAACATGCACTCGATTGGCATTGAGCACGAGGCCGTGGCCATTGAGGGCAAGAAGTGGTTCACCGATGCGATGTACGAAAACTCGGCCAAGCTGGTGCGCCACCTCGCCAAGAGCTACGGCGTTCCCATCGACCGGGAACACATCATCGGCCACGACGAAATCCCCGGTGTCACTGCGGCCAAGCAGGGCGGCATGCACTGGGACCCCGGTCCGTACTGGGACTGGGATCGCTACATGCAGCTATTGCTCGCTCCGCTGCCGAGTGAGAAGGACAGTGGCAAAGACGGGGACGCCCTTGTGCTGAGGCCTGGCTACGACACAAACCTGCAAAAAGGTAGCTACTGCTATGGCTCGATGCCGTCGGACTGCAAGGATGTGCCCGAAGCGCCGGCCAACTTTGTCTATCTGCGCACCGCGCCGGACCTTTCCGCGCCGCTGATTGAGAACCCGTACCTAAAGGGCGTGCCGGGCGACCGCATGAACAACTGGGGCGACAAGCTGGGGACCGGGCCGATGTACGTGCGGGCAGAACAAAAAGGCGACTGGGACGCGATTTACTTTGGTGGCCAGAAGGCGTGGTTTCTAAACCCAGGACGCAGCTTGACCCGCAAGGCGGCCACGATGATGGTCACGCCCAAGAGCGGTCTATCGACGGCACCGGTCTATGGCGTGGCGTACCCGCAAGACGCGGCGTACATGCCGCCCACCAAGCCGGCAGTGATGGAAAAAATCTACGACGTGCCATCGGGCCATCGCTATGCGCTCGCGGCGCGCGCCACGGGTGACTACTACTGGGCAAAAGAGTTTGTTTCGGCCTACGACCCGAGCAAGCAGATCGTCGTCAAAGACGGCACCGAGTACTACCAGATCCACTACAACCATCGGGTGGCCTGGGTGCGTGCCGCTGATTTCGAGCTTGTGACAGCCCCGTAGCTTCCCCGCCCGGCCTGGCCGGCAACCGCGCCACTCCACATGCTGCACCCTTGACAGGCTCTACTTAACCGGAAAATCATCGGCCCCGAGCCTTCGCGCTCGACAAAGAAACGCCCCAGGAGGCCGAATGTCCCCCGCTTTGCTAGTGCCGTCCGCCGGCCAGTCCCACAAGATCATGGGTCGGGTGCTGGGTGTTTTGGTGGCGCTACTGCTCTCGCACTTCGCGCTGCCGGTTCGGGCCGACGAGGGAATGTGGACGCTCACCGATTTTCCGCGTGAGCGCATCAGTCGCAAGTATGGCTTTCAGGTCACAGATGAGTGGCTCAAGAAAGTGCAGCTGGCCTCGCTGCGGCTCGCCAATGGCTGCTCGGGGGCATTTGTGTCCGCGGACGGCCTGGTGATGAGCAACCACCACTGTGTCGGCGATTGCATTGTCGAGCAGTCATCGGCGCAGCGTGACCTAAGCCGCAATGGCTACTATGCGCCCAGCCACGCCAGTGAGCTCAAGTGTTCATCGCTGGAGTTCCATCAGCTTTTGGACATTGAGGATGTCACCAGTCGCCTGCAAGCCGCGACCAAAGGGCTTTCAGATGCCGAGTTTGGCGTGGTTTTGCGGCGGGAGATAAGCCGACTGGAACAAGACTGCGCGTCGGCGACCAAGCTGCGCTGCGACGTTGTGACGCTGTATCACGGCGGCAAGTACCACCTGTACAAGTACCGTCGATACTCCGATATCCGGCTGGTCTTTCTGCCTGAGACTTCGACGGCGCGCTTTGGTGGCGATCCGGACAACTTCAACTATCCGCGCTATTCGCTCGATGTGTCGTTTGTGCGCGTCTACGACAACGGCCAGCCGCTCAAGACGCCGAATTTCTTTCCGGTAAACCCCGTCGGCGTAACCCCTGGGGAGCTGGTCTTTTCGACTGGAAACCCCGGATCAACCCAGCGACTCATGACGGTGTCGCAGCTAGAGTTTCTGCGCGATGTCGCAAACCCCGAGCTGATGCTGTACTTGGCCGAGCTGCGGGGGCACATGCTCGAGTTTGCCAAGCTGGGGCCGGAAAACCGTCGCATCATGATCGAGCCGCTCTACGGGGTCGAGAACTGGTACAAAGCGCTTGTTGGCCAGCAAGAGACCCTGACCAGCCGGAACTTCCTGTCGGCCAAGCGGTCATCCGAAGAAGCGCTGCGCAGCCAGGTCGCGCAAAATCCCGACTGGCAAAGACGCTACGGCGGTGCCTGGGATGCCCTGTCGCGAGCCCAAGACGAGCTGCGCAAGATTTACAAAGAGCACACGCTGCTGGAAGTGGGGCGGGCGTTCAACTCGACGCTGTTTCACTATGCGCGGCAGCTTGTGCGGGCAGCCGAGGAACGGCCCAAGCCCTCCGACCAGCGGCTCAGCGAGTACCGCGACTCGGCACTGCCATCGCTTTCGCATGAGCTTTTGGCGCGATCAACGATGTATCCCCAGCTTGAGATCCTGACGCTGACCTATTCGCTTGGGCGGCTGCGCGAGGCGCTTGGGCCAAACCACCCGTTTGTCAAAGAGACCTTTGGACCGTATTCCCCCGAGGAGATCGCCCGCAACCTGATCATGGGATCGCGACTGGCTGATCCGGCGGTGCGCAAAACACTGTGGGACGGAGGCCAGAAGGCCATCGCAGCATCGACCGACCCGATGATTCGTTTTGCCAAGGCAGTGGATTCGCAGTCCCGCTTGATTCGTCGACAGTACCAGGACTCCGTGGAGTCGGTAGAAAAGCGCAACTCAGAGCTGGTGGCCCAGGCGCTGTTTGCAGTCCAAGGCACATCGGTCTACCCCGATGCCACGTTTTCGCTGCGCGTCACCTACGGCACGGTGCGGGGGTACAAAGAAGGCAGCACCGAGCTGTCTCCGATTACGCTGCTTGGCGGAGCGTTCGATCGGCACACCGGGCGGGAACCGTTTGTGCTGCCGCCCTCGTGGCTGGCGGCCAAAGGGCGTCTCAAGGCGTCCACTCCGCTCAACTTTGTAAGCACGCTCGACATCATCGGCGGCAACTCGGGCAGTCCGGTGCTAAACCGCGATGCGCAGGTGGTCGGAACCATCTTCGACGGCAACATCCCATCGCTTGGCGGTGCGTTTTTCTATGACGACACAGCCAACCGGGCCGTCTCGGTCCACACCTCGGGCCTGTTCGAGGTGCTGCGCGGGGTCTATAACGCCGGTCCGCTTCTCAAAGAGCTGCAAAGCGCCAATACACAAGCCGCGGTGAAGACACCGCCGGCCCAAGCCCCAGCGCCCAAGTGATCCATGCCGGACACCGAACGGCTATCGCGTATCTGCACCGAGCTGGCGAGTGATCCCCGCTATGCCGGTGGATCGAAGCGTTTTGCGCTGGCGATAAGTGACGCCGAGGCGATGTCGATTGCCGAAGCACTGGCCGCGGAGCTGGACGAAGGGGTGGCTGCCCGTGCTGCACAAGCTGCGCGCCAAGGCTTTCACATCTACTGCCAGAAGGGTTGTACCGCCTGCTGTGCCGTGTTGGTCGTCAGCTATCTGCCCGAAGCGCTGCGAATCGCCGCCTACCTGAATCAGCCAGAACATGCAGACGCCAAGGCCGCTTTTTTGGCCGCGTATCCGCGATGGAAAGAGCAGGCGGGCAATGTCCCTGAGCGGGCGACTGCGGCATTTGTCGAAGGCCGGCAAGCAGAATATGACGCGCTGCATCTTGAACACTTCCGCCGGGCCATCCCCTGTGCCTTTCTGGTCGATGGGGCCTGTAGCATCTACCCGGTCAGGCCGCTGGGCTGCCGCAATGCCCATGCACTCGATACCGCCGATCAGTGCGTCGCCGATCCTCCGGGGGGCCGACCACCGGCAGCGGTCGATTTTGTGCCGCTTACCCGACTTATCCACCGCGCGACCCAGCTACTGCACGCTGTTCACAACGTGAAAAGCCGCCAGCGACATGGCCAACAGTCGGTCTGCGTCGCGGTGTATGAGCTACTGACCAGGCCGGCGCGGCGCTGACGGGTGGATGGTCCGCTTGCCCCAGTCGCTGTCGACGCAAAAGCGCATAAGCTTCGCAAAGTAATCGCGGACGCTGGGGGGCGCGATGCCAGTCCCGCGCAGGGCAGTGCGGGTCTTTTCGGTGTCAAACGACGCCTGGTAGTTCAGATAGGGCACGTAGACCCGTCCGGCGTCGAGCGCTTGTCGTCGCTTGCCACGGAAGAACAGGTGGAATAGCGGGCGAATGTAGCGCTCGAATGTCTCGGTGGGTACAAACAGCGGCTTGCGGACGCGAAAAAAGGCGGCGGCCTGGTCGAGCGCTTCACCAATCGTCGTCGATCCTTCGGGCCCCGCAGCCAAGTGGTAGCAGCCCCCGACAGTATCGGTCCGCCGCGACAGCTCCCAAATCGCAGAAATCACATAATCAACCGGGACCATGTCGACGACGCCCGCGCGCGAAGCGGGCACAATCGGGATGAGCCCGCGTGAAAAAATCTTCAGTGGCCAGTACATGACCTTGAAGCTGGAGGTTTCACCGGTACGCGAGTCGCCGACGATGATGGATGGACGAAACAAGGTGGCGCGTAGACCGTGCTCGGCGATGGCTTTCTGTACCAGCGCTTCGGCTTCCGCCTTGGTCTGCTCGTAGGTGTTGTGGAACACCTGATCGACCACCAGCTCGTCTTCGTAGATGCGGCCTCGGCGTGTGCCGGCGACAAACGAAGTGCCGATGTAGCTGAGTCGCACCGCGCGGCCACTGCGTTTTGCCAGCAGCGCCAGATCGAGAATCTGCCGGGTCCCTTCGACGTTGATGCGGCGTGCTTCGGCAAGCGGCTGGTCAAAACGGACGGTCGCCGCACCGTGATAGATGTGCTCGACCTGGGCGGCGAGCTCCGCATAAGCAGCTTGGCTTAGGCCAAGCCCGTCCTGACTGATGTCGCCCGCGATGGCAGACACCCGACGCAGCCGCGGATCGCTGCGATCGTGAAAGCCCAGCTCGGAAAGCAGGGTGTGCAGCCGCTTGTCGGCAAGCTGCTGCGGGGAAAGATGCTGGTCTTTGTCTTTGCCCTGCGCGTGGCCGCGAATCAGGCAGTAGACGGTCTGCTCAGGCGGTAGCTCTTCGACGAACTTCCGCAGCAAGTCTCGCCCAAGAAATCCAGTGGCTCCAGTCAGTAGCACGGCGCTCGACATCAGATTGTTCCTGCCGGTGTGGTATCACCGAAGCGGCGAATCAGGTCACAGACTTCACGAACAGCCCCGCTGCCACCGGGCCGGGTGGTGACATGGTGGACGGCGCGGCGAACTTCCCAAACGGCATCGGGGACGGTGGCGGCAAAGCCGACTTCATGCAGCAGCGGCAGGTCCGAAACTTCGTCACCGATGAAGGCCGCTTGGCTTTTGGACAGGCCCAGTTCGGAAAGAAGCTCGGAAAACTTGGCGACTTTGTCGCGCAGGCCAAAGTACGCATGACGGATCGAAAGCGACTCGGCGCGAACCCGACCGGACAGGATGTTGCCTTCGGACAGGATGGCGACGTGTCGTCCCGACTGCATAAGCAGCCGGATGCCGACGCCATCCCGAACCGAAAAGCGCTGACAGAAACGGGCGTCGCCTTCGCCACCGGCAAAATACAAATGGCCATCGCTTAGCACCCCATCGACATCCAGACACAGCAGGCGAATGGGGCGCAGCCGGGCCAGGATCTCGGGGGACGGCGCGGGCTCGTCGTTCACAAGCGACATGGCGCGCGAGTATGTCAGAAGTGCAGGTTCGGCGGAACTAGTGTCGCGGCCTGAGCGCCGAGTAGATGCCGTGGCCGGTCACCGATGCCAGGATGAGCAGTCCCCCGCAGATGGCGGCGCGACTGGGGAGCTCGCCGGCAAACAGCGCGACCCAGATCGGATTGAGGATCGGTTCCAGCGACGCCAGCATCAGACATTCCACTGGGCGCAGTCTGCGCACCGCGGCGGCATACAGCAGATAGGCGAGCGCGATCTGCACAACGCCAAGGACCGCAAGCCACAGCCAGGCTGACAGGCCGGGAACCGGCTGACGCAACATCGCAGCCAGCCCAGCGAGCACGGCCAGGACGTTGCCAAGAAGCAGCACCAGCGTGGGGACAAAGGGCAAAAGCTCGCGGCTTTGCGCATCGTGGCTCGGGTCTGGCCGCTCGGTCCGGCGCAAGAGCAGCGGCAGAAGACCCAAACCTGCCCCCGATGACAAAGCCAAAAGGTTGCCGTACAGCCCGGAAGTCGAGAGCTGCTCGACAAAAAACCATGCAATGCCCAAAAAGCAGCCAAGCACGGCGAGGACGTCGGCGACACCAATCTTTTCGCCTAGCAGCGGCCAGGACAAAAGCACGACATAAATCGGCGCGGTGTACTGCAGCAGGATGGCATTGGCCGCGGTGGTCAGCTTCGCCGCCAGCACAAACGACAGCATGGTCCAGGCATAGCAAGCGGACGCCAGCCAAGTGATGGGGCGTCCAAGTCCGAGCCGCAGCACCAGCGCCAGGTTTTGTCCCGCCCGCAGCCACAACACCAGCGCAAACACCGGCAGGGCCAGCAAGCTGCGCAGGCCGACAATCGCCAGGCCCGGCAAAGCCACCGATTTGATGCCGATGCCGGCCAGGCTCCAGCTGAGGGCGGCGCCAAGGACGAAGGCAAAACCGATGGTGCGGCCCGATTTGGCGGACAGCCCAGGGGCAGAAGTCGCGGTCATCGTGGGTTAGCTGGGCTTGGTCGAATCGGCGATTTTTCGCGCCAGGTCGGCTTGGCTGCGGCGGCTTTCGATAAAGAAAAAAGCCGACACCGCGAGTGAGACCGCCAAAGACACGTAGATGCTAAGTGGCTCTGTTTTGTCCTGCACGCTCGGCAGCCAGGCTTCGGTCAGGTGAGCCGCCGCCGCCCAGACGCCATAGATGGGGCTTGCCGCCATGACCAGGAGTCCCGGTGTGGCCTTGCTGGCACCAAACACAAAGCTCAGCAGGAACGGCAGCACATGCGAGGCGAAGAACACAAACACCGCGACGGCTGACGTGGCCCCACGATGCCGGATGCGGACAAACTCGGTCGCGGTTTGAACAAACAGCAGATAGCAGAGCGCTGCCGCAGCGGCCAAAAGCAGCGGGGTTCCCAGGAGCGGCCCACTTACGCGCGTCACACCCATCGCGTGGTGGATGGCCAAAAGCCCGGCCACCGTCAGACCCCAAAGGCCCAAGGTCAGTGGCTCGCAGCGACCGCCTTCGTCGAGCCAGCTGATGGTGGCGGACTTGAGCCTGCGGGCGCGACGCAGCGCACGAAGCAGCGACAGATAGGACGGCACCTGGCCAATCAAAAGCGCTGCCGCTGCGATGGTGCTGACAAGGAGATAACCCGCGATCACCGCAGTGTCGGTGCTTGCGGTGACGGAAAGCGGCCCGCCCGAAGCCGGCGATATCCACTGCCACGCGGCGCCGAGCGACAGAAAGGCGATCCACGCGAAAAAGGCCAGCGTGCCCAGACGCGAAAACGACGTCGCATCGTCTTGGCGCAGCTTGCGCGCGACCGCCGTGCCCATCGCCAAAAGCACGCTACCTTGCACAAGCAACGTCAAAACGAGCGCATGCATCGGCAGCCCGTAAAACGTCACCTCGGTTATCTTCGCTTCCTTGCTCGACAGGAGCCAAAAGAGCGCCGGGTACGGAGTGAAGTAACTGACGGCACCGACCCCACGGGCCGACCAGCCACCGATGAGCAGGACGACCAGCGTGCCCATGACGATGCCCGACGCACCTCGCTTGTGAGCGACCGACAGTCCGATCCACAGCGCAAAGCAGTGATAGAGCAGTCCCGATGTGCCAATCGCGACGAGCGAACCGAGCACCGGGAGAAGTCCAAACTGCGATGCGGTCGCGCAGGCGAGGGCAAAGCCGGCCAGAATGCCCGCCATCAGGTATTCGCGCGCCGGGCAGCCGAGCAGGTATCCGATTCCATCGGTCCACGGTGTGGTGGGGGTGGCGCGGTGAAAGTCGAGGATGCCGCTCTCGCGTTCCTCGCGAACGGTTTCGGCGACGCGATTGCTGCCGCGCAGAAGCAGCAGGCCGCCAATGCCGGTCAGCAGCACATATTCAAAGCTCGAAAAGGCCTCGTGCCGGTCTTTGGCGACCACGGACAGCAGCACGCCGCAGATTCCGAGCAACCCGAAGATCAGCGTCGATGACAAAAGCTGGGCAGGCCGCAGCCGACGCCGCGCTTGGGCAATCAGGATCGGGTTTCTGACAAGGCGGACGACGGGCTCGCTCATGACACCCTCCCACTTGAGACCTGCAAGAAGATGTCCTGCAAGTTCGAGGTCATCTCGCGGTATTCGGCGACGCGGAAGTCTTTCTGAATCAGATCACGCAGCAAGTTGGCCGCCGCTTCACCATCCCCGGCCAGCTTGAAAGTCGACTGCGCGCCGTCGGTTTCGACTTCACTGACCCCTGGGGAGCCGCCGAGCAGCGGTCCGATTCGGTCATCGGGCGATAGCAGACGGACGCGAATGAGCAGACCGGGGCGAAGCTGTTTCAAGATGTCGTCGATCCGACCGGACAAAAGCAGCTTGCCGCGTTCCATGATGCCGACGCTGTTACAGAAGTCGGCCATTTCAGCAAGGATGTGGCTGCTCACCACCACGGCTTTGCCGGCGCGACCAAGCTCGACGATGACATCGCGCAGATCGAGCCGCGCCCGCGGATCAAGTCCCGATGCTGGTTCGTCAAGCAGCAGCACTTTGGGGTCGTGAAGCAGGGTCTTGGCCAGAAACAGCCGCTGCTTCATGCCGCGGGACAGCTCTCCGGCTGGGGTTTTCCGCTTTTCGGAAAGCTGCACTTTATCGAGCAGTTCATCGATCCGCTTCGTTTGTGCAGCGCCGAAAAGACCATAGGCCGAGGCAAACAGCTGCAAAAACTCCTCGACGTAGAGGTCGTCGTACAGCGGTGGCATGTCGGGCATAAAGCCCAGGTGAGAAAGCGCCCGCAAAGGGTCGCCCAAAAGGTCAATGTCACAGAGCCGAACCTGGCCATACGTCGGCTGAAGCAGGGTCGCAATGACACGGATGATGGAGGTCTTGCCGGCGCCGTTTGGACCTATCAGTCCATAGACCATCCCGGCCTCGACCTCGAACGATACGTCATCGACTGCGGTGATGTCTTCGTAGTCGACGCGCAGGCTTTTTACAGACAGCAGTGGTTCTGCCATGGGGTATGCAAAGGAAGAATGTCCCATTTCTGACTTGGGTTCATTGCAAAAGCGAGCCTACGATGCCCGCCGTGGAGCTTTTGTCCTGTCTTCATCGGCTCGATCTGTCGTCGCACAGTGCGGTTCCGTTTGGCCGTCCGGGTCTGCTTCTGGCCTTGCTTGGGGAACCGGGGACTGCACACGCCGGACTTGCCGAGCTGCTGATCGAGCTAAAAGCCGAGTCGCTCGTGGCGAGTCATCTGGCGCTGTCTTCCACCAACCTGCTCAGCGGACTTGTCGCAAGCTGCCTG
This sequence comes from Pseudomonadota bacterium, assembly GCA_035340095.1. Lineage (GTDB taxonomy): Bacteria > Myxococcota_A > Polyangia > Palsa-1104 > JAEUJZ01 > JAEUKA01. The sequence goes on along the minus strand of DAORGN010000123.1, from coordinate 574 downwards.
GGCGATACGCCCGTGGGGGCCACGGTGGTGCTGCCTTCCGCTCTGTGCGTGGGCGATCCGACGGGAATTCGGCTGCTTGGCGATGCGGGGCACCACCACCTGCTGGGGATTTGGGCGGACCGCCAAGCGGACGCGCGGCTGCGGGCGCAAGCACATCACGTCCCACTGTGGCCTCTCGGGCGGACGACGGGGCAGGAACTGCTGATTCGGCTTAGCGAGGGACCGCAGGCGGAGCCGTTTCCGGTGGTGCTGCGGGCGTCGTTTTCGCAGCTTCAGGCGGAAGTAGTGCGGCGGTAAGCGCGCTTTTTGGCAGGGCAGTGACGGCAACGTCCGATTCTGCGCCAGCCTTCAAGCGATGTCCGGTGATGAGCCGGGCGCCGCGCTTATAGGTGAAGTACTGGTAGGCCCAGTTGAACAGCACGGCGATGCGGTTGCGGAAGGTGATCAAAAAGAAGATGTGCACCAAAAGCCACAACATCCAAGCGAGGAAGCCGCCGATGTTGAGTCGACCGATGTGGGCAATGGCAGCGGCGCGACCGATGGTGGCCATGCTGCCCTTGTCGACGTAGACAAA
>DAORGN010000122.1:0-15287 GCA_035340095.1 Pseudomonadota bacterium | reverse complement strand
CTGCCCGCAGCGGCGGTGATCCGTCGGGCAATCCGCGTCTGCGCAGCGCCGTCGACAAAGCGCGCGGTGCCAACATTCCCGCCGACACCATCGATCGCGCGATCAAAAAAGGCACCGGCGAACTCGGCGCCGATTCCGTCGAAGAGCTGGTCTATCAAGCCTACGGACCGGGCGGCGTTGCCATCGTCATCGAACTGGCGACGGACAACCGCAACCGCACCGCTGCCGAGCTGCGCAAGCTGCTGGAGCGTCAGAACGCCAAGATCGATCCGTCAGGATCGGTTTTGCACAAATTCAAAAAGCGCGGTCAGATCATTTTCGACGCGGAAAAGCACAGCGAAGACGCCGTCACGGAAGTTGCGCTCGAAGCTGGCGCCGACGACGTGCGTGCCGAAGGTGACACGATTGTGGTGCTGACCGAGCCAGGCGCTTGCCAGAGCGTCAAGGAAGCGTTCGAGAAGAAAGGCATGACGCCGCTCGATTCTGAAGTCGGCATGCTGCCCGAGCTGACCGTCGCGCTGTCGGAAAAAGACGCCGAACAGATTGGCAAGCTGGTGTCCGCTCTCGAAGAGCACGACGACGTGATGAACGTCTACACCAATCACGAGGAAGCGGCCTAGTCGCCGTCGCTGTAGGCGGTCTATCATGGTCGATTCGAGTCAAGCCGAGCGTATCGCGCAGATCGCGCAAGCGGTGCTTTCGGGGGATCTGCGGCTGGGGGCGCGGCTCATTCGCGATCTCGACGACCAGACGCCGCTTTCGGAAGCGGTGCTGCGCAAGCTGTGGCCGCATACTGGACGGGCATTTCTCATCGGTGTGACCGGAAATCCTGGCGCTGGCAAATCGACGGTGGTGGACAGCCTGATTGCCCACTACCGCAAACTGGAAAAACGGGTCGGCGTGGTTGCGATTGATCCGTCGAGCCCGTTTTCCGGTGGTGCGATCCTCGGTGATCGGATTCGCATGCAGCGTCACGCGCTCGACGAAGGTGTGTTCATTCGATCGCTGGCGTCGCGTGGACACCTGGGCGGACTGTCGCGCTCGACGGGTGAAGTGGTTGCGGTGCTCGATGCGATGGGTTTTGATGTCGTCATCATCGAAACGGTGGGCGTCGGCCAAGGTGAAGTGGACGTGGTTGCGCTCGCCGATACCAAGGTCGTGGTGACGGTGCCAGGGCTTGGCGATGAAGTGCAGGCGATCAAAGCCGGGATCTTGGAAATCGCCGATGTGCTCGTCGTAAACAAAGCCGATCGCGAAGGTGCAGATCGAACGGTGCGGGATCTTCTGACGATGCTCGAGCTGCGCCATGGCGAAGCGCCGCTCGGACCAGAAGCGCCGTCGAGCGATGTCGAAATTGTCCGCACGGTCGCGGTGCGTGGTGAAGGCATTCCCGAGCTGGCCGCGGCGATTGGCCGTCATCAAGTGGCGACCGCGCATCTTGCTGCGAACCGACGGGCACGACGGGCCAAACGGGAACTGCGGGATGCGCTGCTCGATCGCTGCGGACTTTTGGTCGATGCGCTGCTTGCGCGCCATGCCGATTGGGTCGATGAAGTACAGCGGCGCGAGCTGGACCCGTACAGTGTGTCGGAACGCCTGCTCGACGAGCTTTTGCAAGGGGCGCCAAGGTGACGCTGTGGCGCTGCGAGGAAACCGGCCATGGCGGCTGGTCCCGTGGCTTGCTGCTCCTGACCGATGAAGTGGAGCTGTGGATCAGCCTCGAAGTCGGGCCGCGGATTTTGCGTTTGCAGAGGCGGGGCGGAAAAAATCTCTTCTACGAAGACAGAACGCAGCTTGGCCAGTCCGGCGAGCCATCGTTTCGTCTGCGCGGCGGACATCGCTTTTGGACTGCGCCTGAATCGACGCAGACCTACGAAGCGGACAACCACGCCGTGAGCTATCAAGTCAGCGGCCACCGCGTCGAACTGTTGGCACCGCCGTTTTTTGGCCTGCGCAAGACGCTGGCCATCGAAGCGCTGACACCATCGCTGTTCCGCGTCCGCCACGGTCTGCGCAATGTGTCCGCGGCGCCGATTTCGCGGGCCGCGTGGGCGCTGTCGGTGATGGCGCCGGGTGGGCTTGCGATTTTGCCGCAGCCGCCGCTGCGCTCGCATCCGAGCATCCTGCCTGCGGGGACGCCGTGGCGCGATGAGGATCTTTTGCCCAATCGTCGGCTTGTGCTGTGGCCGTATACCGACCTGGGCGACCCGCGGCTTCGGCTTCGAGGACGGCTGTGGACTGTCGAGCAGCGCTGTGATCTTGGGCCGCTCAAGCTGGGTCTTTATGACCAGACAGCTGGCCGCGATGTGCTGACAGGCCTGGCTGCATATCAGCTTGGCTCGTCGGTGTTTGTAAAGACCGTGCCGGTGTGCTCGTCGCAAGTCTATCCCGACCTGGGCGCCGCGTTTGAGCTTTACACCGACGCAAATTTTCTGGAATTAGAGACGCTGGGGCCGCTTACGACGCTGCTACCGGATGTCACCTGCTGGCATGATGAGCTGTGGCTGGTTCGCGATTCAGCGGCGCCGCTGCGCGACGAAGCGGTGGGACTTCCGTTTTTGACCGATGCGCTGCGCTGTTTTGCGGATCACGGTTTTCCGTCTTTGTAGCTGCGACCCCGTGTCGCTTGATTAGCGTCGCGAACGAGCCGCATCTTCAATCAGTGTCCGCAGGTCGGAACGCTGCGGGTTCCAGCCGAGCCGGGTCTTGGCGGCTTGCGAATCGGCGACAAGGGATGGTGGGTCTCCAGCGCGGCGCGGACCCACGGTATGGGGCACTGGCTTGCCCAATACGTCGGCAGCGGCTTTCAGCACCTGCGCGACGCTGTAGCCTTGGCCGGTGCCCAGATTCAGCGCGCCCAGCGACTGTCCTTGCGCCAGCTTGTCGAGCGCGAGAAGGTGTGCCGAAGCCAAATCCGAGACGTGAACATAGTCGCGCACACAGGTTCCGTCGGGCGTCGGGTAGTCTGTCCCAAACAGCGTCAGCGGCGGTCTTTTCCCCCACGCAGCGTCGATCACAAGCGGAATCAAGTGGGTTTCCGGCTCATGCCGTTCGACGATCGTTCCATCGGGATGCGCGCCGGCTGCGTTGAAATAGCGCAAGGCAGCAAAGCGCAGTCCGTGGGCGACGGCATAGCTGCGCAGCACCCACTCGAACGCGAGCTTTGAAAAGCCGTATGGATTGACCGGCACCGTCGCAGAATGTTCGGGAATCGGCACTGTAACCGGCTCGCCGTAGACGGCTGCCGTCGACGAAAACACCAGATCGGTCACGCCTGATTGTCGCACCGTTTCGATAAGACGCAGCGACCGGGCCATGTTGACGTCGAAATAGAGCTCCGGTTTTCGCACCGATTCGCCGACTTGAATCTTGCCGGCAAAATGAACCAGCGCCGAAACGGCGTGATCGCGGCAGATCGATCGCACCAAATTTTCGTCGCCAATGTCGCCACGAACCAGCACGGCGCCGTCTGGAAGTGGGATGTCTGGCTGCGGATCGCAGTCCGCGACGCCCATCCCCGACAAGTCGTCCAAGATCACCACCTGGCGCCCTGCCTCGCAAGCCGCACGCACAAAGTGGGAACCGACAAAGCCCGCACCGCCAGTCACCAGCACTGTCATGGGACGCATCTTAGCTGAGCGGCTGCAGCGGAACCGCTGGAGATTGACCGGGAAAAAGCACTGCTGATTTCGGCAGATGGGCAAAGCGCGTTCTGTGATACGATTTCTGTGTGGCCAAAGACGAAGTCGATGACATCGAGTGGCGTCTCGTCGCGACCAAAGGCAGAGAGAGCTGTCGTTGGCAGACGTCTGACGGTCGATGGATCTCGCTCGCACTCGGGGCCCAAGGCGACCTGACCAAAGTGCTGGTCAGCGGTTCCGACGGGCGCAGCGAAGTGGTCGACGGATATGAACAGGGTCTAAACCTTGCCCGTCGCTGGCGCGCCAGCTGGCAAAGACCACAGGAACCGACTTCTTCGTCGCAGTCGGGATCGTGGTTGCCGCCGCTGCCTGGGCGCGCTGGGATGCCCGAAGACATTTCATCACCGGACCTGCCACCGCTGCGCCATCCGACGGCAGGATCGAATCCCGGTTCGCGCAGTCGTCCATCCGTACCCCCGACGGGCCAGTCTCCCCCAACGCAGTCGTCGCCGCCGGCTTCGGGTTCGTTCCCGAGCCGAACCAGCCTCAATCGTGTTTCGCCGGTCAGTCGTGGCAGCAGCACGCAGAGCAACCCAGCGAGCAGCAGCGGCAACGTGCCATCTTTGAGCGGCGAGCGCTCGGCGCTTTCCCCGACGAACCGCGACGGGAAACGACGGGTGAGCGCTTCCGTTCCTGCCATTCGACTCCCCGACGAGCGCTCCTCGAACGAATACGACCCAAGTCGCCCCAGCTCTAGCAGCAATCCCAAACGCTAATTGTCGACGGAAAATCTGCGAAATTAGGCCGGAAAATGGGTGTCAGACCCATGCGCCACAATATCCGTTCCCAACGACAGGAAAGGGTCTGGATATGAAGCGTCAAAATGCTTGGTTCCGTTCACTGCTCACCGTCGCAAGCTCGATCGTTCGTTGCGTTTTTTCGGCGCTGCGTTTCGTCGGACAAAAGCTTGTGCGCGGTGGCAGTGAAGCCCTGCCCGAGTTTGTGCTCAGCGTCGGAATGTTGCCTTCGCCGGTTCGTGATCCTGCCGTCGACGCATGGAATGAACTGAAAAAGCGCCGAACCCAAGGCCGGAACGACCCACCCAAGCCGTCGTCGACATCTGCCAAAGTTCTGCCGATTCGCGGCAGCGTCGACGATCCCGTCATTCGGATCACGATGTAACCGCTCGTTTTTGCAATCCCCGCCTTGCCCAATTTTCCCGATTACTTTTCCGTCGACAAAGACCCAAGGTAGCTGCGGCGCCTTGGCGTCGGGCCGTGGTATAAGATGGGCATCTTCCCATGCAGCCGCAAAAACCTACCGCTGATTCCTCACCGTCGGCGAGCGAGCAGAATCGTCAATTTTATGACCAAGCGCTCGACGGAATGAACGACTACTGGCGCAAAATGGCAGCGCCGCGCTTCCGGGTGAGCGAGTTTATGCGTCTGCTCGACGAAGAGCCGTTTTTCCGGCTGTGTGACCTTGGTTGTGGCGGGGGACAGCTTCTGCGCGAGATTGCCGATCGCCATCCGCGGGCGCAGCTCGTGGGCGTCGATGTGGCCGAATCCCAGCTCGCACTGAATCGGCGGGAACTGCCGGGGATGCGCTTTGTTGGGATGGATCTCGATCGTCCCGCTGCGGTGCCAAGTGACCTAATCGACGCTTGTGATGTGGTCGTGGCGTCGGAACTTATCGAGCATGTCAGCAATCCGCAGCAGCTTCTGGAAAATGCGCGCGGACTTGTTCGCGCGGGCGGTCGGCTGCTTTTGTCGACGCAGAGTGGCAAAGTCCGCGAGACCGAGCGACGCATCGGCCATCAGCGTCACTTTACCGTCGCTGAAATGTCCGCGCTTTTGGATCGGGCCGGCTGGCAGCCGATTCGCGTCTACAACTGCGGTTTTCCGTTTCACGACCTGTCCAAGTGGTACGCAAATCGCGACCCCGACGCTTCGATGCAGCAGTTTGCCGGCGGCAAATACGGTCTGCGTGAAGACGTGCTGTGCTTCCTTTTGCGGCTCGCCTTTCGTTTCAACTCGCGCTCCCACGGGGCGCAGCTCTTCGCCGTCGGTCGCAAAGTCGGATAATCCCGTTTGGCCCTTTGCGCAGGGCTTGTCAGACCCCTTGGCTATGGTGTGCAGGCTTTCGGGTCGGTTTATGGGCGGCTTGCTTCGCATTCAAAGCCTGGTATGGTGCCGCGCACTTTGCCTGGCGGCGACGCAAGCATCCAAACCGAACCCGCCAGTGCAACCCACAGAGAAGGAGTTTTGCGATGCGTACCCCTGTTTCCCGTCTGTCTGTCGTTCGTTCGGCGCTGTTTGCCTCGTCGGTGCTGGGCTTTTCTTTGCTGATCGGTTGCGAACCGGCATCGTCCGATGAATGGACGCCGGTTTCGCCGAGCGAAGTCGAAGGCAACGATGCGCCACTGACTTCGGTGGGCGTGCTCAAGGCCGATGCACCGTCGGATTCCTCGATTCCATTCGAGGGCAAGGCCGACGTCGTGCTGCCCAAGCAGGCCGACGTGCTTTCGATCCAGACTTCGGTGAAAAACCAGGCCTCGCGGGGCGTCTGCTCGATCTTTTCGTCGCTGGGTCTGGTCGAATCGCTGTTCAAAAAAGCGGGGATGACGACCACGCCGGACTTTTCCGAGCAGTATCTTCAGTGGCTCGTCAAAGCCAAGCTAAACGCCTTCCCGGGCAGTTCTGGATCAAGCGACTACTACAACCTGAAGGCGGTGAACACCTATGGTGTCGTCGCTGAAACGGTGTGGCCATACGAGCCGACGCAGTGGGATGTCACCAAAGACTCGCGCTGCACGGGAACCGGGGACGGTCTGCCCAACATCTGCTACACAAACGGCGATCCTCCGGCTGCGGCGAGCAGTGCGACCAAGTACAAGCTGCCGTCGGCGGGCCGCTATGTGTCGACCAGCTCGATCAAGAACATCATCTTTGAAAAGAAGCAGGGCGTGGTTGTCGGGCTCGACTTCTTCTATCAGGCCTGGAATCACCGTCGGTCGGCGCTGCCGGTCAGCTCGGCGTATTTCCAAAAAGGCTACGTGCTGTATCCAAATGCGGAAGACCAGGCCGCGTCGGCGAAGCAGCCGGCGGGTCACTCGGTGCAGCTTGTGGGCTACGACGACGATTTGGAAATCCAGGCGATGGACAAAGACGGTCGTCCGGCGGTGGATGCAGCGGGCAAGCCGATCAAGCAGAAGGGCTTTTATCTTTTCAAAAACAGCTGGGGAACCGCAAACTTTGGTTTGTACAATTCCAAGGTTCCTGGCTACGGCTGGATCTCGTATCGCTACGTGCAAGAGTTCGGCAGCGCCTACACGGCGGACCCGCCGAAGCTGCCGTAGTGAGGCGCGCCGCCGCGTAAGCTCGGGCAAAGGAAGACGATGCGAATAGGAGTCATTGGTACGGGCTATGTCGGTTTGGTGGCAGGTGCCGGCTTTGCCGACTTTGGCAACGACGTGGTCTGTATCGACATCGATGAGCAGCGCATTGCTCGTTTGCTTCGCGGCGACGTTCCCATTCACGAACCGGGTCTCCCGGCGATGGTGGCTGAAAATGCCGCTGCCGGGAGACTTCGTTTTTCGACGAAGTTTGCCGACGCCACCGAAGACGCGGATGTGATCTTGCTCTGCGTTGGGACGCCACCTGCGGCGGACGGGCGAGCCGATTTGTCGCAGGTGTTCGCGGCGGCAGAAGCGGTGGGCAAACATCTGTCGTCGGAATTTACCGTGATCGTCGACAAATCCACCGTTCCCGTCGGTACGGCGGAGCGTGTGCGCGACATCATTGCTGGGGTTTCGCAAAGACCGTTCGCAGTCGTATCGAATCCCGAATTTCTGAAAGAAGGCAGCGCGCTCGACGATTTTTTGCGTCCCGATCGCGTCATCGTGGGCGTCGGTCCAAGTGCCGGTCCTGCTGGTCGCTCGCCGGCGCTTTCGACTGCCGAGCAAGTCGATGAACGGGCCCGCGTGGTGATCCGGCAGCTCTATTCCGCGGTGGTGCGCAAAAACGATCGCTTGCTGTTTATGGACGCGCGATCGGCGGAACTTACCAAGTACGCGAGCAATGCGTATCTGGCGATGCGGATCTCGTTTATGAACGACGTGGCGCGGCTGTGTGAACACATCGGCGCTGACGTGGAGCTGGTGCGCCGCGGCATGGGAATGGATCAGCGGATTGGCCCGAGCTTCCTGTTTCCTGGCGTCGGCTATGGCGGCTCCTGTTTTCCCAAAGACACCCGCGCGCTGATTCACATAGCTGAAGATGTTGGTCTGCCGCTGCCGCTCGTGTCAGCGACGGAATCGATCAACGCGCGGCAGAAGCGGCGTCTTTTTGACAAGCTGCTCGCGCATTTTGGCAAGCGGGAAGATGAGCCGCTGGCGCTTACGGGCAAGCGGATTGCGGTCTGGGGTCTTTCGTTTAAGCCCGAAACCGACGATGTGCGCGAGGCTCCGGCGCTGACGCTTATCGAAAAGCTGGTTGCGCTGGGTGCCGAAGTGCGTGCCTACGATCCGGTCGCGAGCGAGACGGCCCGCCAGAGTCTTTCGGCGACGCTCAAAGAAAAAATGTCACAGGTCGAAATCGTGGCGTCGGCCTATGACGCGCTGCCGGATGCGGACGCTTTGTGTCTGTGTACGGAGTGGCGACAGCTTCGCCAGCCGGACTTTCGCAAGATCGTGCGGCTTCTGCGCGGCAAGCTGCTCCTCGACGGGCGGAACATTTGGGACCCGGCACAGGTGCGGGCCGCCGGGCTTGTCTACCAAGGGATTGGACGGCGTTAGGAAGCTGGATTTTCGGCGGGTAAAGGGGAAGCGGCTCCGCCCTTGCAGACGGGGCGGAGCGACGGCTGTTAGGGGGCCGGGGTGTTCGCCAGCGCTTGGTAGCTGCGGCAAGGTTGACCGCGCAACGAAGGGCAGGGCGCAAGCTGGGGTGGCACCGTCACGCCAGAAACCACCGGAAGCAGAATGCTCGACGGCTGGGCAGCGCTGTGCGCAATCTGGTGCTGCGTCGTCGGTGATTGGGGCAGTGTTTGGAATCGCCACTCGGCATGGTTGCCACCGGGCGTGCCCACCGACAGCCGAAGTCGCGAGCCTTTGCGGAAAGCGTGTGCAAAGCCAGGAATCCCAACCCGCGCTTCACTCCATTTTCCAGCCGGCAGCGGTGTCGCATCGGTTTCGCGATAGGAATGTTCGGGCCACAGCGGCGTTGCATCCCGGGTCAGCGCGCGGTTGCTGACTCGCAGCGTGCCAGCTTGCACAAACTGCTCCTTTCCATCGGGACGGATTTCGCTGAGCACGACCTGGATGTCCGCGTCGTTTGCCGTCGATTGCACATACAGATCCACGCTCGCGGTGCCGACCATCACCACGTCTTCGCTGAGCGCGGCGGTTTCCCACGCGGCGGCTTTGTTGGTTTGCAGCGGCTTCCAGTCCCACTTGGGAATCAGCGCCCAGATGTCGCCGCCCGGTGCGAGATTGCCTTGGGTTCCGGCATTGGGATCGAACACGATCTGCGTCGCTGCGCTGGTTTCCGTCGGAGTGCTGGTCGACAAGCTGCCATCTTGGCGGAAGTAGTAGCGCACAGGCTGCGTCTTGGGCGGCCAAGCCGGGAACGTCGCTTGGAACCGTGACTCGGGAGCGCCCAGGTTGGTCGATACGCCGCCGGACTCAAACAGCACGCGAACGGCGGGCTCCGCTTCGTACTTTTTGCGCGCGGCTTCCCAATTTGGCTGATCGGCGAACCGATCGGGCGGTAGCTCCATTTTGGCGCCGAAGAAGTCTTTGAACAGCTGCGGCACCAGCACGCGCAGCGGCTGATCGACCTGCGGCACTTTGCGCGCGACATACAGATCGAGGAACGTCTTCCACTCGATCAGAATCTGCGGTGCAAAGCCGTCGGGATGCACGCCGTTGTACATATGGAACCGCGTGAGCGGCGCACTGCGGAAGCGATTGAGCAGCGACACAAAATACGGGCCGGTCTGTTCGTCCTGCCACGCGCCAGCCAGGAACACCGGCACATCAATGTCTCCGACAAAGGTTTCCGGATTGACCGCGTCGCCCAGCTCCGGCGGATAGTACTGATGCGCCTTGATCACATCGATCAAGTTGGCTTTCTGTCCGTGCAGAAGCTGATTTTCTTTGCAGATGGAGTCGCCCAGGTCGACGACGCCTTGTTCCCAGCCTTGCTTGTACGGACCGGCTTTGTCGAGCACGCGGGTGATCCAGCTGAGCGCGAAGCCGCTGTTGAGAACGCCGCCCGGTGCCAGCGTCATAAACATGTTGCCGATCACCGACAGCGGTGTGATGGCGGCCAGGCTTTTTGGACGCTGCGCCCCGGTAAAAAGCTGGCTTATGCCCGGATAGGAAAGTCCGGTCAAGCCCACTTTGTGGTGCAGCACAAAGTCTTGCGCCGCGACGGTTTCGACCACGTCGTAAGAATCCAGCTTTTGCAGCGTGTCGAAAAAGTCGTAGGCGCCACCAGAACAGCCCGTGCCGCGCAGGTTCACACCGACAGTGGCATAGCCATTTACTGCTGCGATCATCGCGCTCGGATCGTTGGGCTGATCGCACAGCGCTGGATATGCGATGCAAAGCCCGGCGTACTTGTCGTCCTGTTTGCCCGGCTGCGAAGGCGAATACCCCGAGATGTTCACCACCGTCGGATACGGCCCTTTTTCGATCGGTCCGGGCAAGGTGACGTAAATCGAAAGCTGGGTGCCGTCGCGGGTCGTGATGTAACCGAAACCGGGCGACAGTTTTTGGTTGGCATAAAACGACTGGGGTTTGCGGCTTGATTCGACGGAATACACCGTCAGTTTGCCGGTGCGATCTTCGGGATCGGCACCGCGCCGGCTGAGCACATAGCCTGCGCCGGGTTTGACGCCGCGGAACAGATAGCTGCCTAGCTCGTCCGCAACACCGCTTCCGACGAGATTTCCGCCTTCATCGCGGAGATCCAAGGTGGCGCCGGGTGGGGCGTGGGTGACGGCAAGCTGGCCGATGCTTTCGCGAACGCTGAAGCTGGCTTTCGGCTCGACGTCGGGTGGCATCTGCTCACAACCAAATGACAACGCGGCGCAGGTCGCCGCAACCCAAAGGTGTCGTCGCATGCGCCGGAGCATACTCATTTTTTGCTTTTAGCAAGCGGCCCTTGTTGCGGCTTGGGTTTTCGCGTAAACCAAAATGAGATCCCATGAGCAAAGAGCGGCATCAGCACGACGACACCAATGTGGTCTTGGACCGGAAAGTCGTTCCCAAGGTCAAGCCACCGCGTATGTACAAAGTGCTGCTTCACAACGATGACTACACCACGATGGAGTTTGTCGTCGCGGTGCTGGAAACGGTCTTTCATCACTCGAATGCGGCGGCGATGAAGATCATGTTGCACATCCATCACCAAGGGGTTGGCGTCGCTGGCGTGTTTACCCATGAAGTGGCGGAATCGAAAGTCGCCAAAGTGATGGCGCTCGCGCGGGAAGCGCAATATCCGCTGCTCTGTACGCTCGAACCAGAGACCTAAGCCTGTGCATTGTCGCGGTGTTCTTAGTAGCGATAAAGCGCGGCAATTTCGGTCGTGAGTCCGTCGGTGAATACCGCGCGGGCGCAGCGTTCGGCAGCGAAAAGCTGGCCTTTGCCTCCCAGCAGTCCTTGCAGATCATCGTAACGGTACGGAGCCGGCGCAAAGTCCCACACGTAAATCACCGGATAGGTGTTTTCAATCGGGAACGCGCCAAGCGGAAAGACCACGCCGCGGGTGTTTGCAGTTGCATCGTGTCGGTAGTCTGATTCGTGACGGACCACCAGCTTGGGCTGTCCGGACTGTGCAAACAGGATGAGATGGGTTGGGAACGAAAACGTCTTGTAGTCCGTCGTCACGCCACCGGAGTACGTCAGTAGCGCCTGGGTGTGGGGAATCGGTGTCGACCACGCGCCGCAGGTGGCTGGCGTTGTTCCCGTGCAAGTGCGGGTTCGTCGCATCAACGTCGCATCCGCAAGCTTTGCGCGGGCCGCGGTGCCGAGTGTTGTCAGTGCACTGGCTGCGGACCACGCCGGGCCGGGGCAGCTTGCTGGATCGAATGGATCGCTGCTTGGTGGTGCCGTCAGATCGGGAAGAAGATCCCAGCTACCCATGCCGCCATCCGACAGGGTTCCGCCGTCACGGCCCGGTTCCGTGATCGCAAGATCGGACACGCCACCATCTGTTCCGTGTTTGTCATCCACAGGGGGCCGGTAGCCGCCCGATGAACAGCCCGCAGCGTGAAGTCCTGCGACGAAAACACAGAGCGCCAGCTTTGCAAACGGAAGACTCCTTGTGCGTGGGCGCGGCTGACTTCCGATTGGATGCACATCAACATGTATTGCCGACATGAGAAGCGAACCGTACTGCGAACGGTGTGCGCTTGCCATCGGTTTTCGCTGTGCAAAATCCGAAGCCCACAGTCCGCGCGGGCATTCTGGTTTGTCGACGGATTTTACGTCGGTGATTGCCTGGGGATGGGGATTCCGAGCTGCTCGAATCGTTCTTGGGCGCGGGCGCGGTGGGTCTGTGGACTTTCCGGAATCAGCAGCAGCACCGCTGGGGATGCCTTTTCAGCTTGTTCCGCCAAGAACGTGTGGGCGAGCGCTTCTTCATACGGCATGCAAAGGGCGCTGGCATGCACGAGCGCTCGTCGCAGAGCCCAGATCGAAAGCGCCACCTGTCCTTTGAGCTGAAGCATGTGAAAAAGCCCCAGCTCGAAAATCGGGGAAACAGGACGGTAGCGCAGCGCAAGCTGACCCAACTGTTTCATGATCGTCGACACTTCTGCGCTGGCTTCCGACACACTGCACGCCGATTCCATGCCGAGCGCAAAGTACGTTTCAATGAGCGCGTACATCCCAAGAGCGCTCAAGATGGATGCAACGCTGTGCGAGCGGAGAGACTGTACTTGGGTCTTGGCAAGACGCAGTGCGCGGTGCGGCTGACCGTGTTTCGCATAGCAGGATGCCAGCTGGCCACCAAACCACAGCGCGTGATGGGAATCCTCCAGCGCGGTATCTGCACCACTCGCTTGTTCGAGGAATCGTGCGGCCCGCACGGGATCTCCTTGCCGCGCCCACAGCGCACCGCGATAGCCGACCGCCAGCGTCTGTTTCTGCGGGAGATCGTGCCGTTCCGAAAGCGCCCATAGCTCGTCGGCAAGAGACCAGGCCGAAGACAGATTGCCGCTGAGCAAGTGCGCGAGCAGCTCGACTCGCAGAATGCGAAAGGTGGGGGTCAGTTCCTGTGCGGTCGTGTTCTGCTGACGCGCGTGCTGACATGCGCTGATTGCATCGCCAAAGCGTCCTGCTGCAAGCGCGATTCCTGCTTTGGCGCGCTCGATCAAGATCATCGCTTCGGCTTGCTGCGAGCGTTGCGAAAGGGATTCGCTGCGCGCCAGATACTGCGCGCTGAGTGTGTGCAGTCCCACCGACGAAAATGCATAGGCCACAAACGACGCAGCTTGCAGGTGCGCCATCACATCATCCACCGTTTCCGCAATCCGCAAGCAGTGCACCCAGCAGAACATCGCCGACGCAGGCTGTGCCAGCGCAAGATACACTTCGGTAGCGGGCAGAATCTTTAGGAGTTCGCTATACAGTTCCTTTTCTTCGGCATGCTGTACCGTCGCTTTCAGGTGTCTGCTTTGCCGCAGCGTCTGTTCTACAAATCGTGCCACTGTATCGATCGTGCGCGCTCCTACTCCGTGTGGCCAGCGGATTCCCGCCAGGGCAAACGCATGCTGGATTGCGGTATCGGCGCCTTGGTTTTTTCCCAGCGTGAAACGCACCAGCGCAAGCTGTCGATAGGTACGGAGCCGCAAAATCGGCGGTCTTCCCGTCTGCGTTTGCAGTGCAATGGCGCGCGAAAGGAGCTGTTCGCCTTCATTTACACTGCCTGCCGAAATCGCCACCGATCCGGCGAGCGAAAAACAATCTCCGGCCTGTGCAAGCTGTCCGGCTTCCAAGTGATGATGCGCCACCCGCATCGCCTGCGACGACAAGTCGGGATAGACCTGCGTGATGGTCTCTGCGAGCCAAGAATGCAGCTCACGCTTCGAATCGGCTGGCAGTGCGGCGAGCACAAACTCCCGCAGCTTGTCATGACTAAATCGCCAGTGCTGATCGTGCAGCTCCAGAACGCCGACACTTGCGCACGCTTCAATCAGTTCCTCTGCATGGGGAAGCAGCTGTTCGATGACGGCCAGATCGAGCTGTCGGCCCGCGACCGCAGCAATGCGCAGAAGCGGCATCGCTCGCTGGGGAACGCGCTCAATGCGACGTCGCAACACTTCCATGATGCCGCCGCGCTGGATGTCTTTTAGCAGATCGTGACCTGCGACCCGATCCAGCGATCCCGCTTCTTCGGCCAGACTGCGCATCAGCTCGACGAGAAAATAGGTATTCCCAGCCGTCTCCCGTTCTATCAAAGACTGCAGAGAAGACGACGCTTGCTCTCCCATCATCGAAGTGCAGAGCTGCTGTAGCGACCTTTCAGAGAGTCGCTCTAGCTGCATCACACTCAGCTCAGGAAGCTTTTCCGGCAGGGTCGGTGCTTCTTCGCTGCGATAGGTGGCAATGATCAGCATCGGAAGCGACACCGCATGACTTGCCACAGTCCGCAAAATGGTCAGCGACTCCTCGTCCGCCCACTGCAGGTCTTCCAGCAGCAGCAAGACCGGCTGCGGTTGCCGTTTCAGAATGTCGATCAGCACCTTGGCCAGCTGCGGAATTTCAAGCTGCGCAACGACTTTCGGACCGGATGGACTTATATTCCCTTGCAGTGCGGATACATCAGGAATCAGACACTCAAGAGCGCTTAGTTCTTCGTCGGAAAGACTGATTCCTAAACACAGCATACGCAGCGGTGTTTTCCACAGCAAAAGCGGACTCTGTCCGTGCGGCGCTGTCTCTCCCCGTGCGACACAGAAACCACGAATCAGCGCCATCGCGCGTACTTCATCGAGAAGTCGCGACTTGCCAATTCCGCTGTGACCACCAAGCAACCACGCGGCCCCCATTCCGCGCTGAGACTGGGCCAGCTCTGTCGCCAGCGCGCAGAACTCGTTTTCCCGTCCCGTAAAGGGCGCCGCGATCAGAAAACTGTCGCGTACCGCTTCGCTTTCGCCTTCGGACAGAAGACCACCTTTTTCAACCAGCTCTTGCAAAAACGTCGCTGCACTTTCCGGACGGTCCCACGGAGTCTTGGCCAGCGATTGCGTGATGATGGGAATCAGGGCCGCGGGCTTTAGACCTGTAAAATCAGGTGCGTTGTGCTTGACGTGATACAGGAACCGTTCTGTCGGTCCGTCGACTGGGAATGGGTGCTTCCCAACCAGAAGCTCATACGCCAGCACACCCACGGAATAAAGGTCCGAAGAGACACTGGGAATCTGCCCTTGCAGAAGCTCTGGTGCCAGATATCCCAATGTTCCGGCCACTGTGTCCGCGGAAATCGAAACCCGCCGCCAGGTCACTGCCAAGCCAAAATCGAGCAGCTTGACCCGAAATCCCGGCGACTCCGGAACCGGAATCACCAGGACGTTAGACGGTTTCACGTCTCGATGAATGATCTCTCTGCGGTGTAGGTAGGTGAGCGCGGTGAGGATTTG
>DAORGN010000121.1:0-15300 GCA_035340095.1 Pseudomonadota bacterium | reverse complement strand
TGCCGCACCAGCCCGGCACTGCCTCGCAGCGACCGCCATTGCATGCTTTGCCAGGACCGCAGTCATTGCCCGTCGGACGACAAGCTTGGCACTTGCCGTTTACACACCACTCTTTGCCTTCAGCGTGGCCGGGGCAGTCGGAGTCTGCCTCGCAGTTTGGGTAATTGGGTTTACACCCAGTTTGCCACAGCAGGGCACATATCAGCGTCGAGAACAGTAATGAACGCATGGGACAGGTAGTCCTTCGGAAGGCTTTGCGAAGTGGCCTCATCATATACCAAGCCCACCCGCATTGCTCACTGTCGGCACGCAAAGTGCGCAAGAGTATTTTTTCAGCGAGGCGGCGAGGGCAACCAATCGTGTATATTTCGTCCCAAGTTACGGAGCGCCAAACGATGGGATTTCTTGACCTTTTTCGACCCCGCTGGAAACACAGCGACCCGGCCATTCGCATCGAGGCCGTCAAGAGCTTGACCCCGGAAGACCTCGTCGAGCTGGGCCATGTAGTAAAGCGCGACAAAGATGCGCGTGTGCGTCGGCTTGCACTCAAAAAAATCAGTGATCCAGCGCTGCTCGAAGAAGTCGCCGAGCACGATCCCGACGAGTCGCTTCGTCGAGACGCAGCGGACAAACGCAGCGAACTTTTGCTGGCGAGCGCGCTTTCCGACGAAGACGAATCGGAAAGTCTGGATGCTGTGTCGCACTTGTCGCCGCCGCGCGTGCTGGTCGATGTCGTCTGTCGGGCTGCGTTTCCGGCGGTGCAGCAGGCCGCGCTGGAACGTTTACGCGACGGCAAGCTTCTGGCTGACGTGGTGCGCAAGTGCAAAGATGCCCAGCTTCGCAAAGCGGCGCTGGCGGCGATCGATGATGAATCGGTGCTCGCCGATCTGGCTTGCAGCGACGGACCGAAAGACCTGCTGCTGGAAGCACTTTCGCGGGTTGGCGATCCGACGCAGCTTCACCATGTCGTAAGCCGCGCCAAGCTGAAAGTGCTGCGCCAGGCTGCAGAGCAGAAGCTGCCGCACGGTGCACCAGCGACGAGCAAGCTGGAAAAAAACGCGACAGCCAAGGGCGCTGCGGTGCACAAAACGGCAGCGGCAGCCCCGGCGGGCAAGACCGCACCGAAGCCGGCAGTCGATCCGACGGTTGCCGAGCGAGAGGAACTGTGTCGCAAGCTCGAAACCGCGGCGAAGACCGACGACTTCGAGGATTCCGAGGCGTTTCTTTCCGGACTGCGCAAGCGCTGGGCCGAGCTGCCGACGATTGCGACGGCGAATCCGCTCCACAAGCGGTTTGAGCGGGCAGCTTCTCGATACATCGAGCGGCGCGAAGTCTTCCAAAAGCGGCAAGCCGCGGCGGCGCGGGGCGCAGGTCAGGTGGTGCAGTCGACAAGCGCTTCGGCGCAGGCGCTGCTCGATCGGATGGCGCAGATTGAAAAAGCCGAGGTGGAAGCCAAAGAGCAAGCCGAACTGCGGCGCCGGGAACAGGCCGTTCGCGACGAAGAAGCGCGCAAGCTGCAAGAAGAGCGGCGCGGCGTCGAGGACAGGCTGCGGTCCGAGCAGCAGCAGAAGCGCGAGGCGATCCAAAAAGCCCGTCAGGCCGAGCGCGATGCAGAGCTTGCCAAAGAAGGCGCCGAGCGCAAGGAGCGCGAAAAGCAGCGCGGCGAAAACCAGGAAAAGAACCTCGAAAAACTGCTGGGCGTGGCGCAAAAGCTCGTCGAGCTGGCTGAAAAAGAAGACCTTGGGCTGAAGCAGGCCGAGCAGACGCTAAAAGAAGCGCAAGAGACGGTGATGACGCTGACGTCGCTGCCGGTCGACAAACGGCGCGAAGCCCGTCAGCGTTACGACGAAGCGCGCAGCAAGCTGGTCATCCGGGTTCAGGCCCTGCGTGAGCAAAAAGACTGGGAGCGCTGGGCGAACGTGCCTCGGCTGGAGTCGCTGTGCGCGCAGGTGGATGAGCTGCTGCACGTCGTCAAAAACGATCCCGATGTCGATCCGCAGGCGGCAGCCGACCATCTAAAGAAGCTGCAAGCCGAGTGGAAGACCGTCGGTGCGGCGCCCAAGGAAAAATCGGAAGCCCTGTGGCAGCGCTTCAAGTCGACATCCGATCTGGTCTATGAGCTGGTGCGCAGCGCCGGGGAAGCCGAGCGGGCCGAAAACCTGAAAGCGCGCGAAGCCCTGATTGCGAAAATCGAAGCGTTTGTCGAGATCACCGACTGGAAAGCGGCGTCGGAAACGGTCAAAGGCTGGCAGGCGGACTGGAAGTCGCTCGGGCCGGTGCCGCACGCGGCCAAAGAGCAGGGCGAGGAGCTGTGGAAGCGGTTCCGAGCGGCGTGCGATGTCTTTTTTGAAAAGCGCAAAGCCCATCATGCGGAGCTTGACGAAGGCCGTCAGGAAAACCTGCGCAAAAAAGAAGAGCTGTGCATTCGCGTCGAGCGGCTGACGATGTCGCAGGACTTTAAGGCAGCGACGGACCTTATCAAAAAGTTCCAGGCCGAGTGGAAGCTTATCGGGCCTGCCCCCAAAGAGCAGAACGATGCGCTGTGGCAGCGGTTCCGCAAGGGCTGCGATGCGTTCTTTGAGCGGCGCAAGGCGATGCTCGACAAGCTCGACGCCGAACGGCAGGGCAACCAGAAGAAAAAAGAAGAGGTCTG
Source organism: Pseudomonadota bacterium (assembly GCA_035340095.1). GTDB lineage: Bacteria > Myxococcota_A > Polyangia > Palsa-1104 > JAEUJZ01 > JAEUKA01. Next base: position 12,647 of record DAORGN010000121.1, on the reverse strand, counting down.
CGTCAAGGCGGAAGAGCTGGCCAACCGCGAAGACATCGCGCAGGACACCGCCGAAGCCGAGCTGAAGCAGCTGATGGCTGATTGGCGACGGATTGGACCGGCACCGCGGGCTGAACAGGAAAACCTGTGGAAGCGCTTCCGGGCCGCCTGCGACAAGGTGTTCCAAGCCGGGCGCGATGTCGAGCTACCACCGCAGCCGACGGGCGGACCCAAGTTTGAAAACAAGCTGCCGCTCGGGGCGCTGTTGGCGCAGCTGCAAGCTGAACAAGAAGCGACAGACGACGAAGAGACCGCAAAAGACGTGGCCCCACCCGTCGAAAACAAGGCTGAAACCAAAGCCGAAGCACCGGCGGCTGAGGCGTCGAAACTGTCGCCGAGTCAGGTTTCCGATAGCTGGGCGCGTGCCGCCACCAGCGAATGGAACCAAATCGACGAGATCATCTCCTCTGGACAGACCCCGCAGCCCGACGACGAGACCAGCACCGACAAGAAGTAGCGCGGCGCGCGGTTTTCCTTTTCATTCATTCATCGGCAGACCGGCTGCCGCGAGCGCGACGAGCACGCTGCGGTAAAACGACAGCAGCTCGGGATAGAGCTTGGCGACGGCGGCTGGGTCTTCCTGCTTGCACGCTGTTTCGATGGCGCGACAGCGCTCGGCCAGCTCTTTGGCTCCCATCTCGAGCGCACTACCGGCCAGTCGATGGAAATGTTTGCCGACTTGGGCGAGCTTGCCGTCGGCCAGCGCTCGCTCGGCTCCGGCAAGCTGCGCTTCCCAGTCTTGGTAGGCGAGTGCGCGTCCTTGCTTGAGCGCGCCTTCGTCGAGGATGCTGCGAAGCTCGGCCATGCGCGCCTTGACTCGCTGCACTTCATGCTGGACATCGCTCGACTTGCTGCGGTCCGATCGAGAGAAGATAGACGGAGTGCTGGGCGTACCGTCTGTGCTGGGAAACTGGGTCGGCAGCCAGCGTCGCAGCACCGGCAGCAGTTGTTCAACGGTGATCGGCTTGCTCAGGAAGTCGTTCATTCCCACCGCGAGGCAGCGTTCCTGATCGGATCGAAAAGCGTTGGCCGTCAGCGCGACAATGGGGACCAGGGCTTCCGGCGGTGGCAGCTTGCGGATTTCGACGGTGGCCTGCAGTCCGTCCATTTCCGGCATCTGGCAGTCCATCATGATGAGGTCATACGGGAAACGCTGCGCCATCGTCAGTGCTTCTCGGCCCGTCGCTGCGACATCGACCCGGCACCCGAGCTTTTGCAGCATCAGCATGGCGAGTCGCTGATTGGCCGGATTGTCTTCGGCCAGCAGCAGCCGCGGCGGATGCATGGTGATGGAGATTTCGGTGCTCAGTGGGCGTCGATTGCGACGACGTTTTCCGATGGCGGGGGACGATCCGACCAGGTCCCGCACGATGCGCAAAAGTCGTTGATAACGGACGGGGCGACGCAGCAGATCGATGGGGGGGCGCCCGCTGGTGCGCTGCTGCTGTTGCCGCTGTCGACCTGACCGACGAGCCGCACCACCGGGAGCTGTTCGAGCTCCGGGTGTCCACGCAGGGTTTGGGCCATCGTGCGGGCTTTTTCGTCGCTGATGCTGTCTATCAGCACCGCGAGCAGCGGCTGTTTGATGGGCGCTCCAACGTGCTGCGGGTGATAGCGGGCTGCCGTTAAGGCGGATTCGGGGTCGGAGAACGCCAGTGAATCAAGACCCATCGCGGCCAGCATCTGCGAAAGCTGCTGTCTCGTCGGGACATGTTTGCCGATCAGCAGCACCTGGCGACCCAAACAGCGGGCGGGCAGGGTATCGCTTTCGCTCACCGCATGGGTTTCGTTCGCGAGCGGCAGGGTGAATGAAACGATGGTGCCGACCTCTTTTCCGGCACGAACCCCGATGGTACCGCCCAGGCTTTCGATGATCCGTCGACAGACAAAAAGCCCCAGGCCACTGCCGCCGTGACGACGGGACATCGAGGCATCGGCCTGCGAAAACGGCTGAAACAGCTTCGGAACATCGGCGGGGTTTATGCCGGGTCCGGTGTCTTCGATTTCAAACTGAAGCTGTGGCCGCGTCGCTGTCGCAATCGGTGTGACCCGCACCGTGACATCGCCTGCGTCGGTGAATTTGACTGCATTGCCGATCAAGTTGATCAGCACCTGCCGCAGTCGGCCCGGATCGCACAGCCACTGCGTCGGACAGTCCGGGGACAGATCGTAACTTAGCATCAGGCCTTTTTTGCGAGCCGCTTCGGCCAAAATCTCAATCGAATCTTCGATCGCGGAACGCAGCTCACACGGAATCAGCTCCAGCTCGAGCTTTCCAGCCTCGATCTTCGACAGATCCAAAATCGCGTTGATCTGGGACAGGAGCGCATCGCCCGAAGTCCGAATCGCCGAGACATGTTCCTGCTGATCCGGCGACAGTGGCGTATCGAGCAGCAGCGTCGAATAGCCAATCACCGAATTGAGCGGCGTCCGGATCTCGTGGCTCATGTTGGCGAGGAACTCGCTTTTGGCGAGGCTGGCCGCTTGGGCACCGCGCTCGGCTTCTTTGAGCTGGGTGACATCCACCGACAGGACGAAGAGTCCGGACACCTTGCCGTCGTCGGCTTCCGGAATCATGGAAATCAGTGCTTCCAGGGGACCATTCAGGGTCTGCAATGTCCGCTGATAGCGCTGCGGTTCATTGCGCAGCGCGGCGTCAAACCGCTCCTTGGCATCGGCAAACCAGGCTGCTCCCATCACTTCGCTGGCATGCCTGCCCGGCAGGGTTTCTGGGGGCCAACCGAACCACTCTCTCGCTTTGTGATTGGCATAGCGACAGCGCAGCTCTGCGTCCCAGAAAAACACCAGCGCATCAAGATTGTCGAGGATGGTCTGGATGTTGCGCTGTGTCTGCGCCTGGGCTGCTTGGACTTTGGTTCGCTCGCTGATGTCGATGATGGTCAGCAGCAGCCGGCGGTGCTGGTTTTCTTCAAACGACTTGAAGACATACTCGATGAATATCTCTTTGCCTCCCGTCGAGATGGTATGACTCTCGCCGCGGACGACATCGCCTCGCTCCATCGCTCGATTTGCCGCCGCCAGCAGGCCCGATTTTTCCCATGACGGCAGCTTCAAGTAGTTCAGCGCGAGCATTTCATCGACGGTGAGACCCACAATTCGCGCCGCACTTTCATTGACGCGAAGGAATGTCCCGTCTTCGTCGAAGATCATGATTCCTGCCGGGCTCGCTTCAAACATTTTCTGATTGAGCCGGTTTGCCGTCACAAGCGATGCGGTCATTTCCCGGTTGCGCCGCTGTGCGTCCCACAGCGCTTGCAAGATCGATCCCACCGGCAGAAGCGTCAGCGCTTGTCCACCCAAGATGAGCTGCAAAAACGCGATGTCGCTGCGCAGACTCCACGGCACATTTCCAGTGCTTAGCGTCTTGCCCGAAAGAACCAGCACCGTTCCGATCACCGACGACAACAGCACCGACAAGGTTGTCCCCGATAGCCCCATCCGCATCGTCGCCAGAAGCGTCGACGGGAAGATCAGCCACACCAGCTTGACGCGGTTTAGCCCAAATGCCGCACCGGCTGCGAGTGCCACGACCGCCAAAAGAGTGAGCGTTTCCAGCACTTTGGGCCAGGCAAACAGCCGACGCAGATCGGAAAGCTGGGTCGCGCACAGGATGGGAACCAGGATGAGCAGACCCAGCGCATCGGCGGCATACCAAGACGACCACAGATCCGCTTTGGCGGTGTGACCGAGCAGGCCCAATGCGACGGTCGCAGCGGTTGCCGACAGGGCCGGGGCCACGATTCCGCAGGCGAGGAAAAAACGCGGCAGCCCAGGCCAACGGATGAGTTTTTCTCCGTCGTGAATGCCAAGCCGCAATAGCAGACTGTTGGCCGCTGCAACTTCCAACGTATTGGACAGCGACAAAGACAGCGCGATGATGAAGCGATCGCCGATGAGCAGATCGGCGAGCAGATTCGCAGCCAGTCCGGAACCCATCACCGCCCGACGGTTCATCCGTGGATTGCGCACGAGCATCGCGAGCTGGACGGCGTTGACCAGCCAAATGGATGCGATGCGACCGCTCTGTCTTGTGACGTAAATTCCGAATACAGCGACGACAAACACCACCAGCGAAAAGGCAACCAAGCGGGCGAGCCCTTCCCCCAAAGGCTGTTTCGCGCGTGCTTGTACCACGGATCTTAGGATGATCGATCTCCGGGGCTTCTGTCTCGACTTCTTCTGGGGATTTTTCAGACGCGGGGTCGTGCTGGTGTGGGTGTGATTCTCTGTCCGGAAAGGAATGCGGCAAAAGTCTGTGCGCCGACCTGCGAGGAGTCGTAGACGCCAATGCGCAAGATGCGCTAACATCTCTAGCATTTCGTAGAAAGAAATTCCTGATGTCTCAATCGGCGTCTTTCTTTGTGCTGGTAGTCGATGATGAACCGCTTGCCCGAATGATTCATCTGACTGCGATTGCCAAGCTCGATGATGTCAGTGTGATCGGGGCCAGCAGCGTCGCTGAAGCATTGGCGGTCATCGGGCAGCGAGCACCGCAAGTCGTTGTGCTTGACATGCAGCTTCAGGATGGCACCGGCATTGATGTGATGTCGCGGCTTGCGGAAGAAAGACATCCGGTCGTTCTGATTGTCGTAAGTGCCCACATCGACAAATTCCGCCATCGCTTGGGTTCGGGAAACAACATCTTCCTGCTCTCGAAACCGGCACCGCACAGCGAGCTTCTTCGCATCATTGAGAGTGCGCGGCGCGCTTCCCAAAAACCGAGCCCCTTTTCGCCCATTGATTACGTACAGCTTGCTTGTATGGGAATGCACAGCGTCGTGGTCGACTGCATTGGGAATGAAGTCTGCGGCGAAATCATCATTCACAACGGGGTTCTGTGGGCGGCCAAAGACGAGCAAGGTGAAGGGGTTCCTTCGTTCATCCGGATGGTGCTGGCAGACGGCGCTTTGATTCGTGTTCTGCCGGCGCGTGATCCACTTCCTGCGCGCAGCATCGAAGACAGTTGGGAATCGCTGATCCTGGATGCGATGCGTGAAAAGGATGAAGCAGAGCGAGTTGCGCCAGCGCAGAAGCGCGTCAAGTCGTCTCCTTCTCTGCCGATGCCAGCACCGCTCGAAGTTCCCAAGGGAGAGGCTCCCAAAGCCAAAAAAGACGACTCCGTTTCACAGCCAGCGCCCACTGCTCCTACCGCTCCCAGCGCTGCATCCAGCCACTCTGGACGGCGCACCGTTTTGTCGGATGAACAGCGCGCCACCTTCGATCAGTATGTGGAACGTGGCGTGCGCGCCGTGATCGAACGAAGCTACGATGCGGCGATTGCCGCGTTTGAGCAGGCGCAAGCGATGTGGCCAGATGAACCCCTGGTCCGCCATCGCTTGGAACGACTGCGGATGTTGCAGAAGAAAGTGGTCTAGGAACTGATCTTCTGTTCGCGCGCGACCATCATGCGGATTCCGCCTTTGGGACCGACTGTTCCGGCGCGGTGAGCAAAGCGGACTTCTTCGGTTTCCAGAAGCTCGAAGCGCTTTTGTTTTAGCATCACAAACAGCACTTGCTTCATTTCGTAAGTAGCAAACGCTGCACCCAAGCAGCGACGGGCTCCACCGCCAAACGGCAAAAATTCAAACGGCGAATAGGTCCGGTGTAGGAATCGCTGGGGAACGAACTTGTCCGGCTCCGGATAGATCGATGAAAGTCGATGGGTTGCAAAGGCTCCCGCTGCAACGATGGTGCCCGCCGGAAGCTCGCAGCCCGACAGCCGCATCGGTTTTTTTAGCTTGCGATGAATCACATGCACCGGCGGATACAGCCGCAGCGTTTCGTTTATCACGGCTTCCAGAAACGGCAGCTTGGCAATCGCTTCTGGTTCGGTCTCTAGCGGCAGCGGATCGATCTCCTCATGCAGCCGCGCAAGCTGGTCTGGATATTTGTGCAGAAGATAAAACGCCCACGCCAGCATGACCGCCGTGGTTTCATGTCCAGCGAACACGATCGTGACAAGCTGATCGAGGATTTCTTCTGCGGAAAGACCTTTTCCTTCTTCATCTTTGGTGGACAGAAGCAAGGACAGAATGTCTTCTCTTCCGTCGAGCTTTTGGCGATATTCGGCTGAAAGTGCGGCCACATGATCGGCCAGTTTGCGGAAGCCTCGCTGAAAGCGCGCCCACGGACCGATGCCGCCAAACTCGTGCTGAAGTGGCCGCAGGAAAATCAGTGGCGTAAAGGAACCAAGCACATCAAGCAAGTCGGTGCGAAACTGCTCTACTCGCTGGCCATGATCGACACCGAACACTGCGTAAATGATCACATCCAGCGTAATGGCCTGCGTGGTGTAGATCATCTGAAACGGATTCCCAGGCGCCAGTCGCTCGGTCCATTCCTTTGCCGCAGTCTTCATCAGGTTGCCGTAACTGCGCATCCTTTGACCGTGAAAAGGAGGGGTCAGGAGCCGTCGCTGCCTTCGGTGTTCTTCTCCGCTTGTGACCAGAACGGAATTGCGAATCACCCGCCCAAAGGAATCCGCTGCCGATGCCGAAAAGATGTCTGGATCGGCGGAAAATATCTCTTTGTTTCCTTCCGGAGACACCGCCACCACCATCGGGCCAAACGCCGTTGGCAGTGTGAATGGATCCCCATAGTCGCGGGCCATGTCCGCAAGCGTATAGGTAAGATCAAACATCATCCGCAAAAGGGCCAGCTTTCCTGGTCCTTTGGGCAGCGTGGTCATGGATGCCTCCTGGGTAAGGAGTGGGGTAGGAATCTGTACCAATTACCGCACAGGCGGGCAGAGAGGTAAAGAGGGCTTTACAGGCGAGCCGCGAGCGGACCGGTTCCCTTGTCCGATGCCGTCGCTGCCGGCTTTGCGGGCTGGGCCGGGCTGGTCGGTTTTGCGGGGGTCGCTTTGGGCTTTTCCACTTGGGTCTTGGGAATCGACTCATCGTAGTAGGACACCCCGATCGACTCGACCCGCTTTTTGCCTTCCGAGGTCGTGCGAATGTCCGTCATCACCGCTGCGACCGTCGAATAGCCTGGCATCGCAATCCGCGCCAAAAAGTCATCGATCTTGTGCAGGTTGTAGTGCCACAGATCGCCTTCGGGGGCCGCCATGCCGCGCTTGTACGTCCGCAAAATCACCGACTTTTCATCGTGCGGAAGCGATGCGATGTTGTCCTTAAACGCCTGCGTGTAACGGAAAAATCCCTCGGCATTCGAGGTGTACACGACACGCACCGGCAGGTTGAGCGCGCGCGCCGTATCACCAATGCTGCGAAGCGCCACTGCGCCATTTAAGTCGCCCTGGACCGCCATCACGCGACCGCTTTGCACCAGGCTGCGGATATAGGAATAGGCCGCTGGATCGCCAAGCCACGTCGGCTTGCGCTGTCCGACCCGCACATGCGCGACTTGGTGCAGATAGAGCGCCAAGCGCTGACGATAGCGGTGATACACCTTGGTCAGTCGATTCGCTTCTTCCGGGGTCGCTGCGACTTTTTGCAGATGTGCCACAGCCTTTTGGGAGCCCGCTTCGGTGTAATAGGAACGCAGCTCATCCGCCGTCGGTGATGCGCTGATGAAGTGATGATAAATGCGGTGGGTGTCCACCACATCTGCGTCATAGTCCATCGTGATGAGAAGCTGGGCCCGCGAAGCTGCCGCCATCGTGTAGTTCTGGTCGGTCGCGACACCAACAAACACACCACCCAGCTCGTTCAGTTTGGGAAACACCACATCGTGACGCCATTCATTGGACATCACAAAGCGCGCCCAAGTCGGTTCGGGCAGTTTTTCACTTTTGGTGGACTGCACAATCTGGCGCTGCTGTTCGCTGAGCGGCGACGGTGGAGCCGCTTCCGAAAGGGCCGGCGGCTGCCATTTGGGCGGCGGTCCTTCCATCACCGGACGGTAATTCCCTTCCAGCGCCCACGGTGCCGTCACCACAAACGGTTGGTTTGGGCTTGGAGTGGTCGGCGCGGCCTGGGCCGTTCCAATGTGCGGCATCACGGCCAGCGCCAAGGTCAGGAGAGCATGGTGTACAAGACGGGGGGAGGAGATATGTGTACGCATGTTCGCATTCCGATCGTACCACTTCAAAAACGAGCCGGTAAAGAGCTTGCGTGAAAAAATTCTGAAACAAAAAAGGGGGCCAAACAGGGGGCCTTCCGGCGCTGGCAAAGGAGTCGCTGACAAGCTGAGTTGGGAAGCTTGTTTCTCGTCTCAAATTGGGAAGTTTTGCTCGCGTTTTGTTTGACAAAAAAAGGTCGTCCCAAGCGGTCGCCTACCTGTGCGACAAACAGGCAAAAAGGAATCGTTTGGGAGTCTTCCTACCCATTCCCAACCACAGTCCGTACCGATGTATGGAAAAGGGCTTTGACAATGGCGCCGGCTTTTGGATGATTGGCCCCTTCTAAGTCATGGCAAAAAAGCTCGCGCTCATTTATCCACCGACGTGCGATCCGACGGCTCCGTATCTGGCGGTCCCGATGTTGACCGGCTTTTTGCGCAGTCACGGACGCGAAGTGCTGCCGATCGACGCCAACATCGAAGCGTGGGATGGTCTGCTGTCGTTAGACCGGCTTACCGACGTGGCGCATCGCTTGGAAACGCAGCTTGCTGAGCTTGAAAAAAAGCCGCAGCTCACCCATGTGGAAACGCTTCGTTATGGGACGCTGTGGCGGGCTCGTGGCGACGCGCAGGCGGCTCCACTGGGAATCGTGGAAGCCAAAGCCATCCTGCGTGACAAAGATCGCTTTTTCCAGCCGATGGAATATGGCGCTGCGGTGGCAACCATCGAAGCTGCGCAGCGTGCGATCTCGGCGGCGTTTGGTCCGCTGCAGGTCGACTTCACTTGCTATCGAACGCCGTTTTCCCTTCTCAACATGGAAGAGATCACGCGCGACGCGCATCCTGATCGATTCCCCTTTGATCATTATGTGAATCAGGTCTTGATTCCCACCCTGCAAAGGGAGTGCATCGATGTCGTCGGTCTGTCGGCTTGTTTTCCCGGTCAGCTGCAAGTCGCCTATGCGTTTGCGATCAAGATCAAAGCGGCGCTTCCGCACATTCATGTGACCGCGGGAGGGCCGGGATTTACCCAGCTTTTCATTCGACTCAAGGGGGACATGCTGCGGCGTGCGATGGGTCCGCTTGATTCCGCGGTGGTGTTTGAAGGGGAACATACACTGCTGCGACTTTTGACCGCGCTCGACGACGATTTGCCACTTGCGGACGTTCCGAACGTGGTGCTTCGGGATGCCCAGGGCGGGGCAGGATATCTGTCCGGTCATGGAATGGAAGACCTGCGGGCACTGCCTGCGCCGGACTTTGATGGCTTGCCGCTCGACCTGTATCTATCGCCCAAGCTGGTGCTTCCCTATGATCCAACCCGCGGCTGTTATTGGGGCAAGTGCACGTTCTGTCACTACGGTCTGGCGGAAGTAGGAACCGCAGCGTACCGCGAACGCACCGTCGAAGACGCGGTGTCTCATCTTCTCGGACTTTCGCAGAAATACAAGACACACACTTTCTATTTTTCGCAAGACTCGGTGGCGCCCAAAACGCTGCTCAAGCTGGCGGACGCGCTGCGTGAAAAAGGGAGTCCGCTGCGCTGGGCCACGGATCTGAAACCGGAAAAATATCTGACGGAAGATCGGGCGTTGGCGCTGCGCCAAGGCGGAGCGGTGGCGTGTGCGCTCGGTGTCGAATCGGCGGCTCCGCGGGTGCTAAGGCTCATCGACAAAGGCCAGCCGATTGATGTGGTGCGCGATGTGATAGACCGCTTGGCGCAAAGTGATGTAGCCGTCGAAGCGATGTGCTTTACCGATTTTCCGACGGAAAGCGGTGATGAAGCGATGGCGACGCTGCGTTTTTTGCAAGCATCGCGTGATGACGTGGCGCTGTTTATCGTCGGACGTTTTGGTCTGACACATGGCGCGCGGGTGGCGCAGGAACCGGCTTCCTTTGGTCTTTCGGAAGTGTTTTCACTTCTGGGGGATGACTTCCAGACCGGACTGTTTTTCACCGAAAAAAAACAAGCCAAGCGACCGCGTGATCATGCGCGCATTGATGAAGCGCTCGACAAGCTGTCTTCGACCTATCTGCTGCGCCACTATCCATGGGCAGGGGCGCTGTCGACGGCACATACGATTCTATATTACGAGTGTTACGGGCGTAATATATTCCGGAGCTTGGCAGACCAGGGAGTTCCGCGCGATGGCCGCGGCATCTTGGGGAAAAAGAATTTATCAGCCAGTGCGCACTACGACCTATCCGCGACAGAGCAAGCGGAAGAGGTTGAGCAGCAGATGTGGCAACACCTGATCTATGAGCGGCGGCAGGTGTCGAGTGCGCTGTATCACGAGCTGGCGAGCCAAGCACCGACGCTGTTCCCATCGCCACAGCGCTATCGCTATGCTGCGGGGGAAGATCCCGTTCCGCAGCTTCGTTTTCGGGGTCCGCGTCTGGGCCGTCGTCCAGCGCCGCATGTGCCGGGAGCTTACAAGTGAAAACCACCGCAAAGACCATCTGCAATCGTGACTGTCCGGATGCCTGCTCGATTGTTGCCACCGTCGAAGATGGCCGAATTACCCACTTGGCGGGGGATCCCGATCATCCCGTCACGCAGGGATTCCTTTGCTATCGGACCAGTCATTTTCTGGAAACCCAGTACAGCAGCCAGCGACTGACCAAGCCGCTTTTGCGTAGCTCCGCGAGCGGCAAGCTGCTGCCGGTGTCGTGGGAAGAAGCGCTTTCCTATACCGCAGACAAGCTGCTACAGATTCGCAAGGAGTCCGGTCCTGCGTCGATCTTTTACTATCGTTCCGGTGGCACGCTGGGAATGATGGGCGCGGTCGTCGACCGCTTTTGGGAACACTTTGGGCCGGTGACAGTCAAGCGTGGCGACATCTGTTCGGGGGCGGGCGATGCCGCGCAGATCGAAGACTTTGGCATCGAAGAATCGAGCGATTTTTTCGATCTGCAAAACGCGAAGAGCATCCTTTTGTGGGGGAAAAATCCCTTCATTTCATCGCCGCATCTTCTGCCGCTGCTCAAGGATTGTCGACGTGCGGGGGCGCAGCTTGCACTGATTGATCCGGTGGCCCACAAGTCAGCGAGTCTGTGTCAGGACTTTGTGCAAGTCAGGCCGGGCGGGGACTTTGCGCTCGCGATGGCGGTCGGACAGATTCTGTTTGCGCAAAACTGGATCGATCCACAGGCCGATTCCTATTGTGACAAGATTCGTGAATTTCGCGCCCTCGCGCACAGCCGCTCGCTTGAGGACTGGCTTGCGGAAGCCGATGTCAGTCGGGAATCCGCGCAGCTTTTGGCGAAGCGACTGGGACAGGACAAACCGGCGACCATTCTGATCGGTTGGGGAATGGGAAGGCGGCGAAATGGCGCGGCGGTGGTGCGTGCGCTCGATGCGCTGGCGGCGCTGACTGGCAACTTGGGAATCCCCGGTGGGGGGGCTTCCTTTTACTTTAAGCGACGGGGGGCGTTCGATTCCTCTTTCGTGGAAGGACGCGCGCCGCGGACTGTCTGTGAACCGCTGTTTGGTCGCGAAGTCCAGAACATGTCCGATCCGCCGATTCGTGCGGTGTGGGTGACGGCAGGCAATCCGGTTGCGATGCTGCCCGATTCCCAAACCACAGCGGATGCACTGCGGAGCCGCGATTTGCTGGTGGTCTGTGATCATCTGCTGACCGATACCGCGGAACTTGCGCATGTGGTGTTTCCGACGACAACGCTGCTGGAAAGTGATGACCTGTTGGGCTCCTATGGACATCACTATCTGGGCGTTTCGCGTCCGGTTTCACCGCCGCCTCCCGATGTGAAAAGCGATCTCGAGATCATCCAAGCGCTGGCCGCTCGCGTCGGGCTCGCCGATGTTGTGGCTGGCAGTCCGCGCGACTGGAAAGCGAAGATGATCGCGCCAAAGCTTGGGCCACACGGAATCACGGTCGATACACTGGAAGCGGGGCCACTGCGAAATCCGCTGGCCGAAAAGGTTCTGTTTGCCGATCGAAAGTTTGCGACACCGTCGGGAAAAGTGAATCTGATCGATTCCCTTCCTCCTTCGCCGGCCAAACCATCAGCAGAATATCCGCTGCTCCTGATGGCGCTGTCGACTCCGGATTCGCAGTCCTCGCAGTGGGTCAGGCCGCAGCAGGGACTTGCAGAGCTGACGGTGCATCCGGACAGTGCAAACGGAATTCCCCATGGCGGAACAGGTGTGCTCGCTTCCGTGATTGGGAAGATGCAGGTGCGCGTCCTTCATGACCCAGCGCAGCGAAAAGACGTGGCGATCGTTCCCAAAGGCGGACATCTGCGCGATGGCCGCTGCGCCAATGCGCTCACCGAAGCTGCGCTCACCGATTTGGGAGAAGGCGGCGCCCTCTACGACCAACCCGTCAAACTCACCCCGCTGTAGCTGCGGCTGGATTCCCATCGTTGTTCCGAAGCGGTGGGAATCTATGGAAGGTTTGGTGGGCGTGCGGATGCTCAACGTGCTTTCGGGCAGCCGTAGCTGTTGCAGGTTCCGTATGCAGTGCAGCCGTAGCTGTTGCAGGAACCATAGCGTGAATGCCAGCAACCATAGCTGTTGCAGCCGCCGCCGTTTTTCCAGCAGC
>DAORGN010000120.1:0-15341 GCA_035340095.1 Pseudomonadota bacterium | reverse complement strand
ACGAGCTGACCAAGCCCGAGCTGGTGCAGGAATACAAAGAGATCGCCATCGTCGAGAAAGCCAGCGGAAAAATCTACGTGGGCGACGATGCACGGACACTGCTCGGACTGCCGATTGGGGCCCGCATCAAAGTCCGCGCCGGTGACCACGCGGGCTTTGCGGTCTATGTGCAGTCGACGTCGGTGAATCGCCGGCTCGTCGCGGGCACGACGCTGCTATATCGCAAGTAAGCGAAACCGACCAAACCACCCGCCATCAGCCACTCGCCTTGTGCAAGCTCGCGCTACCATGAGGCAGTGCGCCTGCCCCGTCTGACCCATCTGCCCCGCTTGCCGCGTCTGCTGCGCTGGCTTTTGGCTGTCATCGCCGTGGTGCTGCTGACGGGAATTGTCTTGCGGCTTGTGCCCGCAAAACCGCTGTCGTTTGGCCTGCCGCTGTCGACGGCGGTTTATGACAAAGACAAGCGACTGTTGCGGCTGACGCTGGCCGACGATGAACAGTATCGGCTGTGGGTGCCGCTGTCTGACATCTCGCCGCAGCTTGTCGAAGCGGTGCTGCTGCACGAAGACCGGCACTTTTATCACCACTTTGCGGTAAACCCGGTGGCGCTTTCGCGGGCGCTGTGGACCACGTATGTCAGCCGAGAACGTCGCGTCGGTGGTTCGACGATTTCGATGCAGGTGGCGCGGATGAAATATCACCTGTATTCGCGCAGTGCCGGCGGCAAGCTACGGCAAATCGGACGAGCGCTGTGGCTGGAGCTGCGTTACAGCAAAGCCGAAATTCTGGAAGCCTATTTGAACCTGGTCCCCGTCGGAAAAAACATCCAAGGGGTCGGTGCCGCCAGCTTTGTCTATTTCGGCAAACCGCCAAGCAAGCTCCAGCTCGGCGAAGCGCTGACGCTGGCGGTGATTCCGCAGAGTCCGGCGCGGCGGGCCCCAGACAGAGACGACAGCCAAGCGCTACAGACGGCACGCGCGGCCCTGTTTCAAAAGTGGGTGCGACGCCATCCGAGCGCGCAGCACGACGCCGATTTGATCAAGCTGAAGCTGTCTTTGCGCAGTCCGCATGATCTGCCGTTTCGCGCGCCGCACTTGGTCGATTCGCTCCTGACCGGCAAGCCCAGTGGCACGCACATCGAAACCACGATCGATCTGCCGGTGCAGAGCATCATCGAACGTCAAATTCACAGCTACATCGAACGGCAGAAGCGCATCGGCATCGAAAACGCCGCCGCCATGCTGGTCGATACGCGCGATATGTCGGTGCGAGCGGTCGTCGGCAGCGCGGGTTATTTTCGCGAAAGCATCTTGGGTCAGGTAAACGGCACGCTGGCCAAACGATCGCCGGGATCGACGCTGAAGCCGTTTATTTATGGGCTGGCGATTGACCAAGGCGTGCTGCATCCGCAGACGATGCTAAAAGACAGCCAGCTTTCGTTTGGCGCCTACAGTCCGGAAAACTTCGACGGCAAGTTTGCGGGTCCGCTGTCGGCGCAAGAAGCGCTGGTTCGTTCGCGCAATGTGCCGGCGCTGTGGGTCGCGAGCAAGCTCAGCAATCCGACGCTGTACGAGTTCCTGAAGACATCAGGCGTGTCGCGGCTCAAGAGCGAAAGCCACTACGGTCTGGCGCTCGTGCTCGGTGGCGCGGAAGTCACGATGGAAGAGCTGGCGATGCTCTATGCGGTGCTGCCGGGCGGCGGACTTTTGCGGCCACTGCGCTATCAGAAAACCGATCCACAGACGGCGGGTGTGCGGGTGCTCAGCGCCGAAGCGAGCTTTGTCACGCTCGAAATGCTAAAGGAAAATCCGCGGCCAGAAGACACGCTGCTGACGCGATCGCTTTTGGGCATCGACCGGGTCGCGTGGAAGACCGGCACGTCCTACGGCTTTCACGATGCGTGGACCGCGGGCGTGATTGGGCCGTATGTGCTGGTGGTGTGGCTTGGCAACTTCAACGGCGATAGCAACCCAGCTTTCGTCGGAGTCACCGCGGCGGCTCCACTTTATTTTTCGATCATCGATGCGCTGCGTCAGCGGCTCCACGACATGCAGGAACCATCGTCGACGCGGCCTCCGAACCTCAAGCGGGTTGCGGTCTGCGCCATCTCGGGCCAAATGCCGGGGCGCTACTGCAAACAGACCAAAAACACCTGGTTTGTTCCCGGTCGCTCACCCATCGACACCTGCGAAGTCCATCGCCCAGTCGAAATCGACACGCACACCGGTCTGCGCGCTTGCCCCGGACAGGCCGGACAGATTCGCAGCGAAGTCTACGAGTTCTGGCCGTCGGACTTGCTGCGGCTGTTTCGCATTGCCGGACTGCCCCGCAGGACACCGCCGCCGTATGTGCCGGGCTGCAATCTGGCACAGGTCGGACAGCACGGCATGGCCCCGAAAATTACGTCGCCGCTACGAGGCGTGGTCTACACCCTGCGACCGGGACTGGACCTGCACGATACGATTGGACTTACTTCAACCACCGATGCGGATGTCGGCGAAGTGTTCTGGTTTGCAAACGACAAACTGCTCGGCAAAAGCCGTCCAAGCATTCCGCTTTTGTGGCGTCCGCAGGCCGGGCAGTACGTGGTTCGAGTCGTCGACGATCAGGGCCGCGCCGATTCACGGCAGGTGCTCGTCCGAATCTCCCGCTGAGTGCGCCGACCGCGGCATCCGCACTTCCCCGCTGGTTTCCTGCAGGTGCCGCTTGAAGCGACGTTCCAGCGCTTTGCGTTCGAGCCCCAAGATGCGCGCCGCCCGCGACTGATTGTGCCCAGCCACTTCCATTGCGATGCGCACCATCGTCCGTTCCATGAAATCCAGCTTGTTTTCGCCCGCCATGTCGCGCGCCAAAAACTGTCGCGCCAGTCGCTCGACTTCGTCGGAATCGACCGGCAAAGACGAACGCAGCGGCACCACTTTCAGCAGCGCGGTCTCTGTCACCACGTCGGATTCACACAGCAGCGCCAGCCGTTCGACCGCATTGCGCAGCTCGCGGACGTTGCCCGGCCACGGACGCTGTTCCAAAGACGACAGCGCTTCTTTGGTAAAGCGCAGCGGACGACCGAACTGCGACACGAAGTGATTGCACAGCACCGAGATGTCTTCGCGCCGGTCAGCCAGCGACGGCACATCAATGGTCACGACATTGAGCCGATAGTACAGGTCGGCCCGCAGCTTGCCTTCGCGAATCCGCTGTTCCAGATCCTGGTGCGTCGCAGCGATGACCCTGGCGCGAAACGAGATCGCTTCGTTGCCACCGACGCGGGTAAACCGTCGCGCTTCCAAGACGCGCAACAGCTTGGCCTGAAGGTCGGGCGTAAGCTCGGCAATTTCATCGAGAAACACCGTCCCCGCGCCCGCTTCTTCCAGCACGCCAATCCGCCGCGAAAGTGCCGTGGTAAACGCGCCACGCTCGTGGCCAAACAGCTCTGATTCGATAAGCGCCGGCGCGATCGCCGCGCAGTTTACCGTCACCAGCGGATAGCTTGCGCGCTTGCCACACTGATGCAGGGCCTGCGCCACCAGCTCTTTGCCGGTGCCGCTTTCGCCGCGCAGCAGCACCGTCGCGTCTGCATCGGCCAGCCGCCGCACCAGCGCACGGACGTGCTCAATCTTGGCCGATGTACCAACAATCGCACCCAGTCCAAAGCTCTGATCGAGCCGCTGCCCGAGCTGCTGCACCCGCTCACGCAGGTCGCGCTTTTCAAAAATCTCGCGCAGAATCGGCAAGATCAGCTCCGGCGAGAGCTGGTCTTTTAGGACATAGTCCACCGCCCCTGCTTTCATCGCTTCCCGCAGGTCTTGCATCTCGACGGAAGCGGTGACGACAACCGAAGGTGCGGCTTGGATGTTGCGCACCTGTTTGATGAACTCAATCCCACCTCGCTCGAGGCGGTTTTCGCTTAGGTGGATGTCGACCAGATAGGCATCAAAGCGCTGTTCGCGACACAGTGAAAGCGCCTGCTCGACGGTCCCCGCTTCGGCAAACTCCGCCTCATCGAGCCCCTCCAGCATCTGCCGGAGCACTCGTCGTGCCGCGCGCTGGTCATCTAGGATCAGGATGCGGGCCAAAGTCATGGGCCCCGATCGTACAACAGTCAGCGGGACCGACGAAAGCGCTCGCTTGTGTCAATTTGATAAGGATTACCGACGGGTAAGCTGGGCAAAGCGTTCGATGAGGCTGCGAGCCTCGGCGGATATGTCTTTGGGCACGTCGATCTGGACCACGACATACATGTCACCCCGACCACCTTTGCGATCCGATGCACCAAAGCCACGCAGCCGCAGCTTGAGCCCTGAGCTGGTCCCCGCCGGCAGCCGGATTTCTTTTATGCCACCGTCGATGATCGGAACTTCCACGGTTCCGCCGAGCACCGCTTTGTCGATCGGAATCCGCACGTCGCGTTCCAGATCGTGACCTTTGCGACGAAAATCAGCGTCGGGCAGCACCGTCACTTTGATAAGCAAGTTGCCCGCTTGACCGCCGATGGGACTTGGTCGCCCTTGTCCTGACAGCCGAATCGTCTCGCCATCTTCGACGCCGGCAGGAATCCGCACCGTCAGCTTGCGCTCGTCGGGCGTACTGGGTCCAAGCGTAAAGCTCTTTTCCGCGCCAAGCGCCGCTTCGGCCAGTGTCAGCGTCAGCGTTGTCTGAATGTCGCCGCCGCGTGGTGCCTCGCGTGGACGCCGAGTCCCAGCACCGGCATCTTGGCCCATTCGGCTGAAGATGTCGCCGAAACCGCCGCCGCCGAGGATGTCCTCGAGGTTGATGTCGATGCCACCGCCGCCGGTGCGAACCCGGCTGCGACCGCCGGGGAAACCGCCGGGGAAGCCACCGCCGGGAAACCCACCGCCAGGCATGCCCGACGCGAACGGGTTTTTGCGCACTTCATCGTATTCTTTGCGCTTTTGTTCGTCGGAAAGCACCTCATACGCTTCGGTGATTTCCTTGAACTTGGACTCTTTGGCCTTGTCCCCGCCCGTCGCGTCGGGATGGTATCTTTTGGCCAGCTTCCGATAGGATTTTTTGATCTCTTCGGCGCTTGCGCCCTCAGCAACACCGAGGGTTTTGTAGTGGTCCGGCTGAGCCATCGTCGTGTTCCCCGAAATCTCTTATCACTCGCAAGCAGTGCGCGCCCAAGTTTCGACCGACGTTACGACCGACTGTCCGTCGTCTTCGCAAAAGCAACCTGCCCCACGCTGAGCTTGTCTCCGTCGCGGTCGACGTGGATCGTATCACCGGGCTTAAACTGTCCCGTCAGAATCTTCTGCGCCAGCGGATCTTGGACCAGGCGCTGGATTGCTCGTTTCAGAGGCCGCGCACCGAATGTTGGGTCGTAGCCTTCTTCGCACAAAAGATCCATCGCGGCATCCGACAGTTCCAAAGACAGCTTCTGATCCGCGAGCAGCTTTTGCAGCCGTTTGAGCTGAATCTTGACGATCGAGCCCAGGTGTTCGCGTCCCAGACGATGGAACACAATGATGTCGTCGATGCGGTTGAGGAACTCGGGCTTAAAGTGCCCACGCAGCGCCGCGTCGATGTTGCGCTTCACTTCCGGCGATTCCAGATCGTCGGCCATCTGGATGTACTGCGACCCCAGGTTCGACGTCATCAAAATCACCGTGTTGCGGAAGCTCACCACCCGGCCTTGCCCGTCGGTCAGTCGGCCATCATCCAGAATCTGGAGCAGCACGTTGAACACATCGGGATGCGCTTTTTCGATCTCATCGAACAGCACCACGCTGTAGGGCCGCCGCCGCACAGCCTCGGTAAGCTGTCCGCCTTCGTCGTAACCGACATAACCCGGAGGCGCCCCGATAAGCCGCGCCACGGTGTGCTTTTCCATGTACTCGCTCATGTCGAGCCGCACCATGTTGGTTTCGTCGTCGAACAGAAACTCTGCCAGCGCGCGCGCCAGCTCGGTTTTGCCCACGCCCGTCGGTCCCAGGAAAATAAACGAGCCAATCGGTCGATTTGGATCTTGGAGTCCTGCCCGCGCCCGTCGCACCGCACTCGACACCGCCGCGATCGCAGCCGCCTGACCAATCACCCGTCCCGACAGCCGATCTTCCATGTGGACCAGCCGTTCCATCTCGCCTTCGAGCATTTTTTCGACGGGAATGCCGGTCCATTTGGCGATGATGCTCGCGATGTCTTCCTCGGTGACTTCCTCGCGCAGATACGCCCCACCCTTCTGAATCTCGGCGAGCCGCTTGTTCTCAGCGGCAATCTGACGCTCAAGCTCGGGCAGCTTGCCGTATCGCAGCTCGGCGGCGCGGTTCAGATCGCCTTTGCGCTGCGCCAGCTCCGTCTCGGTCTTGTTTTTGTCCATCTCCGCCGCAAGACTCCGCAGCTTGGCGATGACATCTCGTTCTTGCTGCCAGCGAACTTTCATCACCGATGCTTGCTCGCGCAGGTTGGCGATCTCGTCCGCCACTTCGTCGAGCCGCTCTTTGGATGCTTCGTCTTTTTCTTTCGCCAGCGCCTGCTGTTCGATTTGCAAGCTGACGATGCGTCGTTCCAGCTTGTCGATCGGCGCCGGCATCGAATCGATTTCCATCTTGAGCCGCGCTGCTGCCTCGTCGATAAGGTCGATCGCCTTGTCGGGCAGGAAGCGATCCGCGATGTAGCGATCCGAAAGCCGCGCCGCAGCCAGAAGCGCCGCGTCGCGAATCCGAATGCCGTGATGGACTTCGTACTTTTCCTTGATGCCGCGCAGAATCGACACCGTGTCTTCCACAGACGGTTCACCGACGAACACAGGCTGGAAGCGCCGCTCCAGCGCCTTGTCCTTTTCGATGTGCTTGCGATACTCGTCGAGCGTCGTCGCGCCCAGGCAGCGCAGCTCACCACGCGCCAGCGCCGGCTTTAGCATGTTGGCCGCGTCTTGCGCTCCTTCCGCTGCGCCCGCGCCGACCAGCGTGTGAAGCTCGTCGATAAACAGGATGATCTGCCCCGCCGCCTGGCTCATTTCTTTGAGCAGCGCCTTGAGCCGATCTTCAAACTCACCGCGATACTTGGTTCCCGCGACGAGCGAGCCCAGGTCGAGCGACAAAATCCGCTTGTTGCGCAGACTTTCCGGCACGTCCCCACCGACGATCCGCTGCGCGATGCCTTCGACAATCGCGGTTTTGCCGACACCCGGCTCGCCGATCAAGACCGGGTTGTTTTTCGTCCGCCGCGACAGCACCTGAATCGACCGGCGAATTTCTTCGTCGCGACCGATCACCGGGTCCAGCTTGCCCTTGCGCGCCAGATCGGTCACATCGCGGGTGTAGCGCTCCAGCGCTTGGTATTTGCCCTCGGGATCTTGGTCCGTCACCCGCTGGCCACCGCGCACTTCCGAAAGCGCCTGCATTAGCTTGTCCGCGCTCACGCCAGCGTCGCGCAAAAGCTTGCTGGCATGACCAAAGTCCTTGGCGCACAGAGCCAGCAGCAAGTGCTCCGTCGACGTGTACTCATCTTTTATTTTCAGCGCTTCTTTTTCCGCCGTTTCCAGCAGATCGCGCGTCCGTCGCGACAGCCCCACATCCAGCGCCCCTTGCGCCCGCGGCTGCTGGTCGATGTAGCGCTCCAGATCGGAAACCAGGCGACTTCCGTCGAGCATTCCACCTTCACGCGCCGCCAATTTGCCAAGGAGCGCGGGCGCTACACCGTTTTCCTGCACGAGCAGCGCCCACAAAAGATGCTCGGGAAGAAGCTCTGCCTGGCCTTTTTCGGCGGCAAGCTGCTGAGCGGACTGAAGGGCTTCGCGGGTCTTGTTGGTGAACTTATCGACGCGCATGACGGGCTTTGCTCCTTAGGTGTCGGCACTTTTGCGCTGACCAAAGCATTCATAAGCACATCCCTGATCATCGCAAGCGCTTGCGTTTTTTGCGACGCGGACTTACGAAGTCTGGTCCCCGATGCGACATCAGCCTCAGTCCACCTCGCGCGCACCGACTTTTACGTCGCGCTCGCACCTGCCCATCATCGAGCTTGCCCGTCCTTTGCGGGATGCAATTTGGCTTGGCCACCCCTGGATTTATCGCCAAGCGCTCCGGTCTCCGCCGGACTTGCCGTCGGGAACCGTGGTCGACATTACCGATCGCAATGGCTTTGTCGCGCGCGGTCTTTACGACCAGCACTCGCCGCTGGCGGTGCGGGTCTACACGCTGGATGAAAGCGAATCGGTCGATGCGTCGCTCGTCGCCAAACGACTTTCTGCCGCCTATCAAGTCCGCCGCCGCACCCTGCCCGGACTTGGCACCGAAACGACCGGCTACAGGCTCTGTCATGGAGAAGGCGATCGGCTGCCCGGCATCGTCATCGACATCTACGGCCCGATTGCGGTGGTTATCACCGACGGAGACGCCGCGCGCACCTTGCTTTCCGCGGTGGTTTCAGCGCTCAAAGCCTGCGCCGATGAGCTGGGTATCACGACGATCTATGAACGCCATCAGCGACGGCAAGGTCACGGTGGCGGACTGCTTTTTGGCAACCCACCGCAGCTTGCGCCAGAAGATCGCGGTCGCCATCCACTTGAGCTGGTTTTTCGCGAACACGGCATGCGGCTGCTCGTCGACGTGGAAAATGGACAAAAGACTGGCATGTTTCTCGATCAGCGCGAAAATCGCCGTCTGATTCGCGATATTTCCGCGGGTCTGTCGGTGTGGAACGGCTTTTCGTACACGGGCGGTTTTTCTCTCGCGGCGGCGCTCGGTGGGGCAACGCGCGTGGTTTCCGTCGACCGAGCCGAAGCCGCCATCGACACCGCGCGCCGCAACTTTGCGCTTGCTGGCCTACCGCTTGCAGACCACGAGTTTCTCGCCGAGGACGCCTTTGCCGCGCTGGCCCGATCGAAAACCCGCGGCGAACACTTTGACCTTGTGATTGTCGATCCGCCAAGCTTTGCCCCGACGCAGCAAGCGGTCCCCGGCGCACTTTCTGCTTATCGACGACTGCACGAACAAGCGATCGATCTGGTCACGCAGGGCGGGCTTTTGGCGGCGGCATCCTGCAGCAGCCACATCGATGAAAAAGCCTTTCTTTCGACGATCTGCGACGCTGCGGTCGCCAAAAAACGCGCGGTCCAGCTTCTGGAAATTCGCAGCCAGCCAAGCGATCACCCGACGCTGCCCGCCTTCCCCGAAGGCCGTTATCTCAAATTCATCCTCTGCCGCGTGAGCTAACCCATGCACAGCGACGTGGATTTGGATGACAGCGACGATTCGATCGTTGACGATGACAGCGACAGCAGTGGCCACGACGGCAAAATGGTCAGCACCGTCGTGTTGTCAGACGCAAGCGGGCGACCCAGCATCATCGAACAGCGCTTCATCGTCGAATCTGAATGTCACGGTTTTCGACTCGATCGCTTCTTGCAGAAAAAAATCCGTCGCCTGTCGCGCGCCCGCATTCAGCGCGTCATCCACGGTGACTGCGACGTCGAAGGCCGCTGCGCGCGCCCCAACATGCGCGTCTACACCGGCCAAAAAGTCAGCTTTCGCCGCCCTGCCCCCGTCGAGCCAGAGGTTCCACGCAATATCTCTGTCGTCTACAGCGACCCGGATTTTTACCTGATCGACAAGCCCGCCGGTCTGCCGATCCATCCGACGGCGCGTTATCATTTGTCGACGCTGACCGCGGTGCTTCGGGAACGCTTTCCCGACGAAAAACTGCAGGTTTGTCACCGACTCGACCGCGAGACATCAGGGCTTATGCTGGTGGCGCGCAATCCCGTTTCGTCGTCGAAGCTGAAGACGGCGTTTCAAAAGCGACTGATCGACAAGCGCTATTTGGCCATCGTTCACGGTGAACTCGATCTGCCAGACGGCCAAGAGCTGCTCGTCGACAAACCACTCGGGCCGGCAGGAACGCTGGTGCGGGTGCGCATGGCGGTCCGCGATCTGTCCGACGGGGGCTTGCCGGCCCAAACCCACGTCCGCGTGCTCCAGCGCTTTGCCGGCTACACGCTCGTCGAATGCAAACCGCACACTGGACGGCAGCACCAAATTCGCGTTCACCTGTGGCAAATCGGCTTCCCGATCGTCGGTGACAAGCTCTATCCCGACGAAGAACTGTTCATCAAGTGGTCGGAAGAAGGCGACGCCGCGATCCAAGATCAAGTGCCGCTGCCTCGTCACGCGCTGCACGCCGCCGGGATTGCGTTTCCCCACCCGCGCAGCGGTGAGATTTTGCGCATAGATACCGACCTGCCTGCCGACTTGTCGCAGTTTCTAAATACGCTGCCACACCGACCGTACTGACGCTGCGCGCGCAGAACTTCGATGTAATCTGCCACTTTGCCTTAATCTGAGGCATGCACAGGTTGGGGTGTGCAAGTCATGGTAAGGCGCACGAAGGGCACGTCTTCACCGACGAAACGACGTTTGGCTCAAGCAGAGACGGACGACGGAGCAGAGGCCAGACTCGCTGCGGCACAGGATGATCTCGACGCCAACGGCGCCGACGATGAACCCGCCGTCACACAGCGAGAAGAAAAAGCGGTCGTAGCAGCTGCATCGACGATGACACCACGAACCGCTGGAAAACGTCGTCGCGGCGTCCCGATCACGATCAAGCGGCGTCCGGCCAAAAAGAAAGCCGAAAGCGAAGCCGAAAAACCAGCGCCCAGCGACGAAGATGGAGAAAAGAGCGCCGCCAAATCGTCAGGAGCCGATCCGATCGGCAGCTACTTTCACCAGATCACTCGCTTGCCGGTTCTTTCGTCGGCATCCGAGTACGAGCTGGCGCGGCGCATCGGCATCATGGAAGAGGTGCTGTGGGTCCAGATCCTGTCTTTGCCGTTGCTGACTTCGCACCTGCTCGATGTGCTGACCGAAGTGCTGGGCAAAGCCCCGCCGGAGCTACCCGGTCTGCGCAAAGTGGCCACCGAGGTGATGGCGACGGAACCCAGCACGAGCAAACGACTGTCCCAAGCCGCCGGGCCGCTTGCCGCCAAGCTCCGACAGCTCGACCTCGATCGGATCTACATCGGGCTCATCCTCGACGAGATTCGCCGGCTCGACAACAGTCGCAAAGCCGGACGCAGCCAGCACACCCAAGCCATCAAGGACGACACCTGGCAAATCTACGTTCAAGGCACCGGCGTCATAAGCCAGCTGATCCAGCGCGCCAAAGAAGACTTCGTGAAAGCGAATCTCCGTCTGGTGGTGTCCATCGCGCGCCGCTTTGACCGCGGACGGATGCCGCTCGCTGACCTGATCCAAGAAGGCAACATGGGTCTTATCAAAGCGGTCGAGCGCTTCGATTACCGTCGCGGTTATCGATTTTCGACCTATGCCTCGTGGTGGATTCGGCACGCGATTGCGCGCGGCGTCGCTGACAAATCACGGGTGGTGCGGCTGCCGGTGCACATGATGGCCGACCTGCACACCCTGCTGCGCCACAAAAAACGGCTCCAGCGTGAACTAGGCCGGGCGCCGACCAGCGAAGAACTGGCAACAGCGACGGGTTTTAAGCTCGATAAGGTAGCCAAAGCCGATCTTTCGCTCGTTGAAGATGCGGTGTCGCTCGATCGCGAGGTCTCCCAGCAAGATCATCGGTCGTTTCTCGAACTGCTCGAGGACGACAGCGCGGAACTTAGCGTAAGCGAACGACTGATAAGCGAAGGGATGCTGCGCGAGGTTCAACATCTGCTAAAAAACCTCACCGGCATCGAAGCGGACATTGTGAAGCTGCGGTTTGGCCTCGAACGCGATCACGAACTGACCTTTCAGGAGATCGCCGAAAAGTACCAGCTATCCAAGGAGCGCATTCGCCAGCTCCAGGAGCGCGCGCTCGAACGTCTCCGCAAAGCGATGTCGCGCAAAGACCTGCTGTGATTTGAGGCACTGATGGCGATACGGCTCGGACCGGGACGGTGGCTGAATGCGCAGCTCCAGCTGCTTTCGTGGCTGGGCGAAGACCTGCACGGTGAGAGCTTTTTGGCCGAACAGCGACCGCAAGGCCGCACGGTCGTGGTCAAGATTCTGCATTCGGAAGCGTGCCGGACCCCGGCCTACATCGAACGTTTCCGTCACATCGCAGAGCGAACCATGCTGCTGAGCCATCGTCATCTGGCGGCGGTGCATGCGTTTGGCGTGCTTCAGCCCGACGGCGAGCGCGGGCAAGCCAGTCCAGCCAGTGCCGAGCTGGGCCTGCGCACCGTGTCGCAGAGCGACCAAGGGATTCCCTGGATTGCGACCGATCCGCTCGAAGGGCCCGATCTGCGCAGCTATTTGGCCGACGGGATCACGCCCGATACGCTGCTGACGCTGCTAACGCCACTTGCCGATGCGCTGGATCAGGCGGCGGCGCTCGGACTTTGCCACGGCGAGCTGGTGCCCCAAAACCTGCTACTGCTCGAAGAACCCGAAAAAACGCCGCGGCTGGTGCTGGTCGATCTGGGGGTGGCCAAAGTGCTGGCGTCGGATCTTCTGGAACTGCCGATGCCGCCGGGCAGTCTCGGCTACCGCAGCCCCGAACAGTGTCGCGATGGCCGTGAAGTGACCGCCGCATCCGATCGCTATGCCCTGGCGACGCTGTTGTTCGAGGCGGTGGCCGGACGCCCGCCGTTTGTCGCCAGCGATCCGCACAAGCTGTTGCAGCAGCATCTGTCAGCGCCAGTTCCGCCCCTGCGCACGCTGGTGCCGCAGCTTCGCAACGCTGAAGCACTTGATACTTTTTTTGTGCGGGCGCTCGCCAAGCAGCCGGAAGCGCGTTTTCCGTCGGCGATGGCGATGCTCGAAGAGTTTCACGAAGCGGTCAGCCAAAGACCCAAACGTGCAAATCGCGACGGAGAACGCCGACGATCGCCGCGCTGGTATCGCTTAATCCGACAGGGACAGCCCGACAAAGTGATCGATGTCGTCGTCGGACCGCGCGCGGTACTGGGCAAACAGTCGGAGTGCGACATGGTCTGTCAAGCGCTGCCGTCGCCCGATTATGACTCGCTGACCGCGGCGATCAGCCGAGAGCACGCCGTCCTGATCTGGCTCGACAACCGACTGAGCGTGCTTGATCAAAGCAGCAACGGCACGTTCGTCAACGACAAGCGGATTGGGCCGCGGCTTACCCAACTTCCCGACGGTGCGATGCTTCGCTTGGGCGAACATCTGAGCGTGCAAGTGCACCTGATTCGTGGCGGATCGCGACCGGGTGTGCCGACGCTGGGTGATAACAGTGACGCCGCTGGAGTGCTGCTCATCCGTCGTGATCGCTTTGCCACCGGGGCGCCAAATACGCTGATGCTGTGGTCGACGATCGATCTGAACAACTCACCGCTTGGGCGACTGGGCGGAGCGCTGCGGCTTGGGCAAGCCTGGGTGTCCCAGCGCGAGCTGTGGTGGAGCGGACATCCGACGGTGGTGTGGCAGCGGCAAGATCGCTCGACGGTGCTTGGGCCGGCGCCGCTTCGTCATGGCGACGTGCTGGCCAGCAGCGATACCCAAATCACCGTCGAACACTAAGCGCTAGTCGCGACGGACGAAGCCAGTTTCAGCAGAAAATGTAAGGGTGTCCCCCAGCGCGCCACCGGCCCCTTCGCCGCCAAAGATCACAAGCTCCTCGCGCTCGGCATCAAAGGCGGTGGCAGCTTCTCGACGGGGAGAAGGCGCATCCCCGATGATCGGCTGCGGCGGCTTGGAATCTTGCACAAGGTAGCTGTCCTGACGCAGCCCCACCGGACTGTCGCCGAGTCCCAGCCACACCTCGCTCGGCTGGCCGCGATGAAACAAGAGCGCGGCAGCATGCGACGAGCGACCCAGTACAAAAGCCGGCATGCCAGAAGTCGCAACCGACCAGTTTCCGTCGACAAACTGCCAGACCGAATCATCATACGTTGCCAAGTTGTCCGCCGATGCAGCAACGAGCCCGCCATAAAGCAGCGTCCTAGACCCCGCTGCAGATGGCACCAGCGTCGCACCCATTCGGCAGCGCGGCAGTGTCCCCGGCACAAGCGGCCTGCTGTCACACAGCGACGACGGACCTGCTTGCCACGCCGCCCCATCCCACAGCCAGGTATCGCCAAGGAGCTGACCACTCGCCGTCTGACCACCAAACAAAAGCAGGCCCCGATTCGCCTCGCCTGTCGATGGAGAAAGTGCCGCATGTCGTCGAGCGTCTGGGCCAACGCCAGCGACTTTTTGCCAGCGCAGCGTCTTGGGATCCAGCAGCCAGGTATCGTCCAAGGTTTCATTTGGACCTTGTCCAAACGCCAGCAGGACCATTCCCGTCTGTGGATCGTGAGCCATCACATGCCCGCTGCGCGCCACCGGCCCCGGCCCCGTCGCCAACTGGTTCCAGTAAAGCCCATTCCACGCCCACAGGTCATCAAGCGGCACGCCCGCAGTCCCCATTCCGCCATGCACCAGCACCGTTCGCGTCAGCGGTTCATACGTCATCGCAGCCCCGTGGCGCGCCGACGGACGGCATGATGCGCAATGGGTGGTCAGCGCAACGTCTACAGACGAGCTTGCCGCTGTGCCTTCAAACTGTCCGGTGAGCGAGTGCCGACCGCCGCCGTCTTCAGAAATCGCCCGCACGTAAATCGCTCGCCGAGTCGAATCGACGCGACCAACCGGTGCAGAAAGCACAAGCGGAGCCGAGAGCTCTGCCCCCCAAAACGACTTTTTTTCCAGCGTGTCGCCATCGCGAACGATCACATCCGCCGCCGTGAGCGACTGACCGGGCGGTGCATGCAGCGACAGCGTGAGGCAGCTGCTTTGAGCACACGTCGGCGCCTGCGGTTCACAACCAGCCCACGGGCCGAGTGCGCCCACAAGCAAAGCAAAACGTAATCCCCATTTCCTAAAAGAGCTGTGATTTTGGGTAGTCACGACCCCGGATTATTGATGCAAACCTCTCAATCATCAAATAAAAACGTGTTCTATTTAACAATTCTACAAAGACTAAAAAATCTACAATTCCTCCACTTGAGAGAACACGCAGCGACGAAAAACCCTGCATCACGCGCGGGCGGATGCCCGACCGTGCAGCCGCTTAGCTGCCAATCTGCAAGCCGCACCCCCACGCGCACCTTTGTCCCAAAACAAAACAACCGCACCGCGCAATCCAGCCGCGGTACGGTTGCTTGGCCACCCAGTTTGGTTAGGCAGAAAACAGCTTTTCGATCTCGCGCTCGACTTTGCTCTCGGTGGTGCCTTTGGCGACCGAAAGCTCCTTCACAATCAGCGTCCGCGCGGTGTCGAGCATCCGGCGTTCACCAAACGACAGCGTCTTCTGATTCTTCAGTCGGTAAAGATCGCGAAACACTTCGGCCACTTCGAACAGCGACCCGGTTTTGATCTTCTCCATGAAGCCGCGATAGCGACGGTTCCACGTCTGTTTGTCGATGT
>DAORGN010000119.1:0-15557 GCA_035340095.1 Pseudomonadota bacterium | reverse complement strand
TGGTGGACGGCAAGCCGGTCCAGGTTCAGGTCGGCGCCAACCTCACCATCATTGGCAGCAAAGAGTCCAAGTAATCCGCTTCAACAGGCGATGCCGGCGCGGCGAAGCAGCTTCGGCATCCGATCGGCGCACTCGGCACGCAGACGTTCGACATCAAGTCCGGTGCGTGGGGTCAGCTCGCCGCTTGCGACCAGCAGTTCTCCGTCTACAAACACGTCTTTGACATCGCTGCCTTGGGTCGCGTAGACCAGCATCGAAACAGGATCGTGCGCAGGCAGCTGTCCGGGGCTGTGCGGGCCGACCACCACCACATCGGCTCGTTTGCCTTGCGTCAGACTGCCGACGACATCGTCTTGTCCCAGCGCCTTGGCGCCACCCAGCGTCGCAATCCGCAGCGCCGTTTTTGCTGGCAGCACTTCCGGACCCAGCAGTCCTTTTTGCAAAATCGCCATCAGCCGCAGCTCGGCAAAACCATCCAGCCGATTGTTGCAGGGCGCGCCGTCCGCACCGAGCGCGACATCGACCTTTTCGGCCAACAGCCGCGCCACGGGCGCAATCCCCGAACCCAGCTTCAGGTTGCTCGATGGGCAGTGCGTCACATGGGTGCCGTCTTGTTGTAGATGGGAAATCTCTTTTTCGGTGACATGGACGCAGTGCGCCAACACGGTGCGCGGTCCGCCGACCCCCAGCGCGCGCAGGGCCGCCACGTTGTCTTGCCCGGTGCGGTCACGAATCAGCGCAACTTCATCGCGCTGTTCGCTGGCGTGGGTGTGGATGCCCGGACCTTGGCGGGATGACTGGGTTACTCGCTCGGCCACGCCGCGCATCAGCGAATCACTACACGACACCAAAAAACGCGGCGCATAGCCATAACGCAGCCGCCCGTGGCCGTGCCAGCGCTGGCACAGTTCATCAGCCTCGCGCAGCGACGCTTCGGTCGTTTCGCGCAGGTTGGCCGGCACCGTGTCCGGGTGATCCATCATCGCTTTGCCGAGCGTTGCGCGAATCCCTGTCTTGGCGACTGCCGTACACAGCGCGTCGTGGTGCCGTACCGTCCCCATATCGAGCAGGTTGGTGGTGCCCGACAGCAAAAGCTCGGCAATGCCGACCTGGGCGGCCAGCGCGATGTCGTTTTCGTCGAGCGCTGCTTCATACGGCAGCACCCGTTCTTTGAGCCAGCGCAGAAGCGGAAGATCGTCGGCCAGACCTCGTCCGAGCGTCTGGCACAGATGAATGTGCGCTTGCACAAGTCCGGGCAGCACGACGCAGCCCGTCACGTCACGTACCTGCACCCCAGCGAGCCGCGGATCGTCGGGATGAATCGTCCCAAGCGCCGCAATCACCCCATCGATGATCAACAGATCGCCTGTTAAAACTGGCTGGGTTTCATCGACCGTGACCAGTGTGCCGCCGCGCAGAAGCCAGTTATTTGCCGTTCCCATCGGGGTCTTTCTCGGCAGCCGCAATTAGCGCGTTCGGACGGAATGCGAGCGGTAGTAGCGTCGATAGCTTGGTCAGTCGCGCCGTGCCATGAGGCGACAGCAGCACCACATCCGCATCTTCGGAAAACTCAGCCAGCGTCTGACGACACATGCCACACGGCGCTGCGGGCGGATTCAAGTTGGTACAAATCGCGATGGCAGAAAGCCGATGCGCACCGGCAAGGACTGCAGCAAACACCGCGGTTCGTTCCGCGCATACCGTCAGTCCATACGAAGCGTTTTCGACGTTGGCCCCGACAAACACCCGTCCATCGCTCGTCAAAAGCGCTGCACCGACGGGAAAACGCGAATACGGGGCATAGGCCAGCGCTTGGGCTTGCCGTGCGCGCTCAGCCAGATCCAGAAGCAGGGGGGGCAGCGGCTGTCCGGTCGCTTCGTCTAGGACATCACCGCTCTGTTTGGCGCGAAGGTCCATCGAGTACGTTCTCCTTGCGGACTATCCGACGTGGGCGAGTGCCGCCATGATCCCGTCGAGCAGTCTTAAAAACGTACCGCGAACGCGCGCAGCTGTCTCGGTGACTTCGTCATGCGACAGCGGCACGGGCGAAATTCCGGCGGCCAGGTTGCTCACGCAGCTCATGCCCAGGACTTTGGCGCCCATGTGACGCGCGACAATCGCTTCGGGCACCGTCGACATGCCGACCAGATCAGCGCCCAGGCCGCGCAGCATGCGGACTTCCGACGGCGTTTCGTACTGCGGCCCGAGCAGCCCGGCATACACACCGGTCTTCAGCGGCATCCCAAAAAGCTGCGTCGCGACTCGTTGTGCCAGCTCGCGCAGCTTGCTGTCGTACAGATCGGTCATGTCGGGGAAGCGCGGCCCCAGTCGGTCGTCATTTGGACCGCGCAGCGGCGAATCGCCCATCAGGTTTAGGTGATCGCGAATCAACACCAGATCACCTGCGGCCAGCCCTTCACCGACGCCGCCTGCCGCATTGGTCAGCACCACCGTCTGACAGCCTGCCGCGACGAGCGTCCGCACCGGCAGCACCACCTGCTGCATGCTGTGGCCTTCGTAGGTGTGCACGCGGCCCTGCATGAGCAGCACTTCGACACCGCGATTTCCCGTCGACGGATTCGCTGCCGCGCGGCCATACACCAGCTTGCCGGCGTGGCCGTGGACGCTAGAACTCGGGAAACCGATTTCGCGGTAGTCGATGCTGTGCGCTTCGGTCAGCGAATCGGCATAACTGCCCAGTCCCGATCCGAGCACCAGCGCGACTTTTGGGGCCGCTCCCGCGGGCATGAAGTTGCGAATCCGCGTCGCTGACTGCTGCACGGCCTCGTAGGTTGCTAGATGCGAGCTGTGGGAATGTCTGTCGGTCATCGCAGCACGTCCAAAATCAGCGGCTTTTCCGTGGGCGGGGTCATCGAAATCGCGTAAGCCCCAGAGAGCAGCGCGTGGGCCCGTTCCCGTCGACCTTCCGGCCAATCGGCGGAACACGCGAAGTGACACAGGGGCTCGCCCGCTTCGACCAGCTCGCCGACTTTGCGATCAAGGTAGATGTACGCCGCCGGATCGATGGTGTCTTCTTTGCGCTCGCGGCCTGCACCGATCGCGACGCTGGCCCAGCCCACCGCTTCCGCATCAATCGACGAAACGTAGCCAGCCTCGGGCGCCACCACGTACACCGGATACGGATGCAGGCAGTTTTGCCGCCACGGCTCGCTCTGGTCACGCAGGTCGATCATCGCGCCTTGCATCGCCGCGCAGCGCTGCAGTCGCTGGAGCGCTTCGCCGTTTTGCAGCACTTCGAGGATGCGCCCCTGGCCGTCCGCTTCCGACGCCACCACGCCGCCAAGCCGCAGCATTTCGCCACCGAGCACGCGGGTTAGTTCGATCAGATCCGCCGGGCCGCCACCTTCGAGCACTTGCAGCGTTTCGATCACTTCCGCGGCATTGCCGACGTAGCGACCGAGCGGCTGATCCATGTTGGTCAAAAACGCCGTTACTTGCTTGCCCGCCCGTCGACCAATCGCCACCAGCGTTGACGCCAACTGGTACGCCGCGTCGCGCGTCTTCATAAATGCGCCCGAACCGACCTTCACGTCGAGCACCAGCCCATCAATGCCTTCGGCCAGCTTTTTCGACATGATCGATGCGGCAATCAGCGGGATCGATTCCACCGTCGCCGTCACGTCGCGCAGCGCGTACAGCGCTTTGTCGGCGGGAACCAGCGTATCGGTCTGCCCAATCAGCGACAGCCCGGCCCGACGCAGCACGGTGCGAAACTCTTGTACCGACAGCCGCGTCGAAAAACCAGGAATCGACTCCAGCTTGTCGAGCGTGCCGCCGGTGTGCCCAAGTCCGCGGCCCGAAATCATCGGCACTTTGACGCCACATGCCGCCACCGCCGGGGCCAGGTGCAGCGAGATTTTGTCGCCGATGCCTCCCGTCGAGTGCTTGTCGATCTTGAGCCCCGGCACGTCGCCCAGGCTAATCACTTCGCCCGATCGCAGCATCGCGTCGGTGAGCGCGAGAAGCTCACCTTCGGACATGCCGGTAAAGTAAATCGCCATCAACAGCGCCGCCGCTTGGTAGTCGGGCAGCTTGCCTTGCGCGTAATCGGAAACAAACTGACGGATTTCGTCGCTGCTGAGGACGTTTCCATCACGTTTTTTGCGGATGATTTCAACCGGGTTGTATGTGGCCATCGGGACTCTTTGTAAAGAGGCTGAGCGACGAGAAAGTGCGCTCAGGACGGTAGAAGGTGGGGCAGCACGCTTTTGCCGCGCGACCAAGCCGGCAGGGCAAAGGCATCGCAGAGCGTCTGGGCAACGTCGAAAAAGCCGGACCGCAGGCCCATGTCAGCCGTCTGCGGCGACGGTGCAGTGGTGGTAAACGCGAGCAGCGGGACGTCTTCGCGGGTGTGATCGGTGCCCGTCCACGTCGGATCGTTGCCATGATCGGCAGTCAGAAGCACCAAGTCGCGCGGCGTCAGCTTGCTGTGCAGCGACGGCAAAAATTCGTCAAACTCGACCAGCGCGCGGGCGTAACCCTGCGGATCGCGACGGTGCCCATACAGCATGTCGAAGTCGACCAGGTTGACAAAAATCAGGCCACGTTTCGTCTGCGAAAGCGCATCCAGGGTCAGCCGCAGACCGTCGGTGTTTCCTTCGCTGTGGATGTTGTCGGTGATGCCGTGACCCGCGAAGATGTCCCAAATTTTGCCGACGCCGACCACTGGCTGGCCCGAGCTTGCAAGCCGCGACAGCACCGTCTCTTGCGGCGGTGGCATGGCGTAGTCTCGACGGTTGTAGGTTCGCTTAAACCGTCCCGGCTCGCCGACAAATGGCCTTGCGATGACGCGGCTGATGTTTTTTTCGTCGCACAGCTTGCGCGCGACTTCGCAGGCCCGATACAGCTCGTCCAGCGGCACGACCTGTTCATGCGCGGCGATTTGAAACACGCTGTCCGCCGACGTGTAGACAATGAGCGATCCAGTGCGCAGGTGTTCGGGCCCCAGCTCGTCGAGAATCGTGGTTCCCGAAGCAGGCCGATTGCCCAGCACGCCCCGTCCCGTCGCTTGCGAAAAGCGCGCAATCATGTCGGCGGGAAAGCCACTTGGATAGGTCGGAAACTCGCTCTGCACGTCGAGCCCAGCCAGTTCCCAGTGCCCTGTCGTGGTGTCTTTGCCGCGCGAACTTTCCCGCATCCGGCCAAAACCACCGAGCGGTTTGTCGACGGGCGGCACACCGGGAATCTGGGTGACGTTGCCAAGCCCCAGCGCCGCCAAGTTGGGTAGTCGGATTCCGCCGACGCGCTCGCCGATGTGACCCAGCGTGTTCGCCCCCGCGTCACCGTAACGGTCTGCATCTGGCGACGAACCACAGCCACACGAATCGAGCACAATCAGCACCACGCGATCAAACGGCGCTTCCGCGTTCGTCATCTTCTCTCGTCCTTCCCGTCGGTCGATATCCTGTTAGATTCTGCGCAAAGCCAGCGGGCGTCGCTAGTAAGCGGACGGTTTTCCCGTCGGAGCCGCAGCGGCGCTTGGTTTGGCTTGGCGGTTCGCAAGCCAAGGACGATTTGGATATTTGCTCGGGGCTTCGCTCGGCGCGGGCGTTGAACAACCTTTGACGATGGCGACAGACGCGCTGGCGCCGATCCGGCTCGCGCCGGCTGCTTTCATTTTTTGGGCATCGTCGCAGGATCGCACGCCGCCCGACGCTTTGACGCCCATGTCCGGGCCGACGAGCTTGCGCATCAGTGCGATGTCTTCGACGGTGGCGCCGCCGGGACCAAACCCCGTCGACGTTTTTACAAAATGGGCGCCCGCGACCTTGGACAGAGAAATCGCGACGACTTTTTCTTCCTGGTTCAGCGCGCCGGTTTCGAGGATGACTTTGACCTTGGCCGGGCGCGACGCCTCGACGACTTTCTGGATGTCCTCGTGGACGAGCGCATAGTCACGCGACTTGAGCGCACCCTGGTTTATCACCATGTCGATCTCTTCGGCACCGGCGCGGACAGCCTCGCGCGCTTCAAACGCTTTGGCGTTTGGTGCCATCGCTCCGAGTGGGAAACCGACGACGGCACAGACCATCACGCCCGACCCGCGCAAAAGCCGCTTGGCGAGCGGAACAAAGCCAGAGTTCACACACACCGACGCAAAACGGTACGTCCGTGCTTCGGAACACAGCTTTTCGACTTCCGCCGCTGTGGCATCGGCTTTCAGCAGCGTGTGGTCGATCATCTGGGCGATGCTGTCGGGCGTCTGTCCCGTCCCAAGACCCGAACCGACGCGGCTTGCGCCTTCGCTGACGATGTTTTGCACGGCTTCCGGGCGACGCACCGTACACAGCCCGCAGGCCGTGCAGTTTTCCGACGGACCATCGGGGCAAGGTTGTTCGCGGAGCGACGGCGCCGTACCAAGCTGAACCAGTGGCTGGCTACCACCTAAGCGGGCCGCGACGCGACGAGCGACTTCGGCAACCAACTGTTCCATTTGCGGATCGTGACTAGACATTGTGGCCTTGGCCCTGGCTTTACAACGCATCTGCCGACGCTGTAAAGGCCAAGTGAAGATTTTCTGGTGCCAAAATCGCTTGTGGCTATGATGCGCCGCGCTTCCCGACGAGTCCGCCAGCAAGGAAAAACCCTCGATGAGACCGCCCCTCGCTTCGCCACCGCTTCCGCTGCCAGGCTCGCTTGGCGAGCGCTGTCGGGCGAAGCTGTGGCTCCTTCTGCTCCAGCGCGTCGTCGAAGCGGTCAATCAGCGGGGCATGTGTGCCGTCGAACTAGGCCGACTGGCCGACTTGCCCAGCGACGAAATCGTTTCGCTGCAAAGCCGCTGCGGCTGCCCAAGCTGCTTCCAAAAGCGCGCCAACTGACCTGCGCGTCTCGGCTTCCCGATGGGTGTCACTTTGGGTGACATACGAGTGTCACTTCGGGTGATATATGAGTGCCACTTCGGGTGACATGTTTTGTGTCACTTTTGCAGGAGCGTCGTCGCTATGCGGGGGGAAGCTGGACTCGGCTTGGCGCTTCGATGTGGTAGCTCAGCAAAAGCTCTTTGGTGGCGCGACCGGGGACTTCGACATCGAAGTGGGCAAAGCCGTCTTTGCCGTCCCAGCGCATGCCGCTGGTTTTTTCGACGCTGATTTCGACTTCGCGGATTTCGCTTACGGGAACCCGCTCGGTGATGGTCAGCTTGCGGCTTCTGCCGCTGAGGTTGCTGACGAACAGCTTGACGGTGCGAGCGATGCGCTGCGTGCCGGTGATTGCGGCTTGCTCGCGCTCCTCGCTGGTCTGGCGGCGAACCCGGATGCCGTCGTCGGGACCAAAGCCCAGCTCGAATGGCTCGCCTCGTCCGACGAAGTTTGTGCGTCCGCGTCCGCACAGCTCACTGCCGCGCAAGAGCACGACCGGACCGGCCAAAAGCGGTCTGGGCCCCGATAGCGTGGCGGTGGCGCGCAGGTGGGCTGCCATGCCGCGTTCGGGGAAGACGACGCGCTCGACCTGGGCGGGCATGGTGACTTGGGCGATTTCGATCCGCACCGGCTGACCCGTCGACAAAATCTGAACCGGACGGCTGGCTTCAAAAGTCAGCGGTTCGCCACCGTCATCGACGCCGGGCATTTCCTCGACTTTTTGGCTGCCGCGACCAAGTCCAGCGACGGCGATGCTCTGTTCGCGGGCTTCGACGATGATGGTGCGGCGCTCGGCGTCGGTTTTGCGTCGCAGCCGGAGCTGATCTTCGCTAAGCAGCGGCGGCGATGCATGCTGGGCCGGGCGCGCCGTCGAAAAGCGACAGACGACGCCGTTCCATTCTTCGCCGCAGCGCTGCCAGACCACCGCTGACGTGACCACTTGCAGCACAGCAGTTCCGTCGGGGTTTTGCGAAAGCCGCGCCAGGTGTTCGGGCCGCCACAGCGCGCACGGCGTAATGTACGTCACTTCGACGGTCACGACGGTCGTTTGCGGCACTTCGACCTGGAGATCAATCGTCGATTCCCGTCGGGGTCGCAGCCTGCGCGCCGCCTGATAACGAAGCTGGGCGCGCTTTTCGTCCTGCTTGGCCGCAAGGATCTCTTTTTGCGCCGCGCTCAGCTGATCAAGCGCGCCTGTCTGCGCCGAAAGAAGCTGCGTCAGTGCCGCGCGCCAGCCAGCCAGCCCCGTCGCTGCCCCCTGCGGTACGCGACCCAGCGCAACGATCCACGCGAGCAACAGGGCACTTGTGCGGCCTTCGTGAACCTGCGCAACTTCCAGTGCACGCTCCGCCGCGACGCGCCGCGCCGATGCTTGTTTTTGGTCGGTTTCGCTTTCGCTAAGCTCGGTTTCACTACCCGTCGGAGCTTCGTGGCTGCGCCGTGTCACCTGCGATGACAAAAGCTTGACCGTTCCGCTGAGCATCGGCTGCACGCTCTGATCGTCGACGAGCGGCGTGATCCCACGCAGGCTGACCATCACCGTTCCCGTCGGCAACTGCGCTTTGGCTTGGCGCACCACCTCGGCGCGATCTTCAAAAAGCGTCACCCGCAGCGGCTTGGTATCAAGCTCGATCCGCTGCACTTCGGTCTGCTGGCTTCCGTTAGTCACGGCGGTTGCCTCCGATGATCTCGCTCTTGGCCGAAAAGCCGATGCGGTACTGGTATTCGATCTTGACCTTGCCACCGGCGGGAATTGGCATCCGCCATCTCATGCCGCGACGAATCGGAGCGCCGCGTTCGGCCTGGTCATACGGCGTGTGCGGCGGTTTTTCGTACACCATTTCGACGGTGAGCCCTTTGTCTTCGCTGACCGGCATTCGATCGAGCACATCGATCTGAATCGGCTGCCCAAGCGACGAGCTGACTTCAATGCTGACCGTGTGGGTCATCGCCGTCGAGCCACCGAGAAGCCCGGTGCTTTCCTCTTCGGCGCGGACGTTGCGCGCGACGCGGACCCGGTCTTCGCAGCCCATGCCGACGCGGACGCTGCCGCCTTTGTCGACGTGGCTTATCGAATCGGTGGTCAAAAGCCCGCCGTCGACGAAGACCTCGACGGGACCGCTGAGCAGCGGCGCATCGCAGGGGTTTTTCAGCTCCGCCTCGCGATATACGTCGGCACGCTCGCGCGGGACGGTGATGAGGTGCAAATGCGGACTTCCCTCGGCGGTCAAGATGGCGACGCGGTGCAGCTTGCCGTCCGACGGAATCTTGATAAGTCCTTCTGCGTCGTAGCGATGGTCAAACTGTCCGCGCGACACGATCGGATCGATAAGTCCCGTCGGAGCTTGCAGTTTTTCGATCGTGCGCACCGCTTGCTGTAGCTTGCTGCGCGATTGATCGTCGCTGCGCCGCTTCAGCTTGCCGCGAAACATCTGATCTTCGGGGCCGCTAAGCTGAAGCTGATCAAAATCGAGCCAGGCATCCTGCGGTTCGATTCCGTCGGGCGGGGCGGCTTCATCGAAGCTGGGGACCGCACCTTGGCTATCAAAACCGGCGCCACCCTCGTCGTCGTAACCACCGCCTCCACCGCCGGGGGCTTCTTTCGCCATCCGTTTGCGCTTGGGTTCGGCGCCCAAGCTGGCTGCACCGCCGGATCGCGCGGGCGCACTTTGAAAACGCGACGGGGCCGGGGCTTGTGGGGCCGGCGGTGCCATGGCAAACATCGCCGATGGCGGCGGCAGAGGCGCTCCGCGAGGTGGTGGCGGTGGCGCGGCATATTCGGCGACTTCCAGCGGCGGTGGCCCGCCTTTTTTGGCCAGCTCGGCATCGGCGGTTTCGGCGCGGGTGGCCCACGTCGGTTCGTCGCTCAGGCTGTCGTCAAAATGCAGCGCATCGGTGAGCGGGGTTCTATCGGGGGGCGACGGCACAAGGCTCGATTCAGCGAGCATCCCATCGGTTGGCGTCGGCGCAGCCGGACCAAATCCCCGATCATAACCGGCAAAAAGTCGTTCCAGTCCGTCGGGAGCTGGGCGATATCCGCGGCGCGCCGGGGGCTGGGCTCGACCGAAACGCAGCGACGGAAGCTCGGGCAGCCGCGCATCGAAGATCAGATCCGCCGTTGATAGCGACAGTCGCACGCCATTCCAGTCTTCGCCGCTGATCTGCGCAACGTGCGCATCAATCGACCAACTTGCACGCTTGCCTCCGTCGAGAAGCCGCAGCGTATAGGTAGGAAAAAACCGCGCCGCCGGCACCACATACGAAATCAGCAAACCACTGACGGGTCCGGCGCCGGTCATGCGAACCGTCACTCGCCGTGTCGGCTGGCTCCGTCCTTGTTTTTCGCTCGACGGGGCTTGGCTGTGGCGAAGCTCTGCCGCGGACTTTTCCTGCGCCAAATCGGCGAGCTGCTGTTCCAGCAGTTGCTGCTTGTCGCCCAGTTGCTTCTGCACTTCGGCGAGCAGTCCTGCCGTCGCAATGGCGTCAGCAATCCGTTCATCGACTTTTTCAACCAGCGACGTGGTGCGCAGCGCCGGATCGGGAAACTGTTTGGCGAGCCGCTGCCGCTGGGTGCCAAGTCGCTCGATCTCCGCTTGCAGCCGGTCCATTTTGAGCTTCAGCTCGTCGAGCTTGGCCTGACTTGCGCCGGTCTGAACCGGGCTTTTGGGCGGCTCCAGCACGCTTTCGACTTGCAGGACGATGCGTCGACCCGGATCAAGCTGGGCGCGGAAGCTGCCGGCCTCGCAGCGGGCGGTCACTTCTGGGATGACAAGCTCGATGTCTCCGTCGGGCAGGGCGGTGGTCTGCGGTACTTCAACGCGGCGCGTCACGATGGCACCGCGGGCATGAACCGTCACTTGGCAGACTTGGCTTTCACAAACGATCCCCACGAGTCCCCCTTGTGGCGCAGCGGAGCTACGCCGAAGGCTTGCGATCTTAGCGCGTCTTTTGGGCCCGAGCCTAGCCACAAACGGGCCCGACGGGGCATGCGGGCGACGGCACCGGGCGGTGTTGCGATCGACCCTTGTTCGCGCGGCATCGCTTGACCTATGGTCCGGCCTTCGGCAAGGAGTGACGATGACCCAAAGTCGTGAAAAACGAGGGATTTCCAGACGACGAGCACTCAAGCACCTGGGGGTTTCGCTGTCGGCGCTGTCGGTCGGCTGTGTCGGGGGGGAAAGCATGATCCCGCTCGGCGACGAAACGGGTGGGCCCGACGCTTACGCATCGCCGCCCGACCTGGCGATGCCAAAGGACCTGGACGAACTGTTGCCGCAGACGCCCAAAGAACTGCTCGCCGGAATCGATGCCGTCGTCGTGCTGATGATGGAAAATCGGTCGTTTGACCATTACCTCGGGACGATGCAGAGCGACGCGCGCTATCCGGGCAGTCGCCGCCCAAGCGGTCTTTCGGGAAACGAGAGCAATCCCGACGGCAAGGGCAACCTGATAAAAGTCGCCAAGCTCCTAAACTACGAACCCAAAGATCCGCCACACGGCTGGGATTCCTGTCACACCCAGTTTGGCGGCGGCAAAAACGATGGCTTCGTCAAAGAATACATCGCGCGCCACGGCGAAAAGTACGGCCCCGACGTGATGGGCTTTTACGATCGCAGCCAGCTTCCGTACTACTACGCGCTCGCGGACCGCTTCACGATGTGTGATCGCTGGTTTGCGTCGGTGATGGGGCCGACGTGGCCGAACCGTTTTTATCTTCACGCTGGCTCGTCGGGCGGGAAAAAAGACAACACCGGCTTTGTCACCGGCGGTCCGACGACGCTGTGGGAACGCATGAAAGACAAAGGCTTCGTCGGCAAAAACTACATTGCCGGCGCGGCGGCTTGGTACTGGGGCGCGTATCCGGGCAAGATGCTGCAAATCAACCCGAGCGCCAAGCTCGACGAGTTTTTCAAAGACTGCAAAAACGGGACGCTGCCGCCGTTTTCGATCATCGATCCCGACTTTTTGGCAAACGACGATCATCCAAGCCACAACGTGCAGCTTGGGCAGGCGCTGATTGCGACGCTGCTGACCGCCGTGTTTCAGAGCCCGCAGTGGTCGCGGACGCTGTTTGTGATCACGTATGACGAACACGGTGGCTTTTATGACCATGTGGCGCCGCCTACGCTGCCCGATGACAATCCCGATTTTGCCCAGGTTGGTTTTCGGGTGCCGACGCTGCTGATTGGTCCGACGGTGCGCAAGGGCTTTGTCGATTCGACGCAGTACGATCACACGTCGGTGGGCGCGACGCTGCGGACTCGCTTTGGGATTGCCAATACCTCGAAACGGATGGCGGCAGCGGCGGACATCTCGGCGGCGATCGACCCGCGACTGGCCAAACATCCGTCGCCCCCGCCGAGCGATCTACCGCGACTGTCGCTGCGCGTCAGCGATTTTGCTCCGCAGCTTGGTTTTGACAGCCAGCCCGAGCTGACCGATGCCGTCAAGCGGCTGCCGTCCCACCTGATTCGCTCGTTTGCCGATGATCGCAGCGTGCTTTTGCGCAACCTGGCTTGGCTGCGGTATGGCGAATCGCTCGGCGCGATCGAAATCGTCGACTAACAGCGCTCTATCCTTCCGCCTTCCCTTTGGTTTATGCTGGTCTGGTTTTCCTAACTGGGGGACGTATGCGCTGGCTGGTGCGCGGCGACATTGACGGGTTTTTTGGTCTCGCGCTCGATAACTTGGTTCAGCTTTTGCTGATCAACACGCTCTGCAAGTACGTCCTGGAGCTGCCCGACGAGCTGCTCTACGGTCGCATCCTGCCGGGCGCGGCGGTCTCGCTTCTGCTTGGCAACATCTTCTATTCGCGACAAGCGCTGAAGCTGGCTGCGGAAACGGGACGGACCGATGTGTGCGCGCTGCCTTACGGCATCAACACGGTGTCGCTTTTGGCATACGTGTTTTTGGTGATGCTTCCGACGAAGATCAGCGCGCAGGCGGCGGGACATCCCGATCCGGCGCGGCTGGCCTGGCATGCGGGTCTGACAGCGTGCCTGGGGTCGGGGGTGATCACGCTGCTCGGGTCGCTGTTTGCCGAAAAAGTGCGCAAAGCAACGCCACGAGCTGCGCTTTTGTCGACGCTGTCTGGCATTGCGCTCGGCTTTATTTCGCTGGGATTTTTGTTTCGCACGTTCGCCCATCCGATTGTCGGTCTGGCGACGCTGTCGATTGTGCTTTTGACCTACTTTGGGCGGGTCAAGTTCAAAGGCGGACTGCCGGGCGGGCTCGTTGCGGTGGGAATCGGTACGGCGCTGGCGTGGGCGACGAAGCTGGCCCCGGTGGCGCAGCCAGTGATGAAAATGGGGCTGCATCTGCCGATTCCGGTGGTCGGCGATCTGTTTCCAGCGCTCGGGCAGGGACTTTTGTGGCGGTTTTTGCCGGTGATCGTGCCGATTGCGCTGTTTGACCTGATCGGATCGCTGCAAAACGTCGAATCGGCGGAAGCGGCGGGCGATTCCTATCCAACGCGACCCTCGCTGGCCGTAAACGGGCTGGGCGCGATCGTGGCGGCGCTGTTTGGTTCGTGCTTTCCGACGACGATTTACATCGGACATCCCGGCTGGAAAGCGCTGGGGGCGCGGGCCGGTTATTCGATCCTAAATGGCGTGTTTGCGACGCTGGTCTGCCTGACCGGAACCCTGGGTTACATCGCGTGGGCGGTGCCGATCGATGCGGGCATGGCGATCGTGCTGTGGATCGGCATTGTCATCACGGCGCAGTCGTTCCAAGCGACGCCGAAAGAGCACGCGCCGGCAGTCGTGCTCGGGATTTTGCCGGGTGTGGCGGCGTGGGGTTCGCTTTTGGCCAAGACGGGTCTGCGCGTGGGTGGCTATGGCAGCCCCGGTGGCCCGGTGTTTTCCGACAAGCTGTACGCGGCGTTTCATGCGTCCGACACGTTCATCGAAGGCGCGTTTGCGCTGGAGCAAGGCTTTATCTTTACGTCGATGCTGCTGGCGGCGGCCACCGTCGAAGTGATCGAAAGGCGCTTCGAGCGCGCGAGCATGTGGTGTCTGGCCGGTGCAGCGGTGAGTGCGACGGGACTGATTCACTCGTATGGCTTTGGCCCAGCGGACACCGTCGTGAAGCTTCAGCCGGCGTGGCCGTTCGTCGGTGCGTACTTTGCGATGGCGGTCATCTTCATGGTCGCGCGCAAAGTCACTGAGCCAATGGACGGCCCCGGCCACTAGACGGATTGCTGTCGGGATAGGGCGTGACCCGCAGCTCGATGACGACGCGGGTGCCGCCGCTCTGACGGTTGAGCAGGCGAATCCGTCCGCCGGCTTCTTCGATGATCTGTTTGCTTATCGCAAGTCCGAGCCCAGTGCCGCGCGTCTTGGTCGAAAAAAATGGATCGAAGACGCGACGACGGGCGGCTGGGCTGATTCCGGCACCGCTGTCAGCGACGGTAATAAGCACCGGGCGGTCTTGCGGGGCGCCGCCGCGCTGCTTGCGTACCGTGCACTCAATCAGCGATCGGTTCGGATCGCCGGGCGTCGATGCTTCGCAGGCATTGATGATCACGTTCCATAGCACTTGCCGAAGCTGATCTCCGTCGATAAGTGCGGCCACTCCGGTGCCGGGCGGTGATTCGGGAACGTCGACGCGCAGGGTCAAACCACGGGCTTTGCCACGCAGCAGATCGACGACTTCGCGCAGCACGGCCACCACGTCGGTGCGCTGGACGCTGGCGCGGGTCGGACGGGCAAATCGCAGCACATTTTGCAAAATCCGATCGAGCCGCTGCACCTCGTTGCCAATCGCGACCGCTTCGGGCCGAACCGGACTGTCTTGCGGCAGCTCCTCGGCGATGACTTGCGCGGCGGCCCCAATCGACACCAGCGGGTTTCTGACCTCGTGGGCAATCC
Source organism: Pseudomonadota bacterium (assembly GCA_035340095.1). Classification (GTDB taxonomy): domain Bacteria; phylum Myxococcota_A; class Polyangia; order Palsa-1104; family JAEUJZ01; genus JAEUKA01. The sequence continues at coordinate 808 of DAORGN010000119.1, read as the reverse complement.
GTGCCGCCATTTCACCCAGCGCCGACAGCCGTTCCGACTGGAGCAGCCGCAGCCGCAGCGCTTGTCGTTCGGCGTCGTCGCGCTTTCGTTCGGTTTGGTCGTGCACGCGAAACACCGCCCCGGCGGGCAGACCGCTGTCGTCCCCGAGCAAAAGCGCCGAGACATGCCCCAAAAAACGGGTCGACTTGCGTGAGGTCGGACGTTTTAGCCGAAGTTCAGCCTCGGCAAACCCGGTATGGGGCAGGTGGCGAAGCAGCTCCTCGAGCTGTAGACGGGCGCGCGGGGTGGCCGCCAGATCGAGCACTGACTTGCCGCACAGCTCGTCGGGCGAAAGACCGAGCACTTTCTGACTGGCGTCGTTGACCTGCTGAATCACCGCTTTGGGATCGAGCGTCAGGATCGCATCACCGACGGATCGCATCACTTTGGCGAGCCGCTCTTTGGCGAGCAGACTTTCGCGCCGGATTTGCTGACTAAAGCTCAGGTCTTCGACGGCCACCGTCAAAAGAAGCCCGCCGCCATCGACGGGTTTGGGCAAAGCCAGCTTGCGCAGCGTCAGCCGCAGGGGCCACGGCGTGGTGATGTCTTCGACGACGCTGGGCCGATTGGAAGACACCGTCAGCGCCACCGTTTCCCCCGCCGCAAGCCGAGCAAAAAGCTCTGGACTGCACAGCGGTTCCGACGCGGGAAGACGCAGCACATGCGAAAGCGTCTGTCCTTGCATCGGCGCGTCGTGACAGATCAGTTGGCCACCGCCTTCTGAAAGCTCACACGTCCACAGAATCGGCGGCGGCACCGCCAGCGTGCC